>CAYRQB010000132.1:2453-15092 GCA_964426025.1 uncultured Heliomicrobium sp.
GGGCGCGTGCGTACCTATCAGTGGTAAAGCATCAGGTAAACAACAACGCCCGTCACCGAAACATACAACCACATCGGCAAAGTCCATCTGGCAATTCGGCGGTGTTTGTCAAACCGCCCTTTCAAAGCTCTGGCAAATGTGACGAAGATCATCGGCACGATCACGACCGCCAGCACAGTGTGCGTCAGCAGAATCGTAAAGTAGACTGTTCGCACCGTTCCCTGCCCCTGAAATTTCACCGAGCCGACATTGAAGTGATAGACAAGATATGAAGCCAGAAAGAGCGTCGAAGTCGCAAAGGCGCTGACCATGCACAGGCGATGCGCGTTTCGGTTTTTCTGTTTGATGAAAAAATAACCGACGGTCAGCAATATGGCGCTGATGCTATTGAGAATCGCGTTGAGAGTCGGAAGGTCTGATATTGACATACGAATTATTGCCGGAAAGATTACGATACTTATAAACCAGCCTGACCACGCCGCCGATGACCAGCAACGTGGGAACCAATAACGCCAACACAGCGGTGTTGATCGTCCGCGAAACTTCGGCGGCATTTTCCGCGTTGGCGATGTTCGCCTTGCACATTGCGCATTGAGCGAAAGCGGAAATCGAACAAGCGAGAATGACCAGGAAGAGGCTTAACAATTTTTTTGCGCAGCGATTGAACCTCATCTGAAAGCCCTCAGATCAAACGCACGGAATCCGTCAGGGAAAAACACCAGCAGCAGAATCAAGCAGATGACCATTGCCGGAACAATCGTCAAAACCAATCCCAGGCGCTCGAACTTCAGATGCATGAAGTAAGCCATGATCAGAACAGCTTTGACGATTGAAAGTCCCATCACGCTGACCAGCATAATCGCCAGCGGAACGTGTATGTAACCGAGAAAGACTTCGATGCCGGTCAATACGATCAGCCACAACCAAACCATCGAATATGCTCGAGTCGTTACCTTTTCCGAATCCATAAACGCCCACAGCAGGCCAGGACGCCTGCGTTCCAAATTTCAGTATTTGATTGACAGCAGATAAATCAGCGGGAAGACGAACATCCAAACCAGATCAACAAAGTGCCAGTACAAGCCGCTGATTTCCACATCTTCATGCGTCGCGCGTTTGCGAGCCGCCGTCACTCCAAGATAAATCACTCCGGTGAAGACGTGCAGCATGTGCAAACCGGTGATGGTAAAGAACGTCGCGCCGAACATAGGCGAAGCGTTTTCTCCCCATCCGGCGGGCACGCTGAATGGCCGCAGGCCTTCGGCAATCAGATGATTCCATTCGATCAGATGCAAAACGATGAACGCCAATCCGGCAACCATTGTCGCCAGAATCCATTTGACCATCTTCGCCCGTTCGCCTCGCGACGAAGCCGCGACAGCCATCACCATCGTCAGGCTGCTGGTCAGCAGACAGAAAGTCATGACCGTCGAAAAGATTATGCTCGGCGAAAACGTAAAAGGCTTCGGCCATAATTCGCTGGCGACGCGCACATAACCGTATCCGACGAGCAACGCTCCGAAGGTCAGCGAATCAGACAGAATGAACAGCCACATCCCCAGTTTCTTGTGGCCGATGCCGTACGGCGAAACGCCGCCCTGCCAATTTGAAGTCAGTGTTTGGTCCATTTCCAAAAACCGAGAGGTTCAGTACCGGGAGCGTGAGCGACCGGGCGATTTCACATCGCAAAACCAAGAGGTCGCCATCGCTGCCTGTACCGTGATGGTTACTTCCAGAAGAAAAGCATGACGAAAAGGACGATCCACAATCCGTCCAGAAAATGCCAGTAAAGCGCCGTCACATCCACGGCGACTCGCCGTCGCACAACCGTCCATTTTTCCGGCTTGCGCAAGGTCACAAACGCCAGAGCCACAAGTCCGCCGATCAGGTGAACTCCGTGCAAGCCCGTGAACAGGTACGAATAACCGCTGCGCAGATTTTTGTTGATGTAAAAGCCCGCGGCGTTCAATTCGCTCCAGGCCATCAACTGCAAAGCCAGAAAGCCCAGGCCGAGCGCGGTCGTCACGCCGATCCAAAGTTTGAATTTGTTTTCGGCGCGACGTTTCAAGGCGCGCCGTGCGATTTCAAAAGTCAGACTGCTGATCAAAATCACAGCCGTGCTGAGCCACAAGACTTTCGGCATGACAATCGGCATGCGCTGCGCGCGATTGACTATGTACGCGCTGGCAAGCGCGGCAAACAACATCGTCACGCTGGCCAACACCAGCCAGACTCCTATGCGATAACCTTCAGGCGGAGGCTGGCGTTCAGGTTCGGGCGGGCGATTATCGCCGCCGCCATAACCCGGCAGATCGTCAAAACCTTTGCCCCCGTCGCCGAAAGCCGGTTCGTCGCGTTTGGTTGTCGTCAATGTTGCTGGCATAAATCCGAAATCATTCAGCCTGCATCAGGTAATCTTTTTCAGCGCCGGGCACTGAATACTCATACGGTCCGCGATGTACAACCGGCAACTGCTCGCCGAAGTTTTCATGCGGAACCGGCGTCGGAGTTGACCATTCCAGAGTCGTCGCTTCCCAGGGATTGTCAGCGGCGCGTTTACCTTTGAACAAGCACCAGAAGAAGTTGACCAGGAAAATCAGTTGAGCCGCCGCCGTCGCAAAAGCAGCAATGGTGATAAAAACGTGCAGCGGTTCCAGTGCTTTCAGAAATTCGTAGCCCGTCGAATCGGCGTAACGGCGCGGATGCCCGGCAATTCCCAGCACGTGAAACGGAATGAAGATCGCGTACACGCCGACGAAGGTCAGCCAGAAATGCAGCTTGCCGAGCGTCTCGTTCATCGTCCGCGCGAACATTTTCGGGAACCAGTAATAAGTCGCCGCAAAGATTCCGAAGATCGCCGCCACGCCCATAATCAGATGGAAATGACCGGTGACGAAGTGCGTGTCGTGGAAAACTATGTCAAGCGCCGTTTGACCTAGCACCAAACCCGTCACGCCTCCGGCGACGAACAACGAAACGAATCCGATGGAAAACAACATCGGAGTGGTGAAGCGTATCCGCCCGCCCCACAAAGTTCCCAGCCAGTTGAAAGTCTTGATCGCCGACGGCACGCCGATGACCAGCGTCAGAACGGAAAAAGCAATCGCCACAGTCGGATTCATTCCGCTGATGAACATATGATGCCCCCAGACGAAAAAGCCCAACAGGCCGATGACGAACATGGCTATGACCATTACGCGATGGCCGAAGACGGGTTTGCGAGCGAAGGTCGCCAGAATGTGCGAAGTCACTCCCATACCAGGCAGAATGGCGATGTAAACTTCCGGGTGGCCGAAAAACCAAAACAGATGTTGCCACAACAAAGTCGAACCGCCACCGCCGGGAATCAATTGGCCGGTAACCACCGTGCCGGTGGGGATAAAAAAGCTGGTTCCGACGTTGCGATCCAGCAGCAACAGGATTCCCGCCGCCAGCAATACCGGAAAAGCCAGCAAGGCAATGACAGCCGTCGTGAACCATCCCCAACAAGTCAGCGGCATTCGCATCAAAGTCATGCCGCCGGTTCGCAAATTCAAAATCGTGGTGATGAAATTCAGCGCAGTCAGCAACGATCCGACGCAAAACAGCGCAATGCTGACGATCCACAAATCAGCGCCCAAAGCCTGCCCCGGACCGGCTGATGGAATGGCGCTCAACGTAGGGTAAAAAGTCCAGCCGCCAATCGGCGCTCCGCCAACGACGAACAACGCGGCCATCAAAACGGCGAAGCTCAGAAACGTAACCCAGAACGAAAGCATGTTCAGAACCGGAAAGGCCATGTCGCGCGCTCCGATCTGGATCGGCAAAAAGTAATTGCCGAAACCCGATTGCGGAGCGGTGGTCAAAACCATAAAGACCATGATCGTCCCATGCATCGTCACCATCGCCAGATAAAATTCCGGCTGCATCAATCCGTCCTTGAAACCTTCGGGGAAAATCGCCTCCAACATAGGCCAACGTTCACTCGGCCAGGCCAATCGCAAACGCATCAGCAACGACATCAGCATTCCCACCAGCGCGGCAACCAGAGCCAGAAAGAAATACTGAATGCCTATGATTTTGTGATCCGTGCTGAAAACATATTTGCGAATGAAACCGGTCGGCGCGGCGTGTGCCGATTGGTGATGTTCGGTTTGGATTTGTTCAGCCATATTTCAAATCTCATCCAGGAAGAAATATGAAGCGGCGATGGAAGAACCATTCACTTCGGAGCGTTTTCGCTCGACCATTTTTCAAACTCAGCCTGCGAAACGACGCGCATATAAGCTCGCATCTGATGATGAAGCTGTCCGCACAATTCGGCGCAGGCAATTTCGTAACGCCCTTCCTTCGTCGCGGTGAAGTGCAGATTGATTTTCAAACCCGGCACTACGTCCTGTTTCAATCGCAAAGCCGGAACATAAAAATCGTGCGTCACGTCTTTGGCTCTCAGCGTCAGGTTGATCGGACGATTGACTGGAATGACCAGCGTCTGGCTGAAAACGTCGTCCTTGCCCGATGGGTCTTTCGGATCAATGCCCAACGGCCCGGGACGCGCGCCAACTGTGTTGTCCGCGTCGTTGTAAAGTTTCGGGCTGGTCGAACCGAATCGGCCATCGGTTCCCGGATGGCGAAAATACCAGTTGAATTGCTGACCGGTGACTTCGACCTGAACGGCGTCCGGCGGGGCTTGATTCAAATGCAGATTCGCCCAAACTCGCTGGCCTGTGATGGCCAGTGCGATGAAAACAACTGCGGTGACGGCAACCAGAATGACTTCAATTCGCGTATTGCCTTCGGTGTAATTCGCCCGCTCGTTTCCTTTTGCTCGAAAACGCCAGACGGCGTAACCCAGCGCCGCTTGCGCGCCGAAGAAAGCCGCGCCGACGACGATCCAGGTGATGTTGAATTGGCTGTCCATGGCCGAGGCGTGCGTCGAAATTGCTTCAGGAAACCACCAACCCGTTTTCACCTTCGACCATGCGAAAAAAGCCACCGTCAACAAGGTGACCAGCCAGATGACAATTGCGAGTAAACGTCCCATACGAATTGCGAAGCGCGGATTGCGGATTTGCGACGTAGCTGAATCATAAGGTTTCAGCCAGTCCGCACCCCGCCATCCGCAATCTGCTGTGGATTAAGGCAGCGCCAGCGCCGGTTGAACTTTCAATGAACCGGGCACGTAGGCAGTCGCCGCATTGAATGAAAAATCGGCTTTGGCGTCGGCCTTTTCAGCGACGGTGATCTTCATGGTTTTCGCGCCGTACTTTTCATGCCAGGCTTCAAGCTCGTAATCGCCGGGCGGCAAACCTTTGATGGTGAAGCTTCCGTCGGCGGCGCTGACCGCGTAAAACGGATGCGACATCACATTGACGTAAGCCAGCATCCACGAATGCATATTGCATTTGACCGGAATTTGCGATTCGGGCTTGCCGAACTTCTTGACGATCGGCGCCTGACCTTTCGATTGAGTTTCGTTCCATTCCCGGTTGACCTTGGGAATCGGATGTACGTTGTGGTTGGTTTGATCGGAATTGATGACTTTCAACGGCTGTCCGGCCTGAATTCCCACAATGCGCGGAACGTATAAACAACCTTTTTGATCCAATTCGACTTCGGTCGTCGGAACTTCAAAGTTTGCTTCGGGCAGTCCGCTTTTCACAAAGACAAAAACGTTTTGCAGCTTGCCATCCTTGACCAGAACGTCATTGTTCAGCGCTACGCCACAGGCTGCGTCGTTGGACGTGTCCAGCTTGCCTGGAATCGGAGCCGCGCCCGTGAACGCGATTGTGCCGGTGATGTTGCCTTCGTTACCCGATGGTTTCCAGACGGGTCCGGCGCTGGCCGGAGCAACTTCTTCTTCCTTCTTGCCGCAAGCGACGCTGAGCGCGACCGCCAATGCCAGCAAAAAAACGGCGATATATCGCCTTGAGATCATAGCCTTGTCCTCCTTCGATTTCGCTTGAGCCAGAATCATTGCCCAGAAAATTGTCGAAAGTTTGTTGATGGATTTAACTGCGGTGGTTTGAGCGGCAATCATTGCACATTTGCCCTTGCCCGACAAAACGGCTGAAGGCTAAAAAAATCCGGGCGTCCGATTCGTTGGGAAACAAATCGGACGCCCGGTCTTTCTAGAGTGCAAACTGGCAGATTGCAATTCGCTGTGAATCCGCAATGCGCTTTACCAATTGAATCGAACGCCGAATTGCAACTGGCGCGGATCGGCAGCCGACGTGAAACCGAGCGATTCGGTCGGTTTGCGGTCGCTGCTGCCACGCAGGTTGAAATCGGTCAACGGCGTTGAACCTGTCGTGCAAGGCGTTGGAACGCCATTGGCCACGCAAGCTCCGCCCAGAACGTTGTTGATGCCCAGGAAGTTCGTCCGGTTGAACAGATTGAATGCCTCGAAGGTCAATTCCAGGAATCTGCTCTCTTTGACGAAGAAGCGGCGAGCGATGCGCATATCGAAGCTGTAAAAGGCTTCGCCTCGCCCGGTGTTGCGGCCTGACGCGCCCGGACGATCGCTTTGCGAACGACCATCTCCGTTGGAATCAATGCCGAGCAGCAGGTTGAACGGACGACCGCTTTGGGCAATGAAGATCGGCGCGATTGACCAATCTTTCAGCATCGCATTGTCAGCCGTGCTTTGAACCACGCCGCTGGCCACGAAGCGATGGCGTTGATCGAATGACGACAAAGCACGGTCAAGACGAATGTTCAGCGGATTCTGCGCCGAAAAGTCGCTGTTGAAATCCGTCACTTCGTCAATCGCTTTCGACAACGTGTAATGCGCATTGATGCTGAAGTTGTTGGAAAAACGTTTCTGCAACTGCGCGGTGAAACCGTGATAGAAAGCGTCAGCCGTCGTTTCATAAACGTTGTCCTGCAACCGCAACGGATTGATGAAATCGCTGCTCAACCCGGCCTGCACCTGAGCCGCCGATGGGAAGCGAATGAACGTCGCTCCGCCATTGGGATTGAGCGGATTGACCGGGCCGGTTCGTTTGAACTGGTTGATGTCGCGGTTGCGTGTGATGTGCAAACCGCGCGTGTACTGGTAACTCAATTCACCTGAAAATCCTCCGCCCAGATCGCGCTGAACGCCCAGACTTGCCTGATACGTTACAGGGTTGCGGTAATCAGGACCAAGGCGGAAGCGGACTTCCAGCGGAGCGCCCGGTCGCGGATTCAGACTGATCGGGGCCGCCGTGATGTCAGCCAGCGTGATACCGCGAGTTCCAATCACGCCTCGCGACAGCAAGGTCTGATAAACCGTGAATGAAGTCGGCAAACCCAGAGCGCCCGAAGTCGCCGTCGCCAGCACGATGTTGATGTTGCCCGGATCGCCGAATCCGCCAAGTTCCGTCGTCACGTTGGCTACGGCGTTGTTCAGGAATCCGACGAAAACTCCCGCTCCTCCGCGAACAACGGTTTTGCCGTCGCCCGCAATGTCCCAGGCGAAACCGGCGCGCGGTTGCCAATCGCGTTTGTAAGTCGGAATGAAAAACGGTTCGTCGTGAACGGCGTAACGCAATCCGTAATCGAGAGTAAACCGGCGGTTCACTTTCCATTTGTCCTGAATGTACATGCCGTAACGGTTGGCCCAGGAATTGGCCGAAGCGTCGCCGAAGCCCTGTTGATAAACAATCGGCAATCCGAAATTGAAGGATTGCAGAGCATTGACCGGAGCGGACAACGCCGGCAGCAAGCTGGGGTTATTGGCGGTCAGGTAAGCCTGAATTGCCTGCAACGCCGCCGGACCGAGTTGCGGATTGAGCGCGACCACCGTCGAAAGCGGAATCGCCGCGCCGAAATTGAATCGCCCGCCGAAGAAAGTTTCGCTGTTGGTCGTGATGCGATGGAAGAACAACGAACCGCCCATTTTCAGCGTGTGATTGCCGACGATCTTCGTGAAGTTGTCGTAAACGTCGTAATGCCGCTCGATTGTTTCCGAAGGCAGGAAGATGTCGCGACCGAAAAATCCGAAGCCTTCAATGTTGATTTCCGGTCCGAACGGATCGTTGGTGAAAAACCCGCCGCGCGTATAACTGTATTGCAATTTCAGTTCGTTGAACGCGCTGGAACCGATCTGATAATTGTGCGAAGCGACGACTCCGCCGTTGAACCCGTCGAATTTGCGCCCTCGCGAAACAGCCGTCAAAGCGCCCGCCGCCTGATTCTCGAAAACCGAATCGGTGATATTGAAACGGATGTAGCCGGAACTGCGCTCGCTGAAGTTGTTATCCAGACGAGCCGAAAATTGCGTCTGGTCTTCGTCGAAGGGAAATTGTCCGCTGGCGTCGGTGAACAGTTTGACCGTGCGCGGATAAACCTGAGCCGTCGTCGTCAACGCTGCGCGAGCCAACGCCACAGGCTGGGCGAATTGCGGAACACCGCCGAGATAATTCAGCAATGCGTTCTGCGAAGCCGTCGGTTGAAAGATGTTCGGATCGCTGAGCAGATTGACGAAAGAAGTTCGTTCTTGCTGCAAACGTTCGACCGAACTGAAGAAGAAGGTTTTGTCTTGAGCCAGCGGCCCGCCGATCGAACCGCCGTATTGCTGGCGATTGAATGGCGATTGGCCGTTGGGGTTGAAATCGAAGGCATTGCGCGCGTCAAAGGTTTTGTCGCGGAACAGGCCGAAAGCGCTGCCGTGAAAACTGTTCGTTCCGGATTTTGAAATCAGACTGACAACGCCGCCTGACGCGCCGCCGAATTCGGCGCTGTAACTGTTGCGGACGACCTGAAATTCCTGAACGGCTTCCTGGCTGATTGTCGCCTGTACGCCGCCCGATGAACTTAGAGTTTCAGCTCCGTCCACCTGAACCATGTTGCCTCGCCCGTTGTTGCCGCCGAACGACAAGCCCGATTGCGGCGTTTGAGCCACGCGGAAATCCGACGAATCGGCGATGTTGTCGGCGTCAACCACGCCGGGCGTCAGCAATGCGTAATCCAGAAAGTTGCGACGATTGATCGGCAAATTAGTGATCTGTTTGTTATCAACCACCGCCGATTGTTCGGTGCGGGTCGTTTCAACGACTTCAGCGCCGGCCACCACGTCAACCTGCACTTCAAAATTTCCCGCGCCCAATTGAATGGGAATGTTGGCCTGCTGCCCAACGGTCAATTCCAATCTGGTCGAGCTTTTGGCAAAGCCGCTGGCTTCGACTTTCAAATCATAAGAGCTTGGCAAAAGTCCCACGAAAACATAACTGCCTTCGGCGTCAGTGGTCGCCGTTCGCGAAGTGCCTTTGTTGGCGTCGGTCAACGTAACTTTGGCTCCGGGGATGACTGCCCCCGCGCTGTCTGTCACTCGGCCACGCAATTCAGCAGTTGATGAAGCTTGTGCCAGGGCGGAAACACTACACGCCATCATTACGATAAACGTCATGATGAAACTTGCTAAGGTGCATTTCTTGTTTTTCATTATTTCTCCTTCACCGGTGCTATTGAAACAGGCTGCGATTGACGACACCGTTTCCGATTCGATGGCAGCCCGAAAGTTCGCTTATTCCTGTGGGGAATAAAGTTATTTTCAATTTAGCCTGCGGATACAGGCCGTTTGTTTTCTCCCAGCGAAGCTTTATCGGTCAGTAGATTTTGGTTATCTGATTCGGAAATCGGTGATTTATTTCGTCAATCTTTACGCCATTCATCATATTTGCCGGAAATGCGAAAGGCAACCGGGCGACCTGAAAATCCATGTCTTGTAACCTGGCACTTCGGGATTTTGTGGAGGTTGAAAGATTTTTCAACACAAAGGAACAGAGGCGATCAAGGGCAGAGAAACCGCATTTTCCCCTGGTCGCCTTTGATCATTTGTCCCTGTGTGTCGAGTTATTTTGCACATTGAAATTCCGGCATCGCATTCTTTCTTTTCCGCCTGGCGTCTTTGCCGCTTCGCGCGAGATTTCTTTTTCTTAAAAGCTGTAGGAAACTACTCGACCATGAGCAGCAATCAACCCATCAACGACAAAATGATTCATCCGGCGTTACTCGATCCGCGTATGTGGGCGGACGCCAATTTGTACGACAAGACCGCCAACATTGATCGTTCGCCGGTCGAAGGCGACGAACATCACACCGCCGACCGCCGATTCGCGATCAAACATTTGAAACTGGATTTGCGATTCGACGACGAAAAAGAATCCGTCGAAGGAACTGCGGCTTTGACGCTTTCGCCGATGAATGACGGCTTCAGACATTTCGATTTGGACATAGCCGAAATGCGCATCGCCGGCGTCAAATTGCTGGCCGTCGAACAACGCGGAACCGGCGATCTGATTCGATCGTCGGCGCAATTTGCCCGCCGGTTGGATTTTGAAACTCACCCGGAAAAGCTGGTCATCGAATTCGACCGCGATTACGCGCGCAACGAACAACTGACGGTTGAAATCGCTTACTCCTGCTTTCCGCGCAAAGGGTTGTTTTTCATCAAACCCGACGAAGCTTATCCGGGCAAACTGCGCCAAATCTGGTCGCAGGGCGAAAACGAAGACGCGCATTGGTGGTTTCCCTGTCACGACGTGACCAATCAGAAAATGACCACCGAATTGCTGGCGACGGTCAAATCGGATTACTTCACGCTTTCAAACGGCGAATTGATTGGCGTCCGCGACAACGGAAATGGCACGAGGACTTTTCACTGGAGCCAGGCTCAACCGCATCCGGCTTATCTGGTGACGGTCGTCATTGGCGAATACGAACAGATCAGGGAAAGTTACGACGGTTTGCCGGTTGATTATTACGTTTACAAAGACCGCAAAGAAGCCGGTTACAAGCTGTTCGCCAACACGCCGAAGATGATTCCTTTCTTCGAGGAAAAGTACGGTTACGCCTACCCTTATCCGAAATACGCGCAAATTCTGGTTGACGATTTTCTGTTCGGCGCAATGGAAAACACCTCGGCGACGACGATGACCGACCGCTGTTTACTGGACGAACGCGCCGAACTCGACATCAACTACGACGACATCGTCGCTCATGAGTTGGCGCATCAATGGTGGGGCGATCTGGTCACTTGCAAAGACTGGACGCAGATTTGGCTGAACGAAAGCTTCGCCACCTACAGCGAATATCTGTGGCGCGAACATTCGCGCAATCGCGACGAAGCGCGCTTTGTCATCTTCCAGGACTTTCTGACTTACCTGCGCGAAGATTGGACCAGCCATCGCCGCCCGATTGTTTGCCGCACATATCGTTTTTCCGAAGAGCTGATGGATCGTCACGCTTACGAAAAAGGCGCTTGCGTGCTGGACATGCTGCGATGGACGCTGGGCGATGACGGATTTTTCAGAACGCTCAGCCATTACCTGAACAAATTTGAATTCGGCGTCGCCGAAACCAACGATTTCAAAGTCGCCATCGAAGAAGCCACCGGGCAAAACCTGCACTGGTTTTTCGACCAGTGGCTCGACAGCCCCGGTTATCCCGAACTGGAAGTCAGTTACGAATGGCAACGCGAGCAGAAAATTCTCCGCGTTTCAGTTAAACAGGCTCAGGAAAACGAAGACGACGGAACGCCCGTTTTCCGCTTCCCAGCCGAGATCGAAATCACCACAACCGAAATCGGCGAAGTAATCGAAACCGAACGACGCCAGAATTTTCGCGTGATGGTCGAAAAAGCCGAGCAGGATTTTTACTTTCCCTGCGAAGCCAAACCGCGAATGGTTTTGTTCGACAAAGGCCAACGCATCTTCAAGCTGATGAATTTCGCAAAGTCGGCGCAGGAACTGACGTTCCAATTGACCAAAGCCGAAGACGTGCTGGATAGGGTTCGCGCCGCTCGCGAACTTTCCGCATTCAATGGTGAAGAAATCGTGAAAGCTTTGCGCGATTGTTTATGGGGTCAGGATTTTTACGGCGTGCGAATGGCTGCGGCAATCAGCCTGGGTGAAATCGGCGGCGATTCCGCTCGCTCGGCTTTGATCGAAAACTACAAGCTGGAAAAAGACAGCCGGGTTCGACGCGCCGCCGTCTGGGCAATCGGCAATTTCAAAGACGAAGCCGCGACGGATTTTCTGCGCGAAATTCCTGAGAAAGACGAAAGCTATTTCGTGGCCGTCGCAGCAATTCGCGCTCTGGCCAACATCGGCGGAGACAAAGCCTACGACGCGATGAAATCCGCCGTCTCCAAAACTTCTTGGCAGGAAGTCGTCGCCGCTTCGGTTTTTCACGGCTTCAATCACGCGAAGGAAAAGCGCGCCGTTGATCTGGCAATCGAACAAAGCAAATACGGCAAACCGGTTCCGATTCGCGTCGCCGCCATCGGATGTCTGGGGACGTTGGGCAAGGAACTCAACAAGGACAAAAAAGACGACCGTGTAGTTGATCATCTGATCGAACTGACCAAAGACAAAAACATCCGCGCGCGAGTTTCTTCGATTCGCGCTCTGGGCAAAGTCGGCAACAAAAGCGCCTTGCCCGCTCTGCGCGAAGCGAAAGACCGCGAATGCCTGGATCAATTGAAAGCGGCGGCGATGGACGCCATCAAAAGTTTGGAAGAAACGACGCAATAAGCAGGGAACCACTGATGAACACGGATAAACACAAATACACACGGATCAATTTTTTAGGTAACTGCTCAGGCCTCTTCGCCGCGTAGTGGCGTTTGAATTTAGCCGTGGGTGAAACCCACGGAAAGCGAGCCAATTTCCCATC
>CAYRQB010000133.1:0-15016 GCA_964426025.1 uncultured Heliomicrobium sp.
TTCAGCTTCGCAATCTCCTCAAAGTATTTCACAAACATCTTGATCCCGCCTGATGTTTGTCCCCAATCATAATTTTCATTCTTTGCGTGGTAACCGTGTTCCGGCAGGCTCAGGCCGAGGAATGTGATTGGCGCTCGCAGGTGTTTTTGCATGGTGACGACTGCGCCGATTGATCCGCCTTCGCGCGTGAATGCGGGTTCTTTGCCGAAAGCGAACTTCATGGCTATGCGAGCGGCATCGGCGTAATCGCCTTCGAAGTCGCCGGAGAAAGGCTCAAGAGCCTGAATTGCGTCAACCTTGACGTCGGGATTGATCTGTTTGACGAAATCCTTGACGAGTTTGGCGATCTTTGCCGGACGCTGACCCGGGACCAGCCGTGTGCTGATTTTGGCTTCGGCTCGATAAGGAACGATGGTTTTGACGCCGGGGCCGCCGTAACCGCCGGTGATGCCGTGAACTTCAAAAGTCGGCGCGGCCATAAACGATTTCAGAACGTCCGCTTCGGATTTCAGATTTGCGCGTATGGATTTCAATTCGTGGGCTTTCATATAACCTTTGGTCGTGAAGCCTGAATTGACGAAGCTGCTGATCTCATCTTTGGTCGGTGGAATCACATCGTTATAAAAGCCGGGAATTTTCACTTTGCCGGTTTTGGCGTCGTAACACTGGCTGATGACCTGCGCCAGTTCGCCGATGGGATTTCGCGCCGCGCCTCCGACCAAACCTGAATGAACGTCTTTGGAATGAGTTTCCAGTTTGAACAGGAAAGCCTGCAATCCGCGCAAGCCATACGGAACCGCAGGTTGTTTGCGCGAAATCCATATGGTGTCGGAAACCAGAATTGAAGAGGTTTGCAGATGGCCTTTGTTGCGTTTGACGAAGTATTCAAAGTGCGGCGATCCGATTTCTTCTTCCAGTTCCCAGACAAATTTGAAATTCAGCGGCAGGCCGTTTTCGACCGCGTATCGAACCGCCAGCATTGCCGTCAGCGCTGGGCCTTTGTCGTCTGTCGTGCCGCGTCCCTCGTAACGGTCGCCGACCTTGTTGAATTTGAACGGAGCTTTGTTCCATTCCGAAGGGTCGGCTGGTTGCACATCCAGATGGTTGTAAATCGTCACAGTCGGATATTTCAGATCGGAAACCAGCGATCCCATGACGACCGGATTGCCCGGCGTGGCAATCGCTTCGGCCTTTGCGCCCAGGTCGCGGAGGTATTGAGTGGCAATCGTCCCGCAACGCCTGATGTCGGGCAGGTTCAACGGATCGCTGCTGACGCTGGGTGTTTCCACCAATTCGGCAAGCTTGTTTTCAAATTCGCCGCGCACGCCGCGAATGTAGCTGTCAATATTTTTATAGAGACTGTTGTTGTTCATCGAACCTCCAGATAGATCAATATAACTCCGAAATATTCATTCTTTTAGGCTCTACCGGACTCTCTGTAAGTAGGAAAGATAATTAACCACTAGCCATTAGCCATCAGCCATTAACAGACAGGTGAATGGCTTTCCTGCCTGACCGATAATGGTTAATGGGTGATGGTTAATGGTTAATTCCTCTTCTTACCCATAGAGATTACGGTAGCGCCATTTTTGTGGCTATCGGTAAAAGCGAAGGTTGTCAATTTCCAGCCAGCCGAATTCTCCTGCTTGTCGAGCAATTTCAAAACTCAGCATCAGCAAATCCCGTCCAGTCCATTGTACCTGAGCGCGAGCGCCTTCCGGTTGTTTAAGCGAAGAAAAGTCAACGCTTACAGTTTGCCAAACAGGCGCGGCTTTGAATGAAGTTTGGAAATTGGCAGAGGCGATGCGGACATTGTAGATCGGGACGATCAGACGATAATCGCCTTCGCCCCGAGCATCGAAGCTGACGCCGCGAAAATTACTGGCGTCCACAGGAATGACTGCGCCTTTGTTGAGCGGGATATTGACGCGTCCGAATGGGCGTTCTTTCTCGGACAGACGAATCGTGACGGAAAGAGCGTGATTGTTGGCTTCGCGCAGGATTCTTCCGAAAAGCATCTTCGAGGCGTCAACGCCCGAATCCGATGAGTTGACCCACAGCGTGTCCAGACGGCTGCGGCCATTGGCGCTTTCAAAATCGTCAATCACGTCCATCGCTTTGACCGGCGGAATCGGCGTCATTGAAGACGAGGCGATTTCGCGAGCCAGTTTTTCTCGATCGAGTTCGCGTCCGCCCAGAAAGATTCGTTTGATCTTTTCGATGTCGGCGATGTTTTTGTGCGGTTCGCCTTCGATCAAAATCATATCTGCCAGTTTGCCCGGCGCGATTGTTCCGCGTTCGCCATCAACTTTGATCGCTCGCGCGGCGTTGCCTGTGGCGGCGGTGATGGCTTCCAGCGGAGTCAATCCGCCCGCAACCAGCAATTGCAATTCGCGCAAGGTCGCCCATCCGTGATGCGTGCCGGTCACTCCGGCGTCAGTGCCCGTGCCGAATGTGATTCCGGCGCGACGCAACGCCGCAGTGTTGCGTTGCAATGTCGCCCAACGTCGCAATCTGGGAGTGTCGCCGTTTTCAGCCGAACCTGCGGCGGGTTTGAGCGGCGGATTTTGCGGAGCGACGAGTGGCGGGCTGATTCCGTTTTTCACCGCCGGTTCAAGAACGGCGTCCAACAGAGGAGACAAAATATCGCGCCCGCGCGGTTCGTAAACCGCCAGGGTCGGAGCGTAAGTCGTGCCGCCGGATTTCATCAGATTGAACAGTTCATCGTCGGCGTCCGCATCGCCGATGCCGTGCGCTATGACATCAACTTTCGAGCGGGCGGCGATTTTTGCTTTGTCCAAAGAAACCGTGTGCGTCAGAACTTCGATTCCATTCTTGTGAGCCTCGTCAACCAACGCCGTCAATGTATCTTCGTTCATGCTGGTCATATCCGGCGCTGCTCCGTAACGCCAGCCGTCAGTGAATACTTTGATCACGTCAGGTTTGTAAGGCAGAGCTCGGCGCACCGCGGCTCGCGCTTCGCGGGCGGTTGAAACTTCCAGCGAAAAGAAATCGCCGCGCCCGCCTTCGGCTCCGTGTCCGCCCGGCGTGGTCATTCGCGCGGCCAGGCTGATGCGAGGAGCTTCGACCGCGCCAGTCTGGATAAGCCTGCGCATCGGTTCGAAAGTTTCAGGATAAGTCCCGAAGTCAACGACCGAAGTCACGCCGCAATAAAGGTATGCTTTCAGATTTTTTGGCCAATCGCCCCCGATGCCGCCGCCCGAAGCGTATGGCAGATGAGTGTGCAGATCGAAAATGCCGGGCATCAAGGTTAAACCTTCGGCGTTGATTACACGTGCATTGGATGGCGGTTTGGCGTCGGCGGCAGTAACGGATTCGATACGTTCGCCGCGGATGATGACGGTTTGCTTTTTGGGTTCGATGCCGGTTCCGTCAATGACGGTCGCGCCGACGATGGCAATCAAATCAGATCGGTTTTGCTGACGAACTGATTCAGGGAAAAGTACTAGACAAAGGAGCGTCGCGAGCAGAAGTGTTAAGCGTTTCATCCGGTCTCCAGAAACGAATTATGCGACACCATAACCAGCCGGTGTCGGTATATCATCAAGAAGTTGTCTTTGAATCATTATTGACCGGCGTAGTATCGCTGACTGCACTGCATGCATCAATACTTCAGGCTTCAGATTTTCGGGATGATTGTCTGAGCAAACCGATGTTTGAGCTTTTTACGGTGTAGATGAAACAGAGATGACGTTTGTTTCTGATTGGTGTTTCAGCCGACGAATTTCAGTGTGGTTTCGCCGATCTTGACGACATCGCCGTTGACCAGCGGATAAGGTTCCTGCGGTTTCAAACGAGTGCGGCCATTGATGACGGTTCCGTTGGCGCTGCCCAAATCTTCGATGAAAAACTGATGGCCGCGCGTGGTTATGCGCGCGTGGCGTCGTGAAATTCGCGAGGCCGGATCGTATTTGGATAAATCCACGTCAGGTCGTATGCCGCGATGAGGATCGAGCCGTCCGATCATTATTTCGTTATCCGTGATCAGCGGGAATTTGGCGTCCGAATCGCTGTCCATGACAACCAACGACGCCGACGCGATTTCGACGCTGGGCGGTCGTTCGCCAAAATAAATGCGGTAAAGATCGCTGGGAGTCATTTCCCGCCCGCAGTGATGACAGGGGGAAATTATCGTCATCGAAGTTCTGCCGACCTGCGTGGCGTAAAGTTCGTTCTCGCGAATCAGATTGTCCAGGAAGGCTTCGCGCTCGCCTTCGGCCATTTCATCCCAATCCAGGTTTTTATCAACGCACAGTTTCCGCAATTGAGCCACGGCGTAATCCAGCCGTGCCGAACGTTGCAGGTGATCATCCTCAACCAGCATCCCCAGCAGAGTTTGTTTGTGCTCCGGAGCCAGTTGACTGACCCATTCTCTTAGTTGTTCTTCTACTGACGTACCGTTCGTCATTCAGTTTACCTCGGCGGGAATTTTAGCTGATTCGCATAAAACGCCAAAATCACTTTTTCGTCCGAAGGATATTGGCTGGAGAACTTTTTTCGCAAAGTAATTCAGCTTACGCATCATCTGTGAATATCGCTTCCGACCTCTTTCGGTTTGATGACCAGCCTGACCGGATTGGCAGGGAAATCCGACCGTTGCGGAGAAGTCGTTTCTATCCGGCCAACTACGAAAATCTGTTGCTCCATCGGTTTGACCCAATCTTCGGCGGCCAACGTGAAGCGCTGAGTGGTTTCTTCCTCCGTAATCAATACGCCGTTCAAACCCACATCGGTGACTATCACTCCGTGGGGCAGATTGCGAATATCGAACGGCACTCGTCCGGCAAATCCACGATCACGTTTTACGCGAATGGCCACGGTGGTTTTGCCTCCGGGTTCCAATTCGATCCTTTCGGTTTCTGTCCAGACCAGCAACTCAGGCGGCGGAGCCACTGATACGACCGCGACGCGTTCGTCGGTTTTCAAATTGCGAGTGACTTTGCGGCCATTGATCGTCGCCGATGCTTCAATGCGCAGCGGGAAGCCGACTTTGGCATCATTCGCGGCGCGCAGAGCGATGACGGTTGAATTCTGACCGGAGCGAATCACGCTTTCGCTGGCGGAAAAACCTGCGGGCAAATCCGTCATCCTGACGGTTATGTCACCGTCGAAACCGTCGTGGCGATAAACCGTCACGTTGATCGGAAGCATTGATCCCGCCGGAACGTTCGGATTTTCAGGATCGGCGAACAAGGTGAAATCCGGTTCGGGTTCGCGAACAGTCATTCGGTAAGCGAATCGTTCGCCGTGCATTCCGCGCACATCGCGAATGCGAACCAGGTAATCGCCGTCTTCCGGCGCAAAGAAGTTCAACCTGGAATCCTTGCCGTACATAGGCCCGCCGTCGTCGTTGCGGTAATAGAAGGTGACAACCGGCAATCCATTCGGTGAAAGTTTAGCGCCCGGCGGATGCAGCGAAACTTTGCAGGCCGACGAGCCGTTGGCGTGAGCTTCAGGCGTCGTGTCTTCAAACGTCAACCGCTGTCCCTGAAAACTTTTGAAAAAGATGTCTTCGTCGGGCGTCTTCGGCAGAACTTCGACTTGAACGAGTTCATTGCCCGCCATCAGATAATCGTTGACGTGAATTCCATTCCAATGCGTGATGCGAAAACCGCGCGAAGCAGAATCGCGGTCGTTGAGCGTCAATTGCGTTTCCAACAAGCAACGAGCCAGCACGCGGGGAATCTGATTTCCCTTCGCATCCAGAACTTCAATCACCGCGTCGAGCGGCGAACCATAACGCTGAGCGCCGATTTCCAGCACTATGTGTTGCCCTTTGCGAACGCGAAAGCGATAGAAGTCTTCATCCGTCGAAGCCGACGAATTGTGGATTCGCCCGTTGATCGTGACCGGCCAATCCACCGATTGAGGCGTCGTCACCGAAGTTTGCGCGCTTTGTTCCATAACTTCAGGATGCGATCCGACGGCCAGTCTGATCGTGTTGGAAGCTTCGCCTTTGTCCGAACTCATCGCCACAGCAAATGATTCGTCCCAGCGGGTCTTTTTTTGCGGCAGAACCGACGCTTTGGCCGATGGCAGATTGAAACCATAAGCTTCGACTTCGGTCCTGACTCCCTCCCTGACTCCTAGCGGAAAAACGTCTGTCAGATAAGACAACTGGCCGATGTTCAGCCGATAGCCGTACTGGCCGGCCTCTCCGCGTCTTTCCAGATCGGAAATGCGAATGACGTATTCGCCGTCCTGTTTGAAAGTGTAACCGAGCAGGGAATCGCGGCTGCCGCCATTGTCGTTGTTTGTTGCAAGCTGCGCGCCTGTGCCATCAAGCAAAGTCAAAACCGAATCGAGCCGCGAATTGAGCATCGAAGCGACGACTTCGAAAACGATCTGTTGTCCGGCTTTGGCAGCGAGTTTGAAGCTGTCAGCATCGCCGCGATTTTGAAGATCGCCGACGACTGTCACCGGCAACGAAATTGATTGAGCTTCGTTTTGCCGCTCTTTCATTTCGTCGGCGCGAAGTTCAGGCAATGTGCCGACGACAATTGTCGAACTGTTTGTCGTGCCCAACGGAGTTCGAATGCGAAAACTGTAAAAGCCGGGAATGGCTTCGGCGGAGATGTTGGTTTCGATTGTCAGCCGATGTTTGGTGGATTTGTCCACGATCAACACAGCCGTAGGGCTTGAGCGTCTGTGAGGTTCGCGCACGAGTTCCGAGTTCAAAACGATTCTTGACGTGATGCCGCTTCTGTTCCACAACACTTCGCCGGCATCGGCCAGGTTGTAACCATCAACGGTGAACGTGGCAGTCGTTCCGCGTATGGCGCCCATCGGCGAAGTCGTTGTGATGTATGGCTGAGCCACTTGAGCCTGCGCGGTCGTCGCCATCGCAAAAAACACGGCGCACAAAATCAGGAATCTTTTCTTCATGGCTATTTCCTCAATGTGGTTGCTGTCAGCGAGGCAATTAGCCATTAGCAATCAGCCATTAACCATTAACAGACAGGGAGCAGGATTTTCCTCCTGCCTGGCGATGGTTAGCGGCTAATGGATAATGGTTAATCTGAATTTGTCATTGCGTTAAACATTAACGTCCTGCCAGCTTCTTTCCGGTCGTCGGATCGTAAAAAGCAATCGAGCCGTCGTATCGTCCAACCGCCAATCGCTTGCCGTCAGGGCTGAATGTCTGAGCGAAAACCCAATCGGGTTGAAGCTCGAGACTTCGAATCTCTTCCAGTTTCGCCGCGTCCCACAACTTCAGCCGTTTGTCCGCGCCGGTCGTAGCCAGCAATTTGCCGTCGGGCGAAAAGCTGACGATGTTGATGGCGTCTTCGTGCGCGATCAAAGATTTGATCTGGCGTCCTTCTGTTTCGCCGATTTCCCACAGACGTATGATTCGATCAGCGCCCGCGCCAGCCAGCAGGTTTCCATCAGGATGAAATGCAATTGTGTTCACAGCGTCCAGCGCATCGCTAAAAGTATAAAGACGCATGCCGGTTGCCACGTTCCAGATTTTGACCGTCCGATCAGCCGAAGCCGAAGCCAGAAGTTTTCCGTCAGGACTGAAGGCGAGGCTGAAAACCGCGTCAGTGTGGTCTTTCAGCGTTTTGACTTCAGCGCCCGAAGCGACATCCCAGAGCTTGATCATCCGGTCGTAACTGCACGTCGCCAGCAATTTTCCATCGGGACTGAATGCCACTGCGAAGATGTTGTCGCGATGCCCGCGAATGGCATGAAGCTCTTTGCGTTCGGCCACATTCCAGATTTTGATTTCGCCGAATTGCGACGGATTGCCTCCGGCTGCCGCCAGCAATTTGCCATCGGCGCTGAAAGCCAGCGCTCGCACCTGATTGAAGAAACCGGAAATCGGCGCTACAGGCTTGGCTGTTTTCGCATCCAGCAATTCGACAATCTGATACCGACCCAACGCGACCAGCGACCCATCCGGATGAAAAGCCAACGCGCTGACCGCCGCTGTGACATCGGATTTAGGTTTGATGTCCGGAATCGCGGCTGTCGCTTTCGGCTCGCTTGTAGTGGGTTCAGCTTTGGCGCTATCCGGTTTGAGCGCTCCCGCATCTATCCAGTCTTTGATCGTCTTGATCTCCTCGGCGCTCAATTCATCGCCGATCGGCATCCGCGGTTTGACCGAACCTTCGATCATTTTGACCAACAGGCTTTCGCCGCTTTTGCCCGGAACGACAGCCGCGCCGCGTTTGCCGCCGCTCATCAAGGATTCGTAACTTTCCAGATTCAATTCGCCTTTGCGCGTGATGTGGCTGTGGCAGGCAACGCATTTTTCCTGAAAGATCGGCGCAATCTGTCGCGCGAAATCCGGCCTGGTTTGAACGGCCACGACAGGCAGTCGCAATCCAATCGCGACGATTGCAAAAAATGCGAGAAGTAAAATCGAAGCGCGCGCAAGCTGGCGCGGAAAGCTGTTCGGCATAATCTGTATGTGTTGAAAATCCGTTCCTGGATATTGTTGGCAGTGAAGCTTACGTCAATTCAGGCAGTAGGTGAAGAGTCCCGCGGTCAATGCCGGAGTTCGCGATCAGAAAAGAATTGCTGAAAATCGTCAGCGAGCGGTGAGCCGAGCTTCCGCTTCGTTCAATCCGGTTTGCGCACGTTTCGATTGCGGGCGCAATTTCAGAGCTTCGGCAAAATCGCGTTTGGCGGCGGTGTAATCCTGCTGACTCATTTCCAGATCGGCGACGGTCAACAATCCTTGCAGCTTCTTTAACTCGACCACGCGCGCCGAAGTTGTCGCAGCGTCCGTTGCCTGAGCGTTGGCTTGCAAATATTCGTCGTAAAGTTTGATCGCCTCGGCGTAATTTTCCTGTTGTTCCATTTCGCGCGCTCGTTTCAATCGTTCGTCTTCCTCGGCAGCGACCGGCGATTGACCTGCCTCCACGCCGTTTGCCGCAGATGTGGTTTCGGATGTCGGAGCGCTTCGCGGCCAGAAGAAATACGCCGCGCCAACGGCGACAAGCGCGAGCAGCAACAGAGCGCTTGCAACCATCAGCAGACCAGTGCGCTTGGGCTGCGGTTTGGTCAGAGTGGTTTGATAACTATCCGATACTGCCGCGACGGGCTGTGCCTGGCGGCGATTGTTACTGGGATCGGTTGGAATTGCCGGAGTTGATTCCGCAGTCAACGGCGCGGGTTGAGTCGGCGCTCCCAACTGTTCTGTCATCGAATGAGTCAGTTGCGATTGGGCGGAAACCGCGCGAGCGGCAGCCGAACCGGCGGGAACTCCCTGTTCGTAATCAAGCAGAGCGTTCAGAAATTCAGCGGCGGAAGGGAAGCGGTCGTCAGGATTTTTTTCCAACGCGCGCATGACCAATGCCGACAGGCTGGCTGGAACATCAGCCCGCAAGTCGGCCAATGGCGGCGGAGCGATTTCAATGTGCCCTTTGAAAACTTCGTACTCGGAGGTTTTTTCGGAATGCGGAAAAGGGACTCGACCCGTCAGCATTTCGTAAAAGGTGATCCCCAGACTGTAAATATCCGAACGAGCGTCAACTTCCAATCCGCGAATCTGTTCGGGCGACATGTATTCGACCGTTCCCGGATTGAAACCCGTGCGCGTCATGCTGCTTTCACCCGCCAGTTTGACTATGCCGAAGTCGGTCATTTTCAACCGCGCCATTCCGTCCAACAGCAGGTTGGCCGGTTTGATGTCGCGATGAATTATCCCTTTAAGCTGGCGACCGTATTCGTCAACGCAACTGAAACTGTGCGCGTAATCCAGCGCGGACAGCGCCTGTTTGAACAACGGCAGAGCCTGATGCGGCGGCAACGCTCCCTGACGTTTGATCAGATCGCGAAGGCTCATCCCGTTCACGAATTCCATGACCAGATAATAATTTTCAGTCGAAGTGAAGAACTCGAAGACGCGAACGATGTTCGGGTGATCCAGTTGCGATTGGACGTAAGCTTCGCGAACGAAGCGCGCTTTCAATTGCTGCTGAGTTTGCGGCGGGAACGAAGACAACAGAATGGATTTGACGACGACTTCGCGCGGCAGGGCTTGATGACGGCCACGATAAACCGCGCCCATGCCCCCGCGCGCCAGTTCGCCGGTGATCAGGTAATTGCCGATGACTTTTCCGATCATAATTCTATGAAACGATGTTGGAGGTTTTGATGACGTTGATGACTGCTTCCGAAGCTCCCAGGCTGCGCAACTGGCTGAGCGCCGATTCGCGGGGTTTGAACTTGATTCCGTATTTTCGCAGCGCGGCCACAATGCGATCTTCGGGAGCATAATTCTGAACCAGCGAAACCACTTCCAGAAAAGTCACGCCGCGTTTCGCGCTCGTTGGCTTGCGATTGGCGGGACGAGATTTGACTGGCGCGCTTTCCGGTTTGGCGACGTTTGAAGTTTTCGCGCCGCCGGTCACTTCCTCTACAAAATCGCCCGCGAACAAATCGTCGGCCACGCGTCCGGCGACTTCTATCAACCTGTCTTCGCCGACTCGCTCCGCCTGAACGCCCCAATCTCCGGGCGCTGAACGCTCGACGCTGGTGGCTATGACTTCGCTGCCGGTCAGCAATCTGACCGAAGCCGAAGCTTCCGCGTTGACGCCGCCTTCGCGTTTCACATCATCTGTGACAGCGGTCAATCGCGAACTGATCGTGCCTTCGATAACCAACGCGGCTTCGCGGCGATTGGTCGTCACGCGGAATCCAGCCGCCGCCAGCCGTTCCGAAATCGTGTTAATGGCGACTGTTGAAGCTTTTTCCAGATTCGTTTCGCGAAGGTCCAAAAAGATGCGAACCGTGCGACGCTGAGTCTGAGCCGTTGCCACCGCCGCAAAAATGCCGACAGCCATCAGCGCGAAGAAAACCAGACGAAGCTTTGATGATTTCATACTGCTGTTCATTGTTTGACCCATCGAACGGCGTCGCCTTTTTTGATGTTCTTTTCCGAACCCGAGACTTTCGCTTTGGCGGCGTTCTCGCGAATTTCGGTTATTTCAATGGTCGCCTTGGCGTCCAGATCGAATTCCGCCAAACCTTCTTCTTCCGCAGTGTCGCCGACGCTTTGCGCGTCTTCGCTGACGGTTTTGTGAACGGTGAATCGGTCTCCGGTTTTGATTCCGTGACGCGAACCGAGGTTGATGTAAACGACCTGCTGAACGTCATCAACTCGCAACACTCGTCCGCGTTTCAGAAAGAACGCCGCCAGTTTGGCCGACAGGCGATCAACGGCTTTCGAGACCAGGTCTTCGTAAACATTCTTGGCTCCGCCGCGAGTGTCTGTCTTGTTGCGCTTTTCGCTGATCGTCACTTTGTCGCTGAACAGAATCGCGCGCGTTGTCGGATCAACCGCGCTGGCTCCCATTTCGACTGTGTAAGTGATTTCGATGCGGGCGAACATATCGCGTTCGACCGCGCCGACTCGCAACAGTTCAGGGAAGACGTAAGCGTCGGGCGGTTCGGCCAGATTGCCCGGCAATTGACGATTGAAAGCGCCCTTTTTGGAATCGGCGATCAGCTTGGTCAACTGTTCGACCTGCTCGTCATCCAGCGTGACGATCTGTTTGAAGCCTTTGCTGTTGTCCAGCGCGATGCGCAGACTGCTGGCCAGGGCTTTGGCGTCGCCGCGATATTCGGCGTCGGTCGTCGAACTGATGCGGAAATACCGAACTCCAAGCGTCGGCGATTCCGGCAAGCCCTGCGCCAAACCAATGACCGACGCGGCGGCCAACAGCATCAGGCTCAAAAATAATTTGCGAAGCATGGATTTGTGTTGGTTGAACATAGCTTGCGGTCAATTACCAATCGGTTGGGATTTCGTCTTCGTCGGTGGCGACGGTAGGTTTGAATTTGGGATCGGTTAAATCCACTCCGCCGATTTTGGCCAGATGGCTGGCGACGGAAGAAAGCGTTGCCAGATGCTTCGGCCCTTCGGAGATGATTTCGCCCAGACCTTTGATCCCGTCGTTCAATTTTTTGGGTTGCGAAGAAATCAAATTGCCAGGACTGTTGCGCGTGTTGGCGGCGGCGGATTCGGCGCGCGGTTTGACATCCTGAGCGGTTTCGATTGCAGCCTGTTCCTGTTTCGCCGCGCCGTAAAGCAGCCGCGCCAGCTTGCCGTAATTCTCGCGATCTTCTTTGCTCAATTCTTTTTCGCGAGCCTGTTTGTCTGAGATTTCCTGATCAACCATGGCGCGCTTTTCGTCGCGTTGCTGTTCTTCGGTCTGAACCTGCTTGTCCACTTCTTTGGCTGTCTTTTCGTCGTACTTGCCGCTGTTGGTTTGTTTGCCCAATTCGGCCAGCAGCTTGCGCTTTTCGGCAATCGAACGGTCTAGAGCTTCAATCTCTTTCTTGTCTTTTTCTATCTGGCCTTGAGCGCTTTTCCTGGCTGAATTCCGCAAGGCCTGACGGCGAATGACATCATCGGCCAGGCTGAGCGTGATGCGTGCGTAAGCCGATTTGACGCGCGCGCTGTCCATTTGACTGAGAATGTTGTCAATTTCGCTGCTTCCGCCCATGCCCGGAATCTTTTTACGCAGCTTGTCGAATTGCGCTTCGGCGTCAGCCGCTGTCAGAAACAGCAAGGCAAACACGGCCAGACATTGAAATACGCGAGGAATCAAACGAGATGGCATAACTTGAATCTCCTTTGCTGGAAAGTACGAAAACGAAGAATTTGCGGAATGACGGAATAAAGATCGGACGGGGGTCTAATAGAATTTTGAAAACGCCGAGAGTTTATGTTTTCGATTGTTGGGTTGCAAGCTTTTAGTTTTTGCGGCGAACGGATGGCGATTGAATTAACGCAAAGACGCCAAGTGACAAAGTCGCAGAGTGAATTCGGTTGTAAACAACCTGTGGCAACTCAAATCATTTTTTCACTCAAGCCCTCTTTGCGTCCTTGAACCTTGGCGCCTTTGCGTTGAAATCGTTCTGCTGCTTCGGACGAGCGATCAAAAGCCTTTGCCTTTGGTGTTGAGTTTGACGCGAATCACGTCGGTGTTGGCAGTGATGTAAAGCGTCGAACCATCGTCGCCAAAACCGACGTTGGCCGTGGGGACTCCTGTGTCGAAGCTGCCAAGATGTTTGCCGTCCGGCGAAAAAACATGGACTCCGCCCGGCCCTGTCGCAAACAGATTGCCGTCCTTGTCCACTTTCATTCCGTCCGGCAAGCCCGGCTTTTTCTCTTTGACCCACGCCGTGGAATCGAAAAGGACTTTGCCGTTGGCCAACGTTCCGTCTGCCTTCAGGTCGTAAACCATCCAGATGGCTTTGTCAGGATCGGACGAAGCCACATAAAGTTTCTTTTCGTCGGGCGACAGAGCGATTCCGTTTGGCCTGGTGATTTCTTTGGTCAGCAAAGTGACTTTGCCGTCTTTGGACAGACGATAAACTCCACAGTAATCCATTTCGCGCGCCGGATCGTCGGCTCCCTTCGGCAAACCGTAAATCGGATCGGTGAAATAAAGATCGCCGTTCGAGTGGTAAACCAGATCGTTCGGGCTGTTGAATCGTTTGCCGTTGTATTTGTCGGCCAGCACTGTGACTTTGCCGTCGGCTTCCAAACGGGCTACGCGTCGGTCGCCGTGTTGGCACATGACCAATCGGCCTTCGGCGTCGTAAGTCAAACCGTTCGTGCCGGGTTCTTTGCCTGTGAAAGGTTCTTTGCCGCTGTAACCGGCTGGTTGCAGAAAGATGCTGGCCGCTTTGCCTTCCTGCCATTTGTAAATCGCGTTGTTGGGAATGTCGGAAAAGAGCAGGTAATTTTCCTTTCGATTCCAGACCGGCCCTTCAACCCATCTGTGCCCGCTGGATAATTTCACCAGCTTCATTTCCGCCGGAGCGGCTTTATCCGCAGACAGCAATTTGTCGAAAGCCGGATCGAGGCTGACGATTTTGACCAGCACGGTTTCGCCATTTGACGAAGCGTTTGGCGAAGCGGCGGTTTTGCCGTCGGCGGTCGAAGCCGTGTTTTCAGTTGCCGGTGAACAAGCGGCAAAAATCAGCGCTGCCAAAACCAGCAACGCCGAAGTCGGAATGCGTTTGGTCATTTCGATTTCTCCCGTATGAGTTTGTTTGACTGAACTTCAAAATAAGAGCGATTGACCGGCGGATTCTGCCACAGATTCGCACGACAATGGAGAATACATCCGATAAAGATTTTTCGGCTCATAGCTTGGCTGATCAAAAATCGTCTTCGTCGGTTTGAGGCAAAATTTCCTGCTCAACAAGTTCGCGCCAGATTGCCAGCACATTTCGATCTACGTTCGCGGAATTCAAACAATCCGTCACCGGGCCGGGATCGCATTTCAATTCGGGAAAGGTGAGCAGCAGCAAAGCCAAGTCGCGCCAATCAGTGCCGGATTTCGGTTTACCACGTCGCTGGTGAAAAGAAATGACTTTACTGGCTATAAGCTCAGCAGGCGAAAGCACGTTTACGTCGTCAATGCGTTGCAGATGCGGAAACGATGTAACCGATCTGACATCTACCAAATGCCGGTTGCCGGTTTTTTGCAGTTGAAAGATTCGATAGCCGAGACCGTCTTTGATCTCGCGAACTCGGACGGCGATGTGGAAGAGTTGGCTGAGATGTTCGCGCAGTTCTTCCGCCAAATCGGCTGCGCGCGTGGACATTAAGTCTACATCTTGAGTGGCGCGAGGTTCATTGACATACACGTTGACGGCTTGAGCGCCGAACAGAACCACATCGTCACGCCCGCGTAGGAAGTCAATCACGGCGTTTTGAATCGTGGCGAGCGGTAGAGGTTCTTTCATCACGATCTCCCGGAAATTGATTGTGTCGGCGACGAACATTCGCAACTCCCAAATAGAACTATAGAATTCAAGAAAATGTTTTTCCCGCGGATGACGCGAATTAACGCAGATACTTTGGAAAAGGCTATTCAACAGCTTTGATCTGACCAACAAGATAGCTGATTCTCAAACCGGTAAAAATCCTTTTCATTCGCGTATTCAGCGTGATTCGCGGGAAGTTATTTTCTTAAAAGCTTTAGCGAGGTCTTACTGTGGCGCTTCAGAAATCAACGTCAGTCCC
>CAYRQB010000134.1:0-14989 GCA_964426025.1 uncultured Heliomicrobium sp.
TTGAATAGCCTTTTCCAAAGTATCTGCGTTAATTCGCGTCATCCGCGGGAAAAACTTTTTCTTGAATTCTATAGACACTGTGAAGTTTCCGAACGTCAATCGTCAAGCGTAGAGAGTTGATCAAAGACTCAAGCGCGTTCGTCGTCAAAACAGGTTTAATTACCATCATCGTCGTCTTTTGTTCAGCGTTGATTGAAAAGCTCCATCACCCATTGCGGCGTTTCGGGGTCGTCCCTGAAGCTGATGTTTTGCCCCAGGCTTTTCGACCAACGCCAGAGCCAGGTCGGACCGCGCGGATTGATGTGCGTGTCCGGCGTTTGGTAAGCCGGATCGGCCATCGCTTCGTCCAGAGTGATGAAGCGATAGCCGCGCGCTTCGTAACGTCGCAGCATTTCGTCCAGACAATCAGCGTTCAGATCGTTGGCGTGTAGCAGCAAAACCTGTGGAATATCGCGCCCGAAAATTTGCGGCGAAATCTTTTCGGCGAAATCCGTCGCGGCGAAATTGAATTCCAGGTAAGCCTCGCGCAGTCGTTTGGCCAAAGCATCGTTCTTTTCAAATTTCGCGCGAACGTAAGAGCGGTTGAAGATGAAGTCGCTGTTTTCAATCGTATGCGGCGCAACTTTATAACCACGCGAAGCCAGGAATTTTTCTATCGCTTCTTTCTTTTCCTTGGTGTCGCCGGTGCGCGTCATCGGGTGGCGGAAGTAACGATTGCCGCTTTGAAATTCGGTCAGCCGTCGCGTGATGACTTCGCCTTTGATGATTTCGTCCTTGAACTGTTCAACGGTCACGGCATTGAAATCAGCATGCGAATATGTGTGGTTGCCCAGGGTCATTCCGGCATCAATCCATTGCTGTAACAGCGCGACGCTGGCGTCCATTCCGTTCAGGAAAAACAGCTTGCCTTCGTTGACGAAACCGACGGCTGGCGCGCGATGAGCGTTCAACACCCGCAGCAATTCAGTCGTCGTCCGCTTTGCTCCGGTCAGGTAATCGCCTTGCCAGGCGTTGACGTATGGCAAATCGTCGAAGGTGACGGCGATTGTACGTTGTCGGGTTTGAGGCTCGTGAATTTGCGCCGCCGTCAGCGCAGAAAGGCAGGCCAGCGCGAAAAGCAGTTTTGAAAAAGTCTTCATAGTCATTGAGTGAAAAATTGGTTTTCGATTCGACGGCGGGAATTGTAACTCAGGCGGGAATGAAAAACGCCACGTGATGATTGTTCGATCACGCGGCGTTTTTGTTTGGTTAGTTGTTTTCGGTCAACTGGGCTTTGTCGAAACCGACTAACATTTTGACTTCAGCCGTGCGAGCCATTTCGCTCAGCGTTTCCAGTTCACGCAAGCGCATCAGCGCTGGGTGAGTCGTATACGCTTCCGCCGCCTTCTCACGTTCGCGCAATGCCTGAATTTCGGCGTTGGTTTGAACGCGGACGGCTTCAGCTTCCGCCCTGGCGATTGACAGTCGCGAAGCAGCCGCCGATTCCGCTTCCAATCGAACGGTTTCGGTTTTGGCCTGAGCTTCGATGCGCTGGATTTCGGCTTTGGCGCGAGCTTCGATCAGATGAACTTCGCTGTTGCGTTCCGCCGCCAGCACTCGATTCATGATCTCCTGCAAATTGCCCGGGAAGACCAAATCCTTCACGTCTGCGCGCTGCATCGTCACGCCGTAAGTCGCGGCGGTTTCTTTGACTTCGTTCAGTATGTCTTCCGACAGCTTGTTGCGATTGGTCAAAATTTCTTCCAGCGACATGGTTGCCAGCGAACGCCGAGCCGCCAATTGCACGTCGGAATACAGCCGTTCTTCGTAATTTTCTACAGCATGAATCGCCGCTCGCGGATCGGCGATACGGAATTGCGCGATGATGCTGACGCGCAAAGCGACTTTGTCGGCGGTCAGGATTTCCTGACCTTTGATGGTTAAATCACGCTCGCGCATATCAACCAAAGTGACTTCAACTTCTGCGCGGCGCTTTTTCTGGCGACGCATCAGCACACGCTTCAGGCGCTGGAACAGATTCTGCTTTTCCTTTTCCTGAACGACGTGATACCCCGCATCCAGGATTTTGGTCAGCACGCCGTCTTCGTACAGCAATCCGCGGTGCGTGTCTTTGATGACGATGTCTTTTTTCGATCTTTCCATTGTGAACATTGTTTTTCCCCCTTCTCACTTTCAAAATTGGAGGCCTCGTAGCCCACTCGATGCTGGAGTACGAGCGATCAGATTTGGCATCTGATGAGCCGGATTCGAACCGGCACCATAACCTTTGATGGCTAGCTCCATTAGTATGCCGAGGCCATAAACTTGTTTACTTGCGCCTGGCTGGGTTGGCGTTTTTCAAACCTGCTTTCTGCAATTCCCGCTGACTGCATTTCCGTTTGCTGACCAGTTGCATCCAGCGTTTGCCGTCCCAATAACCAAGCCCCAGCATCGCAGCTTTCACGTCGTACTGTTCTACATCTTCATTCGGCACGTAATCGCCGATGTACCAAACGCCGTTGATGCGTACGTAGCTTTGATTGACGCTGATCTGGATGCGTTCGACGGTTTTTCGTTGCTGACGCTTTTCCTGTTCCAGCTTCCAGCGTTTCAGCCGTTTGTCCGTGCCGTCGAAATAGCAGAGCAGTTTGCTGACCGGGTGTACGTAGTAGTTTTCGCGCCACCAGCGTTCAGAGCCAAGCGGTTTTTCTCCGTATCTGTCGCGGCAGGCGTAAATCAAACCGTTTTCGCCGATGAAGCAATTCACTTCGACGTAATCTTCCAGATGTTCAAACACGTGGTTGCCGATTGTTTTTCGGCGATCAAGATTTTCGCAAAGTTCGCTGTAAACCTGATCCCACGGTCTGCCGACATTGCTTCGCAGAAATCGCTTCAGCGGATTCAGAAAGTCGGAAAGGTCTTTCGTGCCTCTCCCTCTGGAAGCAGGCAAATGGCTCGGCGAATCTTCGTATTCGTCGCCGATCTTGTGGCGTTTGATCCGCAGCTTGGTTTTTTTGCTCGGATCGCTGTGACCGTAACGCGGACGTTCAATCACCACTTTTGACATATCTTTTCGCATAAACTTCGCTTTCTGCTTTTTGGCGGAAGTGAGCTTGATGCCCGGCGGCTTCGCTGCTACGCTCCGCTCTCGCACTTCGCATTCACATCCGCAAACAATTCATAAGGAGAAAATGACCCGTGAAAAATCTTCTCAAGGGCTTATTGCAAATTTCGTTTGGCGCTCTGTTTTGTTTCATCGCCACCTCCATTTGGGCGCAGACGCCTGCTGCGCAGCCCGGACAACCGGCTCAGGCGCAAGCTCCCGCCGTTCCGGCGACGTTGACCGTGCCTGCCGGATTCAAAGTTTCAGTTTTTGCCTCGGACATAACCGGCGGTCGGCTGATGGCCGTCAGTCCTGATGGCGTGTTGTTCGTTGCGCGTCAACCGAAAGGCGATGTCGTCGCTTTGCCCGACCGCAACAAAGACGGCAAAGCCGACAGCGTGGACGTTGTGGCCAGCGGGATGACTCGCCCGCACAGTTTGGCATTTCAAAAAGGCTATCTGTACATCGCCACCAATCCGGCGGTGATGCGCGTCAAATACGAAAACGGCAAAGTCGTCGGCTCGCCGGAAAAATTCATTGACCTGCCGGTTTCCACCACTTCGCACTGGACGCGCACCATCGGTTTCGACAAAGCGGGCAAGCTGTATGTTTCCATCGGTTCATCCTGCAACGTCTGCGAAGAAGCCGACGAACGCCGCACGACGATTATGGTTTACAACGCCGACGGCACAGGCGGAAAACCCTTTGCTAAGGGGCTACGCAACGCCATCGGCATGGATTGGGACCCGAAAACCGGCGTGCTGTGGGCGGACGATATGGGCCAGGACGGACTTGGCGAAGATTTTCCGCCTGACGAAATCAACCGCATCGAAGCAGGCAAGCATTACGGTTTTCCATACTTCGTCGGCAATAACGTAGCCAACGCCGGATTGAAAGACGCCAAAGGTTCGCTGGACGCCAGCAAAGCCACGCCGCCTGCGTTTGCCTTGCCGCCGCATTCGTCGCCGATTGATTTGCGCTTTTACACGGGCAAGAAATTCCCCGCTGCTTATCGCGGAGCCATGTTCGTCGCCATTCACGGTTCTTCGCCCACGGCTCGCAAAGAAAGAATCGGTTACAACGTGTCCCGCGTGGTGTTCAAAGACGGCAAACCCGTCAGTTTGGAACCCTTCGTCACCGGCTGGCTGAAAGACGGCCAAGCGATGAATGGTCGCCCGGCAGGTTTAATCACCGGAGCCGACGGCGCGCTGTACATCTCCGACGACAACAAAGGATTCGTTTACCGTGTGACGTACGAAGGCAAATAAGAATTTCTCCCACGAAGGCACACGAAGAGGGCACGAAGAAGAAGCAGAAGCTCTGCTTGCTTGTTGCGTTTGGGCTTCAACGTTGGAACTTAACGTAATGCTTTGTTAAGCAGCGTGAAGACTTCTTGCAAAGACGACTGCAGGCGCACGAAGATGGAAGACAAAGAGTTAATCTATCGTGACGAAGTTTACGCCATCGTAGGCGCAGCGATGGAAGTTCACAGTGTGCTTGGAAACGGATTTCTGGAAGCGGTTTATCAATCCGCAATCAAGCTTGAATTGTCCAAACGCCAAATTCCGTATGAGACTGAGAAAGAGCTTCCCGTTTTTTATAAAGGCGAAAAACTGGATATTTCTTACCGCGCCGATTTGATCTGTTATGGAAAGATCATTGTCGAGTTGAAAGCTATTGATAGGCTGACAAGCAAAGAAGAGTCGCAACTGTTGAATTACCTCAGTGCGACCGGCCTTCGCGTTGGCTTGCTCATCAACTTTGGCAGTCGCGGAAAACTCGAATGGAAGCGATTCGCCAACTGATTGTTGTTTTCGATTTTTCCCACGAAGTCACACAAAGATGGCACGAAGGAAATCAAATAGTGAATTTCCTTCGTGTGTCTTCAAGACTTTTCGTCGGATGTCTTAACGCGATTTACTTAGCCGCGGTGTTCTGGCGTTTATCTTTCAGGCGATGTGTTGCCAGCAAGACCAAAGCTCTTTGTCTTTCCTTCGTGTCTTCTTCGTGTGCCTTCGTGGGAGAATTCCTCCTACCCCTTAACACAAACCACCTGCCGCAGCGTGTGTGCAATCTCAACCAAATCACTCTGCGCGTTCATCACGTCCTCGATGTCTTTGTAAGCCATCGGAGTTTCGTCAATCACGTCTTCGTCCTTCCGGCATTCGATGCCTTCGGTGGCTTTGGCGTGATCGGCGGTGGTGAAGCGGCGCTTGGCTTCGTTGCGTGACATTGCCCGACCTGCGCCGTGGCTGCACGAATGGAAGCTTTCGGGATTTCCCAAGCCGCGAACGATGTACGACCGAGCGCCCATCGAACCCGGAATGATTCCGTAATCGCCCAACCGCGCGCGCACCGCGCCTTTGCGAGTAACGAAGACTTCTTCGCCGTAATGCTGCTCAACCGCGACGTAGTTGTGATGGCAGTTGACGGCGACTTCGGTCAGAGTGAACTTCGGAACTTCGCCGGATTCGCTGACGGCGTCCACCAGTTGTTCCATCATCAGTTTGCGGTTGTACATCGCAAATTCCTGCGCCCAACTGACGGCTTCGACGTAATCGTCAAAGTGCTCCGAGCCTTCCGTAAAGTAGGCCAGGTCTTTGTCGGGCAGGTTTTTGATGTGCTGGCGCATATCGCCCTTGGCCATTTCAATGAAAAACGTGCCGATGCGATTGCCTACGCCGCGCGAACCGCTGTGCAACATGAACCAGACTTGATCCGCTTCATCCAGGCAGACTTCGATGAAGTGGTTGCCGGTTCCCAGTGTGCCCAGATGGTTGACGTGATTGCCACGATCCAGCTTCGGGTACTTGGCGATGATCTCCTTGTAGCCAATTTCGAGCTGCCGCCAGACGCCTTGCTGCCGCCGAGGGATTTCTCCCCAAGCGCCTTTGTCGCGCCGTCCGCCGTGGTCAGTTCGACCGTGCGGAATGGCTTTTTCAATCGCCCGGCGAATGTTGCGGAGCGTGTCCGGCAGATGATTCGCGTTCAGCGAAGTCTGCACTGCCATCATCCCGCAACCAATGTCCACTCCAACAGCCGCCGGAATGATGGCGCCTTTGGTTGGGATGACGCTGCCGATGGTTGCGCCCAAGCCCCAGTGAACATCCGGCATCGCGGCTACCCACTTGTGGACGAAGGGAAGCTGCGCGACGTTGGTCAATTGCTTCTTCGCGTCGTCTTCCAGCTTGACGCCTTTCGTCCAGGCTTTGACGGGAACGCCGTTTTCGACTTCGATCAGGTTGTAACGAGTGTTTGCCATAGTTTTATCAATGCTGTGTTCAAGTTTTCAACGCCTGCCATATGCAATTTCGAGAAAACCTTTCTGCAAGTTGTCCATAACAGCTTTAAGTCTGGTCAAATCAACCCAGAACTCACCCTCATCTCCCGTCTCTGACGATTTGATTTTTGTATCGTCATACCGAAAGGCAAATGACTTACGATCATATTCATCGAATTCAAGGATTAAATCTTTAACCCATTTAGGAGGTTCAGATCCATACTTCGACTTCATTTGCGTAGAAAACTGTTCCAACAACTCTTTAAGAAAATGATTCTTTTGCGCTGGTTTAACTACAGCTTTAAGGTAAAGCTCAATTGAGTGTCTGTATGTGTAAAGAACTGGATGAATGATTTCATAGGCTTCAAATTCAGAGTTGATACCTTTTACTAAATGGTCACCAGCAGTTTTGAAGGCTGTGGCAATCGCCAAGCAATCGTACGCTCCTGCCGTTATACCCCCTAGCAACGCACCGTGACGCCAAGTCTCATCAAGGTCAATTGGTGGTTCTTGAAATATCTTGAAGTCATCTAGAGTCATTGTTTCTCCTTTTATGCTCGCGGTCGGATTCAAACCGACATCCGGCTATTCACCGGTCGGACAGTTTGGAAAACGCGACTCCCTTGCTTGTTTGTCCCCGCCTCATTGCTGAGGCCGCTATAGGTTTTACCTCAACCTCTGTCCGAGACCACCCTGCTTCTGTTTTCGGTGCGCCTCTTCCGTTTCGGCTACGCGAGCAGATTTCAATTTGCCGCAGAGCGGCAGTTGAGTTTAGCCCGGCTTTTCAAAGCCGGGTAGGCGATTCGCAATCCTCCGCGTCGCGTAGTGACGCTTGAATCCGCCGCCTATTCAGTCGTCGCTACGCGACGAGAATTTCATTTTGCCGTCTGACCCGGCTTTGAAAAACCGGGCTAAATTCAACCGTCTCTACGAGACGAAAACCTTGATCTGCGCGGCTCTGCCACCCGATGTGCGGAAGGCCTGTGGCCTTCCGGCAAGCAATGTAATCTCTTTTGGGGCTGTGCCCCAACCGTTCGGGGCGTAGCCCCAAAGTGAAAACAAGCTTCCCTGACAAGTCAAAGACTTGCCGCACATCGGGCGGCGGAGCCGCAAAATCCTCGTTTTGGCTGAGGACGCTTTCAAAATTTTGCGACGACAAGGGAAGTGAGACGGTTGCCGACGTCCTTTTTCAAGACCGTGGTAACCCGGCTTGGGATTTTCACCCAATATCATCGGCTGAATGCACAGGTAATGTAGTCCCACAAGCATTCGTCGCATTTTGGCTACGCATGCGTCACCGCGTCCGGCTTCGGCAAAAGACCGATTCCGAAGAAATCGGCTCATCGTCCAACCTGCACGCGAGGACGCGTGCGTTCCCAAGTTTGGCTGAAGACGCTGCGAAAATTTTGCGACGACAAGTTGGGATGAAACCCGCGCTCTTCCACTGAGCTACGCCCCCATAAGGAAAATTTGGTGGGAGCGGCCAGGATTCGAACCTGGCGACCTCGTCGTTATCAGCGATGTAGTTCCATCGGCATTCGCCGCAAATCGGTAAGAGTGACGACAAGGATCGAAGAAACTTTTCTGAGCTACGACGTTACCGCCTTGCGGCGGGCGTCGGCGGAGATCGAATCCGCGCCTTCAGCAGCCGGTTAGGTTGCTGACGCTCTACCAATCCGATGTAGTTCCCTCAGCATTCGTCACTTTGAATTTCAAAGAACTTCAAAAATAGACCGACAAGAGTTGCCGAGACACCTGTTCAGGTTGGAGTTGAATGTAGTCCCGACGGGCATTCGGCCTGTCAAATTATTTGTCTCAGATTGCGGAATGCGGTTTTGGCAGAACAAGGCTGAATAGCTTTTGTTATTCCGCAAACCGCAATCTGAAAGTCAGGTAAAAGGAAGCTTCGCGCTTCTTTTTACAGCGAGCGAGGACGCTCGCGCTCCCAGGCAGGTAAAAGTAAGCTTCGCGCTTCTTTTACAACGAGCGAGACGCTCGCGGTCCCAGCGGTTACAACGTCACGGATTCGATGACGCTGATCCAGTGATCGGCGTCGAGGCGACCGGCGGCGAAGTCTGCGATCACGTCAAAGACCTGATCGGAGAAACCTCCTATGTTCAGGATGTCTTCGCGCGTCTGCGCCTGAGTCGTGGCGTAAGGTTGAATGTCAATGCATACCATTCGAGCAGTCGCATTGCGCTGCTTGAAGACAGACCACTGCTCCATTGTTACAGTCGAGTTGTGGTAGCTGCTATACCCTCTGAAATCCGCCCACGATTGGTTGTCCGAAACGTAGATGACCAGATCGCCCGTAGCATTGCGACGGTTCAGTTCGCTGAGCGGCGCGCTGCAATTCGTTCCGCCGCTGGGCAAACTGGCCAGCTTTTCGGCGTTGGTCATCACCGTGTCGCGAGCGTTCAGAGAGCATTCGATCACGTCATCCGAAAACGGAATGACTTCGGCGTTCGGGTTGCGGCGAACGATTGCCGCCGCGACCAGAGCCGCCACGTCAATGCAACGAATCGCGCTGGTTGAACCTTTGCGATAACCCGTCGCCGGCGAATGCATCGAACCCGAAACGTCCGGGAAGACATAAATCTTGCCTTCAATTTTCGGCACGTTGGCGATAGCGATTTCCATCGCGTCCTGCAAAGCGTCTCGCACGCAGGCGGGAACTTTGTTGTCGGCGTTGGTAAACGCAGCCATCAACTGGTACGGGAAGACGCGAGCTTTTTTGATCGCTTCTTCGTCGCGCAACCGTTCGGCAATCAGTTCCGGCAAACCCGCCTGATCGAAAACTCCGTGACGGGCAAAAGTGTTCAGGTTCATTCGCGTCATTTGCCAGGCGGCGTTACGCGCAATCTCAGTCCATTCTTTTGTCTCCAGCGGCAGGTTGGTCAGCATCTGGAAAGGAACCTTCGGAACTTCCAGAATGTTACCTGCTTTGAACTGCTCGAAATGGCGAACCAGCGCGGGCAAAGCGCCAGCGTTGAAATCGCGCCCGACGATGTACCCATACAACGCCGCCCGACTTTCGGTTGTCGGTTTCGGGTGAATCATCTTCAATATGTCGGCCAGCGACGGAGATTGTCCGACCGAATCTCTGAAGATCGCTTCGTCCGAACGAGCCGCCAGCCATTCGTTGATCAGACGCTTCGGAGCGGTTCCGAGCGATTTGCGGCCAACCGCGCCCGAACGAACGATCTGCACGAAATTGCGTAGCATCTTTGAGTTGTCAATTACCTGCGGGAATACGGCTTTCAACATCGCAACGTCTTTGACCGCCAGCGCCGCGCACAGCAGCGCAGGCATGTCTTTCATATGGCCTCGCAAGCGAGCGTAAATCGCCAGCCTGGCGATGAACCCGGCGTCAACCTTGCGGCAAAGCTCAATCACACTGGCCAATTGAGTTTCGGCGTCGGCGTAAAACGCGCCGTTCAAACACCCCGTGATGGCGTACTGCGCCAGCGCAGCTTTCGGCGAAAGCTTGTAAGCGCGACCGCCTGCTTCGTTGACGGCGTCGGCTATTGGCAACGACTTGCCGGCGATTGATTTGAACAGATTCTTGTTTGCCATCGGATCACCTCTTGCAAAAAAGTAGCGCAACCTGCCGAGGTTGCGTTGTTATGACAGCGGGCGAGTGGAGAAAACCGCGCAACCTCGGCAGATTGCGCTACCCTCGCCGACGAACTACGTCTTGAAAATAGAACCCTGTACCGTTTGCAACACCGGTTTCGTGTTCAGGTTGAATTCCAGCGGCGCGTTGTGAACCGGGTCAGGATGTTCAAACTGTTCCATCCAGAGCCGTCTACGCCAGTAGTCCGAAAACTCCTGCGCCAGCTTTTCCATTGCGAATGAGAGTGTTTCGGTTTTTGTGTTTTTGATAATTTGCAAATGCCCAAGTTCGTGCAAAAACACGTCGTACAAAATGTATCTGCGAATGGCCAGTTCCGGCCATTGTGTTCCCCGCACAGCGCCGAATTCGGCGCAGGATTGGCCTTTGGCCAATGCGCGAGTCAGGCTCATCCTTGGCGGCAGCGCGCAAAGCGCGATTTCCCTGTGTCCTCTGTTCACGTAGCCGAGGACGCTTGCCTGCCCGCGGTCGTTGAAATGAACACGGCGTAAGCGATCTTTCACGTCATCCGGCAAACGGCTGAGGACGATCTTGATGTCTTCTTCGTTGACGTGGTACAGGCGGTCGCCGCCGGGTTTCGTGTATGAGAACTTCACTTCGCGCATTTTTCCATCTCCATCACTTTCGTTTTTGACAATCAGCGATATGGCATTTGCGATGCCAAAAGACCGGAAACTTTTTCAATTGAAGTGGCAAGTTATTGACTGGTAAACGGATTTGGCTGAAATAAAGACCTGGGGGCGAATTGCTTGGTGAATTTGAGGCGGAGATTTATTATCCGAATCGCTAAGGAGTTAGATTTTATTCTATGCCTCAGAAAAACATTGTCGTCATCGGAATGCTCGGCGCGGACAATGACAACAAAGGTGAAGGGCCTGAGCGTTGGGATCATTGGCGTCCGACGATTTGTCTGTGTCAGCAGCCGGATTTGATCGTCAAACGCTTCGAACTGATTTACCAGCGACGATACGAAAAGCTGGCTCAATTGACCGTCGCCGACATTCAATCAGTTTCTCCAGAAACCGAAGTGCGTCTGACACAGTTGGAATTCAAAGACCCATGGGAACTGGAAGAGGTTTACGGCGAGTTGCTGGATTTCGCTCTGCGGCAAAAGTTCGACACCGCCGGCGAAGAGTATCTGGTTCATATCAACACGGGAACGCACGTTCATCGCATCTGCATGTTTTTGTTGACCGAAGCGCGTTACTTTCCAGCCAAACTGATTCAATCGGTCAAAGTAGATTCGCGCGAACGCGAAGTCACCGGCTGGTATCGCGTGATTGATCTGGATTTGTCGAAATACGACCGGCTGGCTTCGCGCTTTGCCAAACAGCGCGAACAAAGCGTGACTTTTTTGAAGTCCGGCATTCCGACTCGCAACAAACAGTTCAACAAGTTGATTGATCGCATTGAGGAAGTCGCCATTCGTTCGCGCAATCCGATCCTGCTGATGGGGCCGACCGGAGCCGGAAAGTCGCGGCTGGCCAAACGTGTTTATCAACTAAAACGCGAGCGGCATCAGTTGACAGGCGATTTCGTCGAAATCAATTGCGCGACGATTCGCGGAGACGCGGCGATGAGCGCGCTGTTCGGGCACATCAAAGGCTCTTTCACCGGCGCGTCGAAAGACCGTCCGGGTTTGCTGCGCGCGGCGAACAACGGTTTGCTCTTCCTGGATGAAATCGGCGAACTGGGAATTGATGAACAAACCATGCTGTTGCGAGCGCTGGAAGAAAAAGTCTTTCTGCCGCTGGGCGGCGACAAGGAAGTCAAAAGCGATTTCCAGTTAATAGCCGGGACGAATCGCGATTTGTCCGTGATGGTGCGCGAAGGCCGATTTCGCGAAGACCTGCTGGCGCGAATCAATTTGTGGACGTTTCGGTTGCCGAGTTTGAAAGATCGAGCCGAAGACATTGAACCCAATCTGGAATTCGAACTGGAAGAGTTTGCCGTTCGTCACGGATCGCGCGTCACGTTCAGCCGCGAAGCGCGCGCCAGGTTTTTGAAGTTCGCTGTTTCCGGCGAAGCCCATTGGCAGGGAAATTTTCGCGATTTGAACAGTTCGATCACGCGCATGGCGACGCTGGCTCCGGGCGGACGAATTTCTTCAGAAGTCGTCGAAGAAGAAATTCAGCGGCTGCGCGAATTGTGGTCGGAGGCTGTAACAAGCGTAGACGAAGGATTGCTGGAATCGCTGATTGAAGCGGACGAGTTGGAGAAGATTGATCTGTTCGACAGAATGCAACTGGCCGCTGTTATCAAAATCTGCCGCGAATCGGCGACTTTGTCGGAAGCCGGGCGCAAACTGTTCGGATCGTCGCGCGAGCGCAAAAAAACTGCCAACGATGCAGACCGTCTGAGAAAATATCTGGCCAGGTTTGGGTTGGTCTGGCAGGATTTGCGGGACGACGGCTGAGGCAAAATTAAAAGCTCATACGATTCTGGCGCGGTGCTTGACAATCGGCGATGTTCCGAAGAAAGTAGCGCCTCGTTTCGTCCTTGCAGGCAATTCGATTCCGAATGCCCCAACGCCTGCTTCAATCTCGAAGAGATTTCGTAATTTGATCGGCGAATTCCCATGCCTGGGATAAATGTTTTTTGAATCTGCGCTGGTCGCCAAGTAGGAGTGGTTTATGGTTGGAAAGATTGGCTCTACTTCTGTTCCTGACTTTCCCTTATTGCTTAATCGCTTGCTTGCTCACATCCCTTTCCGCACTTTTCTTATTCTGACAATTTTGCTGGCGATTTCTCTGGGCAATTGGCCACAGCGTTCAACCACTGCCGCCGGTTTGCCCGCAGGATTCACCGAATCGTTGATTGCCGGCGGCATGCCAAGCCCGACGGCGATGACGATTGCGCCGGACGGTCGCATTTTCGTTTGTCAGCAAGGCGGCAGTTTGCGCGTGATTGAAAACGGCGCGCTGTTGGTGACGCCATTCGTCACGTTTTCGGTCAATTCCTCCGGCGAACGCGGCTTGCTGGGAATTGCACTTGATCCGAACTTCGCGACGAACAATTTCCTTTATCTTTATTACACGACTTCGTCCGCGCCGATTCACAACCGCGTCAGCCGATTCACGGCCAATGGCAATGTCGCCGTCGCGGGCAGCGAACTGGTTCTGCTTGATCTGAACAACCTGACCTCAGCGACCAATCACAACGGCGGAGCCATGCATTTCGGTCCGGACGGCAAGCTGTATATCGCCGTCGGAGAAAACGCCACTTCGTCGAATTCGCAAACGCTGAGCAACTTGCTGGGCAAAATTCTGCGCATCAACACCAATCCCGCCGATCTGATTCCGACGGATAATCCTTTCTTCAATCAAACGACGGGCAACAATCGCGCGATTTGGGCGCTAGGATTGCGCAATCCGTTCACCTTCGGTTTTCAATCCAACGCCACTCAGCCGGGCGCTGGCCGTATGTTCATCAATGACGTTGGCCAGTTGACCTGGGAAGAAATCAACGACGGAATCGCCGGATCGAATTACGGTTGGCCTACATGCGAAGGGCCATGCAATCCGCCGAATGTAAATTTTCGCGATCCGATTTACTGGTACGCCAACGACGCCAGCACCTGCGCCATCACCGGCGGAGCCTTCTACACTCCGACGACCGCGCAATTCCCGGCTTCGTACCTGGGCAAATTCTTTTTCGCGGATTACTGCGCTGGATGGATCAAAACTTTCAATCCGGCGAACAGCGCGGTTGAAAATTTCGCGACCGGATTGTTGTCCGCAGTTGACCTGCAGGTCGGCAACGACGGCAGTTTGTATTACCTGCAACGCGGCAACGGCGGACAGCTTTGGCGGATTCAATACACAGCCAATCAAGCTCCGACGATCACTCAACATCCGGCCAATCAAACCGTCTCCGGTGGACAATCTGCGACGTTCACGGTGGCGGCTTCCGGGACTACGCCGCTCAGCTATCAATGGCGACGGAATAACATGGATATTCAAAACGCCAATTCGTCCAGCTACACGATCAATTCAACCACGCTGAGCGATAACGGCGCGCAGTTTTCATGCTTTGTCAGCAATGCTTTCGGCAATGCGACCAGCAACGCTGCGACTTTGACCGTTGTCGGCAATCTGCCACCGATGGCGACAATCACTCAGCCCGTCAGCGGAACGATGTATAGCGGAGGCGAGACCATCAATTTCGCCGGAACCGGTTCCGATCCCGAACAGGGGAATTTGTCGCCGAGCGCATTCACCTGGGAAGTCGTCTTTCATCACGACACGCACTCGCATCCTTTCATAGCGCCATTTGGCGGCGTTTCCAGCGGTTCGTTCGTCATTCCGACGACGGGAGAAACCGCTGCCAACGTCTGGTATCGAATTCATCTGACCGTCACCGATGCCGGAGGATTGACCCATTCGGTTTTCCGCGACGTTTCACCGCGCACTGTCAATTTGACGTTGGCGTCGAATCCGGCGGGACTGCAATTGACTCTGGACGGACAACCAGTGAGCGCGCCGCATTCCGTGACAGGAGTCGTCGGCATTGAACGCACGATTGGCGTCGTCTCTCCGCAGAATTTCAACGGGCAGATGTATCAGTTCGTTTCCTGGTCGGATGGCGGCGCGGCCAATCACACGATCGTCACTCCGGCGGCGAACACAACTTACACGGCAGGTTTTGTTTCAACGGGAATCGTCAGGAATCGCAAAGCCGATTTCGACGGCGATGGTAAAACCGATTTATCCGTCTGGCGAGGATCGAACGGCAATTGGATGATCGTTCGCAGTTCCAACGGTTCGCAGCAAAACACGCCGTGGGGAGCGGAGTTTCCGCCGTACAACGATCTGGCAGTGCCGGGCGATTACGACGGCGATGGCAAAACCGATCCAGCGATCTTTCGTCGTCAGGACGGAAACTGGTACGCGCTGAAAAGCTCTGACGGTTCGTTCATCGCGCAGGTTTGGGGAACAGCTTCCGATACGCCTGTGCCTGGCGATTACGACGGCGACGGCAAAACCGACTTCGC
>CAYRQB010000135.1:0-4859 GCA_964426025.1 uncultured Heliomicrobium sp.
TGACGATTGACGGGCAAGTGGCGATTGAATTGAAACCGGGCGATCAGGTTTCGGTGTCGTGCAGCCAGGCGACTTTTGATCTGATTCGCCCGACCAATCGAAATTATTTTGAAGTGTTGCGAAGAAAGTTGAAATGGGGAACTCGCTGATCGGTTGCCTCAGAAAATCCGAGTTCCGCAATCCGAAATTTGCAATTGGAGGATAGATGCTTTTTCCGATTGGCGATGACAATACAGGACGACGAATCACGCCTGTGGTGACTTACGCGTTGATTGGCGTCAACATTTTGTTCTTTCTTTATCAGATGACGAGTCCGGCGTTCACTTACGGGTACAGTTATGTCCCCGCCGAAATTACTAACGGACGTGATCTGGTCGGGGCATTCAGCGTCAGCGGCGGGCGAGTGCAACTGTTTCCAGGCCCGACGCCGATTTATCTGACGTTGTTGTTTGCTATGTTCATGCACGGCGATCTGATGCATATCGGCGGCAACATGCTTTATCTGTGGATTTTCGGCGACAACGTCGAAGACCGAATGGGACACGGACGGTTTCTGATTTTCTATCTGCTGACCGGATTGCTGGCCAGCGCAGCACAAATCGTCGTTGGACCGAATTCGCTGATTCCGAATCTTGGCGCTTCAGGCGCGATTGCCGGAGTGTTGGGCGCTTATCTGATTTTGTTTCCACGCCAATCGGTCAAGGTGTTGATGGGAAGAGGCATTGTCGAAGTGCCTGCATTGATTGCCATCGGTTTGTGGGGAGTGTTGCAATTCCTGGGCGGTTTCGGACAGATCAGCGCAGGCGGAGACCGCGGCGGAGTGGCCTATATGGCTCACATCGGCGGATTCGTCGCCGGAATCGCTTTGCAATTTTTCTTTCGCGATAACTCGCCAAAACAACAAACCGATTGGGAGTGATTTGACGCAAGATGAACGCGAGTTACAGGTTGATCAGTTCTGTCGGAGAGATGCCGCAAATCGCCGCTGATTTGCGCGCTCAACCGGCGATTGGCCTGGACACTGAAACCACCGGCCTCGATCCGCACACATCAAAACTTCGCCTGATTCAACTGGCCACGCCGCAAACCACCTACATCATTGATTATTTTCGTTTTCAGCCCGAACAACTCGCTTCGTTGCTGGAAATCATCACCGCCGATCAACCGATCAAGATCGCTCACAACGCCAAATTCGACGCCAAGTTTTTGATGAAACATTGCGGCGTGCGGCTCAACGGAATTTTCGACACCTATCTGGCCAGCGTGCTGATCGGAGCCGGAGATGAAAATATTCGTCACGGTTTGGAACCGGTCGTCTCTCGTCACCTGGGCGTTCAACTCAACAAAGACGCTCAGCTCAGCAACTGGGGCGGAGAACTCAGTCACTTCCAGCTTGAATACGCGGCACACGACGCTGGAATACTGCTGCCGTTGCGCGAAAAGCTTCGGGCAAAACTTGACGAGATGGATTTGTTGATTGCGGCTGATATTGAATTCAATTGTGTGGTGGCAATCGCGACGATGGAATTGGCGGGCGTTTATCTTGACGTTGATCGCTGGAAAAAGCTGATTGAACTGATGACGGTTGAACGCGATGCGTTGGCAGTTGAATTGACTGAAATGCTCAGCGCCGGAGCCGCGCAGATGAATTTGTTCGGCATGCCCGAACCGATCAATCTGGACAGTCCGGCGCAGATCAAAGAAGCATTGAATCGTTTGGGCATTGAAATCAGCGACACGCGCGAATGGACGTTGAGCAAGTTGGCGGACGATCATCCGGTCATCGCCAAATTGCTGGAACATCGCGGTCTGAGCAAAAATCTTTCGTCTTTCGGCGAAAACATTCTGGAATATCTGAATCCGGCGACTGGCAGGCTTCATCCTGATTTCCGCCAACTCGGAACGCCGACCGGACGCATCACCACTTCATCGCCGAGCCTGCAACAGATTCCTCACACGCCTGAATACCGCTCGTGTTTTCGCGCGCCGCAGGGACGCAAGCTGGTCGTCGCCGATTATTCGCAAATCGAAATGCGCATCCTGGCGGATTTTTCAGCCGACAAAACTCTGCTCGAAGCTTTCGATTCGGGCGCGGATTTGCATCGTTCGACCGCTTCGCAAATGTTCAAAGTTCCGCTGGCGGACATTTCGCCTCGTCAGCGCGAAAGCGCTAAGGGATTGAATTACGGTCTGGCTTACGGAATGGGCGCTGAAGGTCTGGCCAGTAGAATCGGCGTCAGCGTCAGAGAAGCCGAAGCTTTGATCGAAAGTTATTTCAACGCTTATTCGGGCGTCGCTCACTGGCTTTACGAAGCGGGAGAGCGAGCCGTGAAAGAGCGCGCCGCTAGAACCGCATCGGGCAGATTGTGGCGATTCAGTCTGGACCCTGCGGATAAAACTCAGCAATCCTCGTTGCGACGCGTAGGCAAAAACGCTCCGATTCAGGGAACGTCATCAGACATCTTCAAACGCGCGATTCGATTGCTGGACGATGCGCTAAGCGAGCTTGACGCTCAGATAATAAATTCCATTCACGACGAACTGGTTGTCGAATGCGAAAGCTCGATTGCTGAAGAAGTAAAGGAAATCGTCCGTCGAGAGATGATTGCCGGAGCCAAAGAGTTTTTGCCGCGCGTTCCGGTCGAAGTCGAAGCAGTGGTTTCCGATGCCTGGATGAAAAAATGACCGGCTGAAATTGGCCGGTCATTCCTTCGTCACTTTGTTTCGGGTTTCTTCGGCAAATCTGGATTGGCGAAATCCGGCAGCGGTTCGCCGAAGATGTAATGGTTGAACCAGCCAAGATTGTGTTGCATCACCGCGCGCATTGATTTCGGTTTGGTGATGCCGTGCCCGTAGCCTTTGTAGACGATCATCTCCACAGGCACTCCGCGATCTTCCAACCCCTGTCGCAATTCGTAAGCGTTCGGAATCGGCACTCGCCGATCGAATTCGCCGTGTTGAATCAACGTAGGTGTCTTGGCCTGTTTGATGTAATTCATCGGCGAAGTCTTGGCGTAAACTTCCGGATCGTCCGCCGGATCATCGCCGAGGTATTGAATCGTGAACGGCGTGATGTCGGTGTTGTAATAATAAGTCGCCCAGTTTGAAATTCCTGCTCCGACCGAAATCGCCGCGAAGCGATCAGACGAAGTTGTCAGGAATGCCGAGATGTATCCGCCCTGACTCCAACCCATCGAACCGACTTTTTTCGGATCAACCCATCCTTTGCCGATCAGATAATCAACTCCGGAAATCACATCCCAGGCGTCGCCCACGCCCAGATTGCGGACGTTCAATTGCCGGAACTTTTCGCCGTAACCGGCGCTGCCGCGATAATTGACTTTCAAAACCAGAGCGCTTTTCGCCGCCCAGATGTCCGATGGGTAGTAACGCGCGTCCAGCAAGGTCGGGCGATCAATGCCCGTCGGCCCGCCGTGAATCACGCACAGCAAGGGATACTTTTTCGCCGGATCGAAATCGGCGGGTTTGATCAAAACGCCTTCGATGGTTGTGCCGTCCTTGCTTTGCCAGGAAATGACTTCGCGCGAAGCAAGCTTCCAGTCTTTGACCTGATCGGTCATCGCCGTCAGTTTGCGCGGCGCAAAGCCTGTAACTGGCGAAACGTAAACTTCGCTGAGCGAAGTCGGCGAAGGCGAAGTAAAGGCGATTTGTTTTCCGTCTTTGGTGAACGACACGCCGCTGATCATGATGTTGTCGGGCTGGCTGATGCGAACGATCTTTGCGGTTGCCGGATCAACGCGAAACAAATGCGAAGCGGTTTTCTGCAAACCGGAAAAGTAAATCCCGTCGGCGTTCCATTCGACAAAGCCCGGCTGTTCGTCGAACGCGTCCGTGATCGAACGCGGAGCGCCGCCTTCGACCGGTATCACCGCGAGTTGCGAATTGGAGTGATAAAACTTCGGTTTGCCCATCGCTGAACGGAAAACGATCTGTTTGCCGTCAGGCGAAAAGTTCGGATCGTTGTCCGGCCCGGGCTGATTGACCAGTTTTTTGACCGAGTTGTCCGCAAGCGTGAGCAGGTAAATGTCCGATGTTCCGCCGTTGATCAAATCGGAATTGATCGTTGCGCTGAAAGCTATCAGCTTGCCGTCCGGCGACCATGAAGCCTGACTGACGGTGAAATCCTTGCCCTTCGTTCGCTGAGTGCCAGCGACTGGAGCGCTCAAGGCTTCTGCAACATCAAGCGTGAAGATGTGCGAATAGGAATATTCTTTCCTGACAACCTCGAATCCGCCCAGATGATCCTGCCGCTCTTTCACCGCTTTCTGATTTGTATCGCTGGAACTGAAGGCGATGCTTTTGCCGTCGCGCGACCAGGAATAACCGCCAACGCCATTTTCCGCTTTGGTCAATTGCAGGGATTCTCCGCCGTCAGGGCGAATGACGAAGATTTGATTTTTATCGCCGACGCGGTTCGATGTGAACGACAGCCATTGGCCGTCCGGCGACCATTGCGGATTTCCCGCCGATTTGTCTCCGCGCGTCAATTGCAGAGCCTTGCCCGTGGCAACGTTCGCCAGCCAGATGTGAGTGACGTAGGCGTCCTGCTTCCAATCTGTTTCTGAGACCGTGTAAGCGACGAATTTTCCATCGGGCGAAATCTGCGCGCCGCCGATGGATTTGACGTTGATCAAATCGTCCACGGTCGGTACGTGTTGGGCATTTACGAAAAAAGCAAATGCCATAAAGCATATTGTGGTGACGATAGTTCGCTTCATCATAATTTTCTCCGGTTAAACAACGTCAGGGTCTTTGCCCATTTGCCTGAGCATTTCTGCCAATCGGTCGGCGCGTTGTCGCTCCTGATCGGCGCGTTGTCGTTCCTGATCGGCGCGTTG
>CAYRQB010000135.1:4959-14976 GCA_964426025.1 uncultured Heliomicrobium sp.
TCCTGATCGGCGCGTTGTCGTTCCTGATCGGCGCGTTGGCGTTCACGGTCAGCAAGTTCCTTGCCGGTTGGAATCAATTTGCCGTCGGCGTCAGTCCATCTCAGCCAGCGATCTGGTTTGCTTTCGTATTCGCCTTCCCACAAGGCCAGTCCCAGACCGAGTGAAGGGAATTGAGCCGAATCTTGTTTTTCGTAACGGAAATCGTTCCAGCGGTAAACAGTCAATGTCTCCGGCATCAGTTCACCATACGGATCGAAAATGACGTAATAGCCGACGCGCATTCGAGCATACTTCTCTTTCTTTTCGCTGTCTTCGCCGCCAACTTTGTTCGAGACGATTTCGATGGCGATGTCTGGCGCTTTGCCGAATTCCCACAAGTAATACGAACGATGTTCTTTGCTCCAGAAATCTTCCGGAACCTCTACGTCCAGGCTGAGAAAAACATCCGGAACGATTGCCGGATTGCGCAACAAATAAAAAACGCCGACATTGGCCGCAGCCAGAAAGGGACGGCCATCGCCCGGACCTGACCAGGAACTGTAAAGCGGCTCGGTCAACAGGCGTTGCTGAGTTTCCGAAAACAGATTGTCTACGGGTTCATCATCCTCCGTAATCAGATCGTGCACATCAAGGATTGGTTCTGGTAAGGCCGACGACATAAAACCTCTCTTTCTTTTCTGATTGCTAAAACACAGGCTCGGCAAGTTTGGCCAGCATTGTCGCCGAAGCTTTTTCGACATCGGCGTGCAGGGAATTTCCGTGAGCGTCCATCGTCACAATCGCCGGGAAGTCTGTCACGTGCAGATGCCACATGGCTTCGGGAATGCCGAATTCCAGAAGGTTGACGTCCAGCACTTCGTCAATGCATTTGGCGTAATACTGCGCCGCTCCGCCGATGGCGTTCAGATAAACAGCGCCGTGGTCTTTCATTGCGGCCAGGGTTTTTGCTCCCATTCCGCCTTTGCCCATCACTGCGCGAATTCCATAACGTTTGATGATCTCGCCTTGATAAGGTTCTTCGCGGATGCTGGTTGTCGGGCCGGCGGCTTTGATCTGGTAATTGCCGTTTTTCAGAACTACCGGGCCGCAATGGTAAAGCACTTGCCCCTGCAAACTGACCGGCGGATCGTTTTTCATCAGGTGAGCGTGAACGGCGTCGCGACCTGTGTACATATCGCCGGAAATCAAAACGACATCGCCAACTTCCAGCGCGCGAACCTGCTCTTCGGTGATTGGCGCGCGCAGAACTTTTTCCTTGCCCGTGCGGACAAAGCCCCCGCCTTGCGACATGGTAATCGCAGGTTGTTGATCGTCGCGGTAAAGCCATCGTTTGATTTCGCCGGTTTTTGCATCCAGCACAACTCCCAAACGGCGAAACGCCCAGCAGTCATAAGCGACGGAAACGAAGAAGCTGGCCGGCAAACGATTCAGCACGCCGATTTTGCAGCCGATCAAAGTCACTCCGCCGCCGAAGCCCATCGTTCCAATGCCCAGCGTGTTCGACATCTGCATAACGTAATCTTCCAGTCTGGCCAGTTCAGGAATCGGATTGGTGTCGTCCAGCGTGCGGAACAATTGCTCTTTGGCGTTGATGTAACCCTGAGCGCGGTCGCCGCCGATGCAAACGCCGACGGCTCCGGCGCTGCAACCCTGTCCCTGAGCCTGCCAGACAGCGTGCAAAATACATTTACGCACGCCATCCAGATCGCGTCCGGCTTTGCCCAGATGAGGAATTTCGGCAGGCAGCGAATACTGAATGTTTTTGTTTTCGCAGCCGCCGCCTTTCAGCAGCAGTTTGACTTCGATTTCGCCGTCGTTTTCCCACTGATCGAAATGCATGGTCGGCGTGCCCGGGCCCAGATTGTCCGAAGCGTTGACGCCGGTCAGCGAATCAACCGAATTCGTTCGCAACTTGCCGCGTTTGGTCGCTTCGGCCACGGCTTCGCGAATCAGCTTTTTCATGACGATCTGATTCGCCCCCACAGGAGTTTTGATTTCAAACGTCGGCCAGCCTGTGTCCTGACAGATCGGCCCTTCGTTGTCTGTAGCCATATCTATGTTTGTGCCGATGACGTTCAACGCCTGCAGCGAGCGCCCGCCTTGTTCTTCGCTCATTGCGCGAGCCATGGCGTGGCGAACATCAGGCGGCAAGTTTGTGGATGTATGAGTGATCAGTTGCAGCATGCTGTCGCGAAAAGCGTCCATGATTGTTTTCCTCTGAGTTGAAAAAATGAGTGTTGAAGTGCGGGAATAATTTAGCACAACGTCCGGGCAGATTCAGCCGCGCGACGGGTGTCGCAAATTTCTTGCGGATGCTGAAACTGGCTGACAGTTTGTTTCCCCACGAAGCCGCGCGAAGATTCACGAAAGACATATAAGCCACTTGTTTATCGCGCGTTGTTGCTCTGTCAAAGCTGTTCGGGAAAGAGGCACGATGCTTGCTCAAGAAGACAACCGCGAGTTCTTTGCTGATCGTGCCCTGTGTGACAGAATCTGCGCCCGATGAATTCAATGCCGGTTTCCGAACCAATGACCACAAAACGGAAAGCAGCGATTGCCGTTGCGCTGTCGCTCGTCGCAATGACTTCGATTGCCGTGCTGCCGTTTTTCGTCATCGGCGAAGATCAGAAAGTCGGATGCTGCGGCGGAGAAATGCCAGTCACGCACGATTCCTGGATGCATTACAACCAGATGAACGCTTTCTGGCAAAGCCTCACGACAGGCATCGTTTATCCGCGATGGGATGAACACACTCACGGTTATGGAGCGCCGACAACCAGCTTTTATCCGCCGGGAGTTTATTACCTGACTTCAGCGATTCACATTTTCGCGCGCGATTGGAAAACGACCTGGGCAGGATTTTACTGGCTGACGATGCTGGCTTCGGCGGCGGCGATTTTCGTTTACGCGCGGCAATGGTTTTCGCGCATCGCTTCGATTGTAACGGCGGCGGTTTATGTTTTTGCGCCTTACCATCTGCTCAACCAATATCAACGCGGAGCCATGTCCGAATTCACCAGCTTCATATGGATTCCGTTGTGTTTGCTGTTTGCAGATAAATTGTTGAACGACAAAGTAGGACAATCTGGCAGATTGTCCTACTTTGTCGGATTGGCTTTCAGCTTCGGAGCTTTTCTGTGGATGCATCCGCCGACGGCTTACCAATTCCTGTTGGTGTTCGGTTTCTGTTACGCCTTGCTGATCATCAGGGCAGGGAAGCGGCGCGAATCGCTCTGGCTGTTAGTTGCGCTGATTTTCGGTTCGATGCTGGCCGCAGCTTATTTTTATCCGGCGATTGCCGAACAAGCTTTGATCAACTCGGATGACATTGAGCGAACATGGCCTTATCACGCCAGCTATGTTTTTGATTATTCGCAGTCGGTTTACGACCGCATCGGCAATCCATTCTTCGTGCGTTTGGATCGGATCTGGGTTTTCAATCTGGCGGCGATTTTGATCTGCTCTGTCATCGCTTTGAAGCCAGGCAAACACGCGAGTCTGAATCGGCAGAAATGGTTTTGGTGTTGTGCCGGATTGCTGGCCAGTTTTTTGATGACGAAGTTTTCAATGCCGATTGGCCGATGGATTCCGAAAATCGAGATTGGCGTTTATTCGTGGCGGATGCTGACGCTGACCAGCTTTGTGATGGCTGTGCTGGTTGGAGCGATTGCGAATCGCAGATCGCGGATTGCGGATTGGAGAAGCGGAGTTGTGTTGCTTGTCCTGATTGGGACGTTGGCGATGAGTGGTTATTACGTCGCTTATCCGATGTGGCGAGGACAATCGTTCGAACCGAACCCGGAACATTACAACTACTCGACACTGCCGCGCGGAGCTTCGCGCGAAAATTCTCCGATGCCGCCAGTTCAATTTGCGGAAGGAAACGGTTCGATAAGCATCGAACGTTGGACGCCGGAATTTCGTCAGCTTCGAGCAAAACTGAATGAAGCCGATCAACTGCAATTTCGCACGCGAAATTTTGCCGGATGGACGGCGACGGTGAATGGACACGCCGCCTCAATCAACGAAGGTTCGATCAAAAACGTCTTGCTGGATCTGCCCGCAGGCGATCATCAAGTCATTCTGGAATTCCGCTCGACGCCGATTCGACGAGCGAGCAATTGGATCACGATCATTTCATTCGCGCTTTTAGTTTCTATACTCATCGTCAATCAACGGAGGAAACAATGAGCCAGGTAATCTCAAGCCCTACACAAACGACAAGTTCAAAGTCTTATTCTTTCACCGCGCTGGATGTCGCCATCATCGCCGCAATACTTATCGGCGGGACGGTGTTTTTGCTGAGAATGGCTTATCTGCGAATCTGGTTCAGCACGCCGATTTGCGTCACCTGGCTGGCGGCAATTTACTTTTACATCAAGCATAAATTTGAGGTGAAGATTCCGATCATCCTGCTCTTTCTGGTTTACGCCTCGGTCGCGCTGGACGGACTTGGCAATCTGTTCGATTTTTACAACACCAAATACAAATACTTTCAGTACGACGAATTCACGCACACGGCCATTCCTGCGCTGACCGCTCCGGTGGTTGTCTGGTTGCTGAACGAAGGATTGAAACGATTTGGTTATCGTTTGCCGTTGTGGGTGGTGACATTCTTTGCCATCACGACGATGTTCACGATCTCAGGCTTTTACGAAGTGATAGAACTTTGGGACGACAAATACATGTGGCCTCAACCGGGAATGCGGATTCACGGATCGTACGACACGGCGAATGACCTGCAATGCGATTTGATCGGGATGGCTGTTGGCGGTTTGATCGCTTATCTGGTTTTGAAAAGACAGGAATCGGTCAAGGCAAACGCTGACCGGCCTCTTTCGGTTCAACCATGACGGTCTTGAACGACGACAATCGAACCTGACCGGGCGCGAAGCCTTTAGGTTTGGTGACGAATTTGCGCTCGCAATAATTGACGGCGGCTTTGGCGTTTTCGCGCCCCTGGCTGAATTTGGCGGCGAGCTGAGCGGCTTCGATGATGGAACTCATCGGAACTTCCTTGCGCTTGGGATTGCGCAACACGACGTGCGAGCCGGGATAATCTGCGGCGTGAAACCACAGGTCGAATGATTTGGCGACTTTCAACGTCAGGTTGTCGTTGTCGCGGTCGGCGCGGCCAACCAGAATTTCGTAACCGTCGCTGGAAAGATAGCGACGAACTCCGCTGATCTTTTCTTCCTTAGCTTTTTTGCCCGGCTGAGTTCTCGGCTTTTCCTGACGCTGAACCGCAGGCGGCGCGGTTTGCTCGATCACTGGTTTCAACTCTTCTAAACCAGTGATTGCGGTCACTCTCGCCAACCTCTCTTCCAACTCGGCAATCTCTTTTTCGACTTCAGGCAAACGGGCAGTGATCGTTTCCAAACCATGGCGAGCTTTGCGCGCGAGTTTGAAGTAATGCTCAGCGGCTTCCTGAGCCGTTGGTTTGTTGGCGGCTGGAATTTCAATTTGCGATTGAGCTTCGTCGTAAAAATCCGTGACGGCAAATCCGCGCTCGGTTTTCTCCGCCTGATGCAAATTGGCCAGCAACAATTCTCCCCAACGCTGATGCTTTTCGCTTTCGGCAAAACCGGCCAGCTCGCGATTCAGATTTGCGGCGAGTGTCCGCGCTTTCTTCAGCCTGGAGTTAATCCCGGACATGAGTTTTTGCTTCCGGCTAAGAAAGCGATGGCGTTCATCCAGCAATGCGAAGTAAGCGTCGGCGGCTTCATTGACGGCGGGAAAAATCGTTTGCTCCGAAGCGGACAGATAATGCAACACAATTGGCGACAGCGTCAGGCTGTATTCGTCGCGGCCAATGTCGCGTTTCAAATCTTCAATGGTTGGCGATGAATAAACCGTCGGCACGGGATTCGACTCGAACAAATCTGCCAGCAGGTTTCTCAAGGCAATATCTGCTTCATCCCGCTTTGACCGAAAAGCCAGTTCGCGCGCGTAAACCGGCGAAAAGCCTATGAAGTTTTTTTGCGCGGCCAGGGCGATGTCTCCGTCGCTGTCGAAGATCAGACGATGCAATTGAGCGGCGGAGCATTGAAATGGATCGAGCTTGTCAGCAGGCGGCAATGGATCGGAATAACTTTCGTCGTCTCCTAAAGTGTCGCGCAATTGCGCCAATACTTTTTCATCTTCGATGATCAGCACATTCGCCGTTCGGCCAGTCAGCCACGCCACCAGCTTTCGCAATCGCGTCTGCCCGGTTTCTTCTTCGGCTTCAAAGTGAAAAGTGAGAACGCGGTCGTAGCCGAGTTTTTCCAGTCCGAGCAATCGCGCGTTGGCGAGGTATTTTTTGAAGAGCGCAACAAAAGCGGTGTCGGTTCGCGGTTCGTCGCTGAGTTGTTTCGGTTGTCGCTTTGACAGGTACAGCGCAAGCTGTTTTGGATCGGTCGAGGCGACCAGCCATCTGCCATCGCGAAGTCGAAAATCAATCGCCACATCAGTCGTGTTGAGTTGAACGATTTTGCCAATTCGATGACCGGCGAGCAGCGGTTCAAGCTCGTTGGCTATGGCTTGGAGCAGGAAGTTGTCCATTACAGTCTGCGCGATCAGCGCAAGGATGATCTTTCGATGAGCGTCGTGCCGGAAAACAAATCTGGCAGGCTGTGGCGATGCTGATTGGATTGCATGACGATCAGGTTAAGCGGCGGACATAAAAACGCAGCGGTTGCGGCGACGGCTCGCGCCAGGATTTGTGTGGGTGAAATCGTAGCTTCATGGTCGCCGATGTTGACCAGTCGCAGTTGCAAAAAAGCCATTCCCGAAGTCCTGTCCGCCAACGTCAAAGTCAAAATCTGATAGCAAAAAGTCAGAACCGCCAGCAGCACAAACATCAGTGCAAAGGATTCGCTTCCCAGCGATGTATTCATCATTGCGTATGAAGCGAACATCGGCAGATAGGCCATCGCGATCAGTTCAAAGTCGCAAGCTCCGGCCAGCGTTCTGACCCACAATGGAGCTGTTCGCGTAGCTGGTCTTGTCGCTGTTCCGATGTTTACGTATCCGGCGGCATTCGAAACTGAAGGCGATAATCCTATGACCTGAGTTTCAACCGGATGATTGGGCGGAATGGCCGTCGTCGTCGAATTTTGTGAGACGCCGGGCGACGGTTGAACTTTTGGCGAAGTTTGTGGGCGTTTGATTTCGCCGGTTGTTCTGATTTTCTGCGCCGTTGGTTTGGGAGCAATGAACGGATTGGTTGTCGGTTTATCTTCCGGGACAGTAGCTGGCGGCTTAGTCGCCGGAGGCAATTCGATTCTGACTTCGTTTCTGGTTGGAACTTTTGCCGCAGCTTCCTGTCGTTGCAGCGGGGAACTCGCTCCCGTCTGATTGACAGGTTTGGTCGGACGACGCGGCAACAAAGGATTGGAATCAACTCTGGTTTGTGGTTTGGTTTCGGAAACTGGTTCCGGCTCTGAATCGTAATCCGGCTCCACGGCCAGCGCGACGGCGTGCGAACCATGCCGAGTCGAACGCGGTAGCGAAGTGATGGGCGGCGGATGATTGGCCCAGCGAATGCGTTTGAGCGCGGATTCGACTATCGGATTCGGATCGAGTTGAACTTCGTCAGGTTCTGTCTCCGCTTCAATCGCCAATGCTCCGCTTCGTTCGCGGACTTGCCGAACTTTCTCTTTCAGTTGAGCGCGCCAGGGAGGATATTCACTGACCCCTTGATCGTCATCGTTGTGGCCGGCTGTCTTTGAAACTGGCACAGATGATTGTGAAGAGCGCGTTTGAACGGCGGCATGATTGATTTGAACTTTTGGCTCGAATGGAATCACAGGCGGTTTGATGGGTTCCAACGGTTTCGAGTTTAACCGCCCGGATTTCCCGCCCGCCGATTCAGTGTCGTTGGCCAAAGGAGACAGGCTGCGAGTTGACGTAGATGGTTTTTGCAGTTCGCCTGTGCGCCGCGCGCGCCATTGACTGACGCGGCCTTGCGCGTTGTTGTGATTACAATGTCGGCAAACGATGGCTGCGCCGACAAGTTCGTTACCGCAATTTTCACACTTCATCTTGGAACTCTTATGCCTGTTTGAACTGCCTTTACCCTGCCAACTTGATAATTGATTCGATGGGGCTTGTCTGGAAACAAACGGATAGTAGCAAATGGCTGTAAATACGGTCAAGAAAATGATTTGGCGTCAAGCGGCTGGCATCCTTACCTTCAAAGTGTTTGGATTGCGGAAAAGGGAAATTGCTCAGGATTGCCAAATGCGCGATCAGGTCTTACTCTTTGCCGCCGAGTGATGGTCAACGATCAACCTCACTGGAAAAAAACATCTGAGAAAATGAAATTGCTGAATTTCGATTTTGAAGAACGAATCGAACGCGCCGAAACTTTGCCTGCGCGTTGTTACACCGATCAGACTTATCTGGCGGCGGAGCAGCGGCAAATCTTCAACCGTTCGTGGCAACTGGTTGGGCGATTGGATCAAGTCGCTGAAGCCGGAAGCTACTTCACCTGCGAAGTCGGCGAAGAGCCTGTGGTAGTTGTTCGCGGTGATGATGGCGAGTTGAGAGCTTTTCACAATGTCTGTCGCCATCGCGCTGGGCCTATTGCTCAGGGCGCGGGGAGTTGCGAACATTTTCGCTGCGGTTATCACGGATGGACTTATACGACGGACGGACGATTGATCGGCGTGCCCGATTTTGTCGGAGTGGAAAACTTCAACCGCGATGATTTCGGATTGAAGCGCGTTCAGCTTCAAACCTGGCAACAATTCATCTTCGTCAAAATTGACGGTCAGGCAAATCAGTTCAGCCTGGATGATTTTCTTGAAGACATTCCGTCGCTGACGAGGCATTGTCGGGTTTCGGAAATGAAGTTCGCCGATCGGCGCGATTATCTGATTGATTGCAACTGGAAGGTGTACGTTGACAATTACGCCGAAGGTTATCACGTGCCGATTGTCCATCCGAGTTTGATGCGCGAGCTTGATTTTCAGCGTTACCGGACGATTGCTCGACGGTTTTATTCCTTGCAGGATGCGCCGATCAAAACCGGCGACGATCCCGAACGAATTTATTCGGCGACGGCTGAACAAAACGAAGCTTTGTACTTGTGGGTTTTCCCGAACCTGATGCTGAACATTTATCCTGACAATCTTTCGACCAATCTGATTGTGCCGGTCGGCCACGACAAAACGCTGACGATTTTTGAATGGTTTTTTCACGACGTCGAATCGCCGCAGGCAAAAGAGCGGATCAAGACGGCTGTCAAATTGAGCGACGAAATTCAGCAGGAAGATATATGGATTTGCGAACAGGTGCAGAAGCGGTTGAAATCCGTCGCTTATGATCGTGGGCGTTATTCGGTCAAACGGGAAAACGGCGTTCACCATTTTCATTCGTTGTGGATGGAATTTATGAAGGCGGAGAATCATTACTGCGACCGGTAGAAAGTTCTTTCCGCCGATGACGCGAATGAGCGCAGAGACTTTGGAAAAGGCTATTCAAAAGCTTTCGCGTGATTCGCGGGAAGCTATTTTCCTAAAAGCGATAACTTATGATTGAAGACAAACTGAAACTTCTGAAAGAAAAAAACGCTGCCGCCGAAGCTGGCGGCGGCGAAGAGAGAATCAAACGTCAGCATGCCGAAGGCAAGATGACAGCGCGCGAACGGATTGAATTTCTGCTGGACGAAGGCACGTTCGAAGAATTCGACAAACTCGTCACGCATCGTTCGCGCGATTTCGGCATGGATGCGCAATTGTTTCCAGGCGATGGATTCGTCACCGGACACGGATTGATAGATGGACGCGAGGTTTTCGTCTTCGCTCAGGACTTTACTGTCTTCGGCGGTTCGCTGTCGGAAACCAACGCGCTGAAAGTTTGCAAGATCATGGATCTGGCGATGAAAGTCGGAGCGCCTGTCATAGGTTTGAACGATTCGGGCGGCGCGCGAATTCAGGAAGGCGTAGCTTCGCTTGGCGGATACGCCGACATCTTTTTGCGCAACACGCTGGCTTCGGGCGTAGTGCCGCAGATTTCCGCGATCATGGGGCC
>CAYRQB010000136.1:0-14960 GCA_964426025.1 uncultured Heliomicrobium sp.
GGGCGCGGGTGGCGCAGCAATTCGATCAAGCGCGCCGCGACCTGGCCGAAGCCTTCACCATCGCCGAACGCGGAGAGATGCGCTTGCACTTGGCCGATTGTTATCTGGAATTCGCTCGTCTGAGCCTGGCGACGGGCGACCGCGACTCGGCGCGCAAGGCTTGGGAGACGGCTAAGGTCATGATCGAAGAGATGGGCTACCATCGGCGGGATGGCGAAGTGGCGGAGATTGAAGAGCTGCTGAACGACTTGGATTGATGTTGGTGCAGTACGGGGAGCGTGAGCGACCTGAGCCACGCAGAGTAGGCACAATGGGATGTTTGGGAGCGTTGACGGTATTTGGATGGCTGAGCCGAGGATTTACTGGTCACTTTGGTATGTGATGAAGTAATGCTCGGTCGCGGACGCTCGCCGTACTGCACCAACAGCGCCTGCCGCTCACAATTTGGCGAATCCGGCAAATCAAGTTAAGCTGTCGTCCGCAATCAATTACCACCTCTAATAAGCGAGATCAAAAAATATGCAAACTCCAAAAACGCTGCGACGCGTGGTCGTCACAGGCATAGGTTGTGTTACACCCATCGGCATTGGCAAAGAACAGTTCTGGCAATCGGTCAGAACCGGACGAAGCGGCGTTACGCGCATCACGCGTTTCGATGCGGCGGATCTGCCGGTGCAGATTGCCGCCGAAGTCAAAGATTTCGATCCGGATCAATTCATTCCGCCCAAAGATCGCCAGCACGTTTCGCACGCCGTCGCTTTTGCGATTGCGGCGGCTGAACTGGCTTTTGCCGACGCCGGATTGAAACCGCGTGAAATGGACCTGGACGAAAAACGCGACATTGGCATTGTGCTGGGCAGCGGCGGAGCTTCTTTGAGCTTCATCGAAAAACAGTACCGCTATTATTTTGCCAACGAAGCCAAACGCGCCAGTGTTTACACCGTTCCGACGGCGACGCCGGGATCGTTGCCGAGCGAGCTTTCAATGCCTTTCGGGATTAAGGGATTCAGCCATCTGGTTTCGACCGGCTGCACTTCTTCGACTGACGCGATCAATTACGCCGCGCAGAACATTGCGCTCGGACGGATCAACACAGTGCTGGCTGGCGGAGTTGATGCGCCGCTGGCTCACAGCTTCATGCTTGGGTTTTGCGTCATGAAGGTCATGACGGCTTCGTGGAACGAACAACCCGCGCGCGGTTCACGCCCGTTCAGCAAAGATCGCGACGGATTCGTCATCGGCGAAGGCAGTTACCTGTTCGTGCTGGAAGAATTGGAACACGCGTTGAATCGCGGAGCGCAGATTTATGCTGAAATCGCCGGTTACGGTTCAACCTGCGACGCTCATCACCGCGTGCAACTGGACGAAAGCGGAATAGAACCGGCTCGGGCGATGAGTCTGGCGATGGCCGACGCCGGAGTCACAACGGAAGAAGTTGATTACATCAATCTGCATGGAACTTCGACCAGGCTGAACGACCGCATAGAAACGCGCGCGGTCAAAAACGCTTTCGGCGATATTGCCTACAAGATTCCGATGAGCGCGACCAAAAGCATGATCGGTCATCCGCAGGGAGCTTCGGGCGCTGCCGGGCTGATGGCGACGATTGGCGGAATGAACGGAGGTTTTTTGCCGCCGACCATCAATCTGGACGAATCCGATCCGGAATGCGATCTGGATTACGTGCCGAACGCGGCGCGACCGGCTGATATAAAAACCGCGCTTTGCAATTGCATAGGCTTCGGATCGAAAAACTCTGCGCTGGTGGTGAAGAAATTCGAGCATTGAAAACAGAAGATTCTCCCACGAAGTCACACGAAGTTTCACGAAGAAGATTAGCTGACCCTGGCCTTGCTTATTTCTGTTTTGCCCTTCTCTTCGTGTTCTTTTGTGTGGCTTCGTGGGGAGAATTTTTTTAGCAAGGCTTGGTTCCGTAATTGATCGCCATAATCCCGCCGCCGAATTCCATAAATCCTGTTTCGCCAAATCCGACGCGGTTCATGATTTCCTGCACTCCACGCTGGCCAGGATAACGTTTGAGGCTTTCGGGGATGTAACGGTAAGTGTCCGGGTCTCCGTGCAGCACGATTCCTGTGATCGAACCAACTACTATCAGGTAATTCAGGTACAACCATCGGTAAATTCGGCTGTCGGGATGAGCGAAATCCAGCGACATAAAACGTCCGCCGGGTTTCAACACTCGTTTGATTTCGGCCAGCGCCAATTCCACATCGGGCACGTTTCGCAACGCGTAACCGCAGGTCACGCAATCGAAAGATTCGTCGGCGAACGGCATGGTCATAATGTCCGCTCGATGAAAAAAGACGTTGTCGGCTTTTTTGGCCAGACGTTTTTCTTCGGCGATGACCAGCATTCCCTGTGTGATGTCCAATCCGAAAGCCTGACCCGAGGGCAATTTCTCGCCGAGCGAAAAAGTTATATCGCCGGTTCCGCAGGCCAGATCCAACGCTCGTTCGTCGCCTTTGGGGTTAAGCATTTCGATCATTTTACGCTTCCATCCGCCGTCCATCCCGTAAGACAGAAAGACCGTGATGAAGTCATAGCGCGGGGCGATGGTTTCAAACATCTGGGTGACGTAAGTTTGCTTTTTTTGTTTAGAGGAGATGTACTCCTCCATATTCAATCTCTTCGGCATAGCTCTCCTTGCGGGTGAAGGTCTGAGCGGAAAACCTCTAAGGTCGTTTTCTTCCGCTGCCAATACTGCTCTCTGTCGGTTGTTGAAGTTGCGGATTCGCGCAAATTGGCGCGGATTGTAGCACTGCTTTGACTGGAGCTTAAATCACATCCGCCATCACGGAAGCTTGGGAAGAATTGACAAAGAAGATTGCTCGCCTTCTCGCGTTCATTTCTTCGGCGTGAAATAATCTTCTTCGCCGATAGACTGATGATGCTTCGCTGTCAAAAACTCAATTTCAAAAATCCGCGAAGCCGGTTTTGAGGTAATGAAATGTTCAAGCAGTTTGCTCCAAACTTTGATGAGCGCAGCAATGAGTCGGAATTGATAGATGGATCGGATTACGATTCGGATGAGTTTCTTGTGCAGTTGGCCGATCTGCGGCGGATCAATCGTTATCTGGGCGGCAAAGGGGCTTTGACCAGACATCTTTTTCCGATGATCGAAGCTCTGGGTAAAAAGCGCGTGCGGTTGTTGGACATCGGCACCGGCTCAGCCGACATTCCCATTTCGATTGTCGAATGGGGAAGGCGACGTGGTTTGCGGACGGATTTCGTAGTCGTTGACCTGAACGAAATTGCGGCAATTGAATCAAACAAGCTGACGACCGATTATCCAGAAATCAGTGTCGTGCGCGCCGACGCCATGAACCTGCCGTTCGCCGACCGTAGCTTTGATTTTGTGCTGGCTTCGTTATTCGTTCACCATTTCGAGACGGCGCAAGTCGGCAGATTGCTGAAAAGCTTTGCCCGCATTGCGCGTTCGGCTTTTATCGTCAATGATCTGCGGCGGCATCCGCTGGCGTATTACGCGATTAAAGTTCTGACGACGCTGTTCACTCGCAACCGATTGGTGCGGAATGATGCGGCGGTTTCCGTGTTGCGGGGTTTCACCGAAGCGGACATTGCCAAAATTGAGCGAGCCGCGAACTTGCCGCTCAAAGTTTTTCGCCACTTTCCTTATCGCTATATTTTCATAAACGGGAGTTAGTCCTGCGACAAATTCGCGGGCTTCGGAAATCAGATTATGACCACAGACGAAGTGCTGAAAGTTTTTGAAGAGAATCAAGCCTTGCTCAAAGGCCATTTTCTGCTCACTTCAGGATTGCATAGCTCGCGTTATCTGCAATGCGCTCTGGTGCTGCAACATCCTGCGGTGGCCGAAAAGCTTTGTTCTGAACTTGCCGCCAAAGCGAAAGCCGATCCGAAAATCGGACGGATTGATCTGGTCATTGCTCCGGCGCTGGGCGGAGTGATCGTTGCGCACGAAGTCGCGCGCGCTCTGGGAATTCGCGCTCTGTTCACCGAACGACAGGAAAAAATAATGACGCTTCGCCGAGGCTTTTCGATCAAACCGGGCGAACGTTGCTTCGTCGTCGAAGACGTGGTGACGACCGGCGGTTCGACTCGCGAAGTCATGGAAGTCGTTACTTCGCTCGGCGGCATTGCTGCTGGCGCAGGCTCATTGATTGACCGCAGCGGCGGCGCGGTTGATCTGGGAATCCCGCGTCATGCGATGGCCGTGCTGGAAGTCCCGACCTACAAACCGGAAGATTGCCCGATGTGCAAGGAAGGTTCGACGGCGATCAAACCCGGCAGTCGCCAGTAAGTTTGAAGGTGCTTGAAAGCCTGTTCTCAGGTGTTTTGGCGACGGCTGCGGCTCCAAACCCGCGTCGTTCCACGTGAAAACTAATGTGCGATGAAAATCGCCAGTGCTGGCGCGGGTCAAACTGCTGTCAAGAGCGCGGCGGAAAATCGTCTGCCACAAAATATTGGGCTTTGATTTTTTGCAGGCTCAATATGTCGAATGTAGCTTGAAGGCAATTCATTAAGACCGTGTTTGGCCTGTTTTGGTGGGTCTGGTAGGGGTTTCAAAGATAGAAGTTCTGTTTTTTCAGTAGTTTCAGTCAATTGTCTTCGAGTGATCGCTGAGAAAATCGAGTCAGGGGTTAAAAGACTTCCTATCGGCGGATTTCAAATCACCACGACAAATCCGGATCGAGCGCCTAACGGTCAAACACATCAATAATTTGCAGGATTGTGACAATAAAATCATGAACGACGGCAAAGAACACGTTCAACCGGTAATCAGCGACGAACAGGTTGAATTGAGCAGGAAAAGAGTGATTTCGACAATGGCCTTTCTGGCCGTTTGTCTGGCCATTGTTGTCGGAGCGATGTTCGTCGCATACCGCCGAACCAACAACCACGCCAAGACTGAATTTAAACAGGTTTCAATTGCCGGCCTGACGACATCGGGCAAGGCGTTGCTTCCGGCGATTTCCAAAGATGGAAAGCAGGTCGTTTATGTCGAGCAGGACGGCAAACTGCAAAGTTTGTGGGTCAGGCAATTGGGAGCGCCTGCCGCTGTCAGGATATTAGCGCCGGAAGAAGTCGCTTTCGTCGGAGTGACTTTTTCGATTGACGGGAAATTCATATTTTATGTAGCGAGGCCGAATGTCGAGCAGGCGAGCAAGCTTTACCGGATTCCTTCGCTTGGCGGCGCGTCGGAAGAAGTAATGACGGGTTTGGACAGTCCGATCTCGCTTTCACCGAACGGGCAATATTTTGCGTTTGTTCGCAGCAATCCGTCGCAGGGCGAAACTTCATTGATCATCAAAAAGCTTGATGGAGCGGAGGAGATGAAGTTGATCGCGCGAAAACAGCCTGAGGCTTTGTCGCTGCTGGGACCGGCCTGGTCGCCTGACGGAAGATTTATCGCCTGCGCAGTTGCGGCAACGAGTTCGGGCGGAGCTTTGATGCAGGTGTTGGCAGTCAATCCTGATGACAGTTCGGCGCAACCGATCGAGAATCAGAAGTGGGCGAGCGTCAAACAACTGGCCTGGCTGGGCGATGGCAGCGGTGTGGTTATCAGCGCGCGACAGCAAAACACTGATAATGCGACGGAGCTTCACCAACTCTACTTGATCACTTTTCCGAAAAGCGAACTCAGGCGCGTGACGAACGATTCATTCAATTACGAATGCGTCAGCGTCACTGCGGATTCAGACATCATGGTCTCGCTCAAATCAGAGCCGGGAAAATCCGTCAATGAAGTGGTTTTGATCAACAGCGTCAAAGCGGATTAACAGGCGATGAAATACCGAATCACGCTGGCTTATGACGGAACGAATTATTGCGGCTGGCAAATTCAGCTTAACCAGACGACGATTCAGGGTGTTTTGAACGCCGTGTTGGAAAAGTTGGAAGGAGCGCCGGTGACGACATTTGCCGCTGGCAGAACCGACGCCGGAGTTCACGCCGAAGGGCAGGTGGTTTCATTCCGATTGGCGAAAAAATGGGACGGCGTCAGTTTGCGAAATGCTTTGAACGGCAATTTGCCGCCGGACATACGCGTAATGGAAGCTTCCATTGCGCCGGAAGATTTTCATGCGCGGTATGACGCCAAAGGAAAAACCTATCGTTATCGAATCTTCACGGGCGAAGTGATGAATCCATTCTGGACGCGATACGCCTGGCATTATCCTCATCCGCTGAACCCGGATAAATTGGTTGAAGATTCGCGGGCGTTGATCGGGACTCATGATTTCACGGCCTTCACCATTGCGGGGAGTGAAGCCAAAACGCGCGTGCGAACCGTGACAGATATTCGCATCGAACGCGAATCAGCGTGCGAGGCAAATTTGCTGGCCATGTTTTTCTCAGGCGAAGGTTTTTTGCGTTATCAAGTGCGGACGATGGTCGCCGCGCTGGTGGAAGCCAATCAAGGCAGATTGAAAATCGGCTCGATGACAGGGTTGATTGAAAGTCAGAATCGGTCGCTGATTGGCGCTCCCGCTCCGGCGCAAGGGTTGACGCTGATTAAAGTCGAGTATTAGTATTCGTCGCCGATCGTTCGCGGTCATTTATTCATCACAATTCGCACCGATAATCCCAATATTACTTCGTGGAAATGTGACCGATGGCGGATCCCCGGATCAGCGACCGACGATTTCATTCCTAAAGCGGCAAACAGACCCGACAAAAAACCAGGCGGCTAAAAAAGATGCTTCAAGATTTTGCTGGATTGATCGAGCCAGGCTCAAGGGACGAGCAGTTGCTCAAACAAATTGACTTTACGCGGTTGCCGCGCCACATCGCTGTGATCATGGACGGAAATGGCCGCTGGGCGAATCGTCGCTTGCTGCCGCGCATCGCCGGCCATCGAGCCGGGGTCGAAGCCGTTCGCGCGACGGTTGATACCTGCGCCCGGCTGGGAATTGAAGCCCTGACGCTATATGCCTTTTCCGTTGAAAACTGGAAACGTCCGCCGTTTGAAATCGAAGCGCTGATGACTTTCCTGAAAGAATATCTGCGCAAGGAACTGGAAAACATTCACCGCGAAAACATACGCTTTCAAACCATTGGCCGCACCAGCGAACTGGACGAATCGGTTCAATTTGAATTGCGCTCGGCCATTCGCAAAACGGCTGGCAACAGCGGAATGATATTGAACGTGGCATTGAATTACGGCGGACGGGTTGAGTTGGTGGACGCCTTTCGCAAGCTGATGGAAAAATGCGAGCAGGAAGGTCGAACGCCGGAATCGCTGACTGAAGCAGATATTTCACGGCAGCTTTACACCGCTGATTTGCCCGATCCGGACTTGCTGATCCGCACCAGCGGCGAAATGCGCGTCAGCAACTTTTTGTTATGGCAAATCGCCTACGCTGAAATTTACGTGACCGACACGCTGTGGCCGGATTTTCGTCGCCCGGATATTTTTACTGCCATTGTTGATTACCAAAAGCGCGAGCGTCGCTTCGGCGGTTTGAGCGAAAGCGCCCGCCGCGCGGTTGTCAACGCTTCCTGATAAAAACTCACCTCTATGGCTCGTGTACTTAGCGCAATAATTTTTTTACCGATTCTCTTTTCAGTGTTATGGCTGGCTCCGCCAATCTGGTTTGTCGCGATAGCCGGATTGGGCGTTTTGCTTGGCCTGTACGAGTATTTCGCCCTGTCAAAACAGGGCGGGCTGATTCATGGCCTGATTGCGGCGGTGGGAATCCTCGCCGCTTTTTATTTTGAGAAGCAGGAACTGATCGTGGCGATTGTCGCAACTCTGGTGGTTTTTGAGTTGCTCGTTCAGCTTTTCAGCAACGCCGACAAGGAAGATTTCGGTCACGTTTTACCGGATGCCGCAACCAGAGTTTTCGGAGTTATGTATGTCGCTCTGCTTGGTGGATACATCATTGCTCTGGCCGTAATCGAAAGCCAGATTCCAAAGTTGTCGGCAAAACTGCTGACACTGTTTTTCATCGTCGTTTTTGCCGGAGACACCGGAGCTTATTACACCGGGAGAAATTTTGGCCGCCGCAAACTTGCTCCGCGTGTCAGTCCCGGCAAAACGATAGAAGGATTGATTGGCGGATTGGCCGGGAATGTAATTGCCGCGCTGATAGCGCATTACGCATTTTTCCCTGAGTTGAAAATTGAGCATGCGATTCCGCTGGCGATTGTCTTGGGATTGCTGGGCGTCGTCGGCGATTTGTGCGAATCAATGCTCAAGCGCGGGGCAAAGGCCAAAGACGCCGGAAAATTGATTCCAGGCCATGGAGGATTGCTCGACCGACTGGACAGCATGCTTTTTAACGCTCCGCTGCTCTATTATTTCTACGTGATTTTCCTTCGGTGATGAAATCAGAGGTGGGCTTTCAAAAAGCCCGACTCAAAACACCGGCAAGCGTTATGAAACAGATAGCAATATTAGGTTCGACCGGTTCAATCGGCTGCAATACGCTTCGCGTCGTCGAAGCTTTCAAGGGTGAATACAAGGTGGCCGCGCTGGGAGCGGGATCGAACATTGAACTGCTGGCCGATCAGATCGAACAATTCCGCCCGCGTCTGGTTTCGGTCAGCGACCCGGCCAGCGAAGATAAGCTTCGCCACGAATTAAAAAGTAGAGGCGTAGTTGATCAGCCTAAAATCAGCATCGGTGTCGAAGGTTTGAGTGAAGTCGCCACGGTTGATGGCGCAGAAATTGTAATCGGAGCGGTTGTCGGCGCTCTGGGATTGTTGCCGACTTACCGAGCGCTGGAATTGGGGCGTCGCGTCGCATTGGCAAACAAGGAAACTTTGGTTATTGCCGGTGAACTGATGACGCGCGCGGCGGAAAAATCAGGGGCAGAGCTTCTGCCGGTTGACAGCGAACATAACGCTCTTCATCAGTGCTTGCGTGGAGAAAAACGCGAGGAGTTGAAGAGACTGATACTGACAGCTTCGGGCGGTCCTTTCCGCAATGCCAGTAAAGAAGAAATCGAACGGGCGACTCCGGCGCAGGCTTTGAAGCATCCGACCTGGCGAATGGGGGCAAAGATCACCATTGATTCGGCTACTTTGATGAACAAGGGATTGGAAGTCATAGAAGCCCACTGGCTGTTCAATTGCTCAGCCGATGAAATTGACATCGTGGTACATCCTCAATCGGTGGTTCATTCAATGATTGAGTTGGTTGATGGTTCAATTATCGCCCAGTTGGGCGCAACCGATATGCGGCACGCGATTCAATATGCGCTGACTTATCCGGATCGCCGTCCGACGCAAATGGCTTCGCTCGATCTGGCGATGCTGAGCAAACTGGAGTTCTTTGCTCCGGATGCGGAGAAATTTCCCTGTCTGAAATTGGCTTACAGGGCCTTGAGAGCAGGCGGCACTTTGCCAGCGGTTCTGAATGCTGCCAACGAAGTTGCCGTTTCCGCGTTTCTTGGTGAAAAAGTTAAATTCGGCGACATTCCCAAGCTTATTGAAGCAGCTTGTGACGCACACACAAAACAACCGGCTGACAGTTTGGAATCTGTTTTGGAAGCGGATAGCTGGGCGCGTGCCTGGGTCGTCAGTCGCATCAACGAAAAGCGCGTGGTCACAGCATAGAATTTATGATTACGGATTGGTAACGGTCGGAAGAAGCCAGAAGAAAAATGGGGTCTAAAAAAGCGAATGGGCTTAGCAATGCCTCACTCATCGCTAAGCCCGTATGCGAACTTCTTACGGAAGGATGCTGGTGATTTGTAGAAGCGCTCTAAAATATCCTCACTATACTTTAGAACTTATAATCACCATTATTTGTTGTTTGCGTACACGCCAAAGCCTTTGAAAAGTTCCATCCGGCGCAAAAAAAAAAATCTAAAAATTTTCGCTGCAAATCATTTCGCTGATTTCTCCTGACCTTATGCAGAAATGAAAAGTCCGGCTGATGATTTTTCAAAAAAAGTAGAACATCGTGGAACTTTCAATGACCTTGCGCGTTAGAGTGACCAAGAAAGATGACTGGTTAAGAATTGAATATAGTGAGGATATTTAATTCACCAGCATACCGGTCATCAGCATTTCATGTGTGTGTATCGCATTGAGGCTCAAGATGAGTGAGGCATCTTGGGCCTCTCTCCTTTTCAGGCATCCCTGTTACAGAAGCTTTCCTGTCACCTAGGCACCTTTATCACTTCAGCAAACAGTTTTTCTTATGGCTTTGACCTGAATCTGAATATAATCCGTTTCGATAAGTCATTGGTTCCACCAATATGATTTAGTCCAGCCCCGAAATAAATCCCCGTAAATTGGTCCTTCGATACTTTTCCCTACGATCGCGAGAGGTAGGTTGTATATGTGTGGATATTTGCTGCTGGCTGCACAATTCGTTTTATTTGTTGCAATCGCCGACGCACAAAATGGCAAAGTCCGTCATACTCCACCAGTCACTTCCAAGCAGACGGGCTTGGTTACAACTCGCCTCTCCGCCAAAGAGCTTGAGAAATGGCGCGAGATTGAACAAATAGTTTTTGCCGAAAACGACAATCATCAGCCATGGCATCCCACATTGCGAAATATGTGGCAGTGGATAGAAACCAGCGGACACACAGTTTATGTTGAAATAGTTCGTTTGAGCGGTACTCCAACTTGTACGGCTGGAGAATTCATTATTGAGCGGTTCGATCCGCTTGGTGAACATCATATTGCGATCATCAAACTCAATCTGGCCAGCATTAACCATGCTTATGTCGGAGGGCAAACAAAACGTCCGGACGGTTTTATCCCATTCCTGGGATTGAACATGGAAGAAAGATACGCCGAAGTTTTAGGCCATGAATTGGCTCATGCGGTTCACATTCTGACCAGTTTGGAGCGCGCGCGCAGGGTAGAGGAAATAATTCAACAGACCAACGCAATACTTTTGTTTCAGATAAGAGCGACCAGAAACAAATTGCCAGGCGATTTGCTACATAGACTCGTTAAGCGGGATAAATTACTCAACGAACTTGAAGCGCAGGCCGAGGAAATGGAGAAGGTCGTTTGGGAAGAACTCTCGGCTCGCAAACCCACGAGGGCAAAATTGCTATATTTGGCTGACAATCCGGACAATAACCGACCGGTACTTCAAGCTTTCACACAGACTAAGCAGGCAGGAAATAAAACGTCAGACCGAGAATTGCGTAAACCGCGAGTAATAAAACCCCTTCCATCCAGTTCGATTCGCCATCCTGAGCAATCAATGCCACAACCAAAACGGAAACGGAAATAGCGATTACTTCCAGCGAGGTGAAGATCAGGTTCATCGGCTGGCCGAATGCGTAGCTGGCGAAAACAAGTACCGGCGCTACGAACAAGGCGATTTGCATGCTGGAGCCGATGGCGATGTTCAGCGCCAAATCCATTTTATTTTTCATCGCCACCAGAATTGCAGTCGAATGCTCCGCCGCATTTCCGATGATGGCCACCAGAATCACACCCACAAAAACCTCAGTTAGTCCCAGTTTGTGAGAAGCCTCCTCAACAGCGCCAACCAGAAATTCGCTCATCAGGGCGACCAACGCAGTCGCAGTCAAAAGCACTGCAATGGATTTTGGCTTGCTCCAGCCGTGCGAATTGTTTTCAACAGGTTTTTCGGTTCCCTCAACACCACCGGAATAAAGATGAGAGTGTGTTTTCAATGTGAAGACCAGACTCAACACGTAGGTGATGATCAGGACAATAGCAATTTCCAGGCTTAAATCCTGCTCGCGGACGTTTGGTTTGTTGACGACAAGCATATGAAAGACGGCAGGCATGACCAGCGCGATTGCGGAAAGTCCAAGCAGTGTTGATCCGAGCGAAGCCGCTGTCTTGTTGAAAACCTGCTTTGGATATTTCAGCCCGCCAATCAATATGCTCAATCCCAACACCAGCAGAATATTCCCGATGATTGATCCTGTAATCGAAGCCTTCACCACTTCGTACAGGCCTTTTCTCAATGCCATCAAAGCGATAATCAACTCAGCGGCATTGCCAAATGTCGCGTTCAGCAAACCGCCGATGCCTTCGCCGAGCTTTTCGGCCAGATGTTCGGTGGCTCGTCCCATCCATCCAGCCAGCGGGATGATGGCCAGACACGAAGTCGCAAAAATGGCAATCGGGTTGGCGTGTGTGAATTCAAGAACCGTGGCCACAGGCACAAATACCAGCAACCAGTTGAGCAGATTTTCCGGTGCAAATAGTTTTTTGAGCATAGTTATAACGACAAAGTGAAGAGCCGCTCGGCAAGATACAGCTTTTTCAAAACCTGCCAGCGGTATTTGATTTCGGAGTTTTCAGATTTTTCCTCGGTACTCGCAATTGTGATAAAGCTGGCGGATTATAAAAACCGCCGTTGAATTAGTAAATCTTCTGCTGAGATTTTGGCGACTCATTTTTTCTACTCATTGAGGCTTAATATCCATGATGGACTGTCTTTGCCGCCATCAAATTTGTTTGCTAAGCTTCGGCTGTCGAAATACTCCCCAAATGAAACCCAAAGTCAATCATACAAACGAGGAGGCGGTTATGCTTAATTCGAGGAAATTCGCGCTATCAATTATTTCGGTTTTCAGTTTGATTCTGGCTGTGACCTTGATCAACGTCGAATCATTCGCTCAGACGAAATCCAGAACCAGAACGACGCGTAAAACCACCAAAGCGGCTCCGAAAGCGACAGTGATTCCGCGCGGCACTGAGATGAAGATTCGTTTGGAGGACACCATTGACACCAAAGAATCCAAAGACGGCGACCGGTTCACCGCGACCGTCCTGACTCCGAGCGCATACGCCGACGCCATAGTCGAAGGCCACGTCGCCAAAATTGACAAGTCAGGCAAGATGACCGGCAAGACCGAATTGTCATTGGCCTTTGACCGCATCAAGCTGCGCAACGGAGAAACAATTGTCATGGATGCTCAGATCGTCAAAGTTTACGGCGAAGATTCTGCCAAGGAAGTTGACGAAGAGGGCAACATCAAAAGCGGCAGCAAAGGCAAAACTACAGCCGTTCGCACCGGTGGTGGCGCCGCGCTCGGCGCAATTATCGGCGGCATCGCCGGGGGCGGCAAAGGCGCCGCAATCGGCGCAGGCATTGGCGCAGCGGCTGGCGCAGGTTCGACCTACATTCAAGGCAGCAACAAGGTCAAACTGGAGCCGGGAACTGAAATATTGATTCGCACAACTCGCTAAGGATTGCGGATTTCAGATTGCGGAATGCGGTTTGGCCACGGGCGCGACCGCTTCCGCAATCCAATCCGGCAATTTCAATCCGCAATGAATTCCGCCAATTCTGCCACTTCTGAACGCTATTCCCGCCAAATACTTTTCTCCGGCATAGGCAAGGAAGGTCAACAACGGCTGACGGAAAGCAAGGCCGTCGTCCTGGGATGTGGCGCGCTCGGAGCCATGCACGCCGAAATGCTGGCTCGCGCGGGCGTCGGGCGATTGCGGTTGATTGACCGCGACTTCATAGAAGAATCGAACCTTCACCGCCAGATCATGTTTGAAGAGCGCGACGCTCTGGAACGATTGCCGAAAGCCGTTGCCGCCGCCGCTCGCATCGCTCGCATCAATTCCGAAGTCGAAGCCGAAGCGGTAGTCAAAGACGTCAATTATTCAAATGTCGAAGAATTGATCCGTGACGCCGACGTAGTGCTGGACGGCTCTGACAATTTTGAAGTGCGTTTTCTGCTCAATGACGCGGCGGTCAAGCTGGGTAAGACATGGATTTACGGAGCGGCGGTCGGCGCTCACGGCGTGCAGATGACGATTCGTCCCGGCGTCACGCCTTGTCTGCGTTGTGTTTTTCCGGAAATGCCTGCGCCCGGAACTTCGCCAACCTGCGACACGGCGGGAGTCATTTTGCCTATCATCGCCGTCATCTCTTCTTATCAAATTGCCGAAGCGATCAAGATTTTGACCGGTCAAACTGAAAAGCTGCACGGTTCGCTGCTGCAATTCGACCTTTGGCAGAACAGCGTTACTCGTCTGAAGCTGAACGAGCGAGCCGCCGATTGTCTGACTTGCCAGCAACGCCGTTTTGAATTTCTGACGGCGCGCGGAGGCCAATTGGCAACGACGCTTTGCGGACGCAATGCAGTTCAGATCACGCCGTCATTGCCGGTTCAAATTGATTTTGCGCGGCTGGCCGAACAACTGCGAGCCGCTGGCGAAGTAAGCTACAATCAGTTTTTATTGAAGCTGAAGACCGCCGAACATGAAATAACAGTCTTTGCCGATGCTCGCAGCATCATCAAAGGCACTGACGATCCGGCTGTCGCGCGAACTCTTTATGCGCGTTACATCGGAGCTTGAAATAAACACAAAGAATTAACCGCGGAGACGCTGAGAACGCAGAGGACGCGCAGAGGTTGCGGGAAACTCTGCGCGTCCTCTGCGTCTCTTTGCGCCTCTGCGGTGAAGGAGTATTGCTCGGAAGTTTTATTCCTGAGCCGCAATCAAGAAATGCCTAAAACAGAAATTATAGTTCCTGCTTCCACCTCAAATCTGGGAGCCAGTTTTGACACTTGCGGGCTGGCGCTGTCGCTTTACCTGCGTATCGAAGTCGAACCGCACGACAACGGCTTTCAGATTGTGCCGACCGGCGAAGGCGCTGAAAAAGTTCCGCTGGACGAAACAAACCTGATGCTTCGCGCCGCGCTGCACGCTGCGGAAAATCGCAAACAGAAATTGCCCGGCGCGCGGATTCGCGTTCACAGCGAGATTCCGCTGGCGCGCGGATTGGGCAGCAGCAGTTCGGCGATTATCGCAGGGCTTTCCATTTACGAAGCTCTGTCTGGCGAAAAACTGGATCAGGAAGATTTTTTCAACTACGCGTTGAACTTTGAAGGACACGGCGACAATCTGGCTCCGGCGACTTTAGGCGGTTTGGTCGTCGCCGTCGTCAAAGAATGGATTGATTATTCCGGCAACGAACGCCGCGCGCTGAAAGCCGTCAAAAGCCATTGGCCGGAAGAGGTCAAAGTCGTTTTGTGCATTCC
>CAYRQB010000137.1:0-14907 GCA_964426025.1 uncultured Heliomicrobium sp.
CATCCGGCACGAATTGATGCCTTTGCTTGACAGCTTCAATCCGCGAAGCGGCGAATCGCTGGTTCGCGCGTCAACATTGCTGACCGAAGACGATGAGGTTTTACAGCGGATTGCTGAACAGGCTTTGGCCGAAGCCCGCGACGGAGCAAGGCTGAAAATCAAGGCGATGTTGCGACAACATCCGGCAATCCGGCGGCGGACGTTGCGATTATGGTTGCGCGAACGGCGCGACGGTTTGCAGCGCATCGAAGCGGTTCACATCGCGGCGATTGAAAGATTAATTGAACGAGGACAGGGCGGGCGAATTATTGAGTTACCCGGCGGGTGGCAAGTGCTGCGCAAATCGGGCCATTTGGAAATAGTGAAACCTGCCGAAGAGTAGGCGGCTGAGGTTTTGCCGACAGTCGAGAAAAACGGGACGATTTGAAACAGTTTTGTAAAACTATCTGCCGCACAATGTCGAAACCCGGACTAATTACCCGGCGTCTGTAGTTTTGCCGCAAAATGGCGAGCGAAAATCGCCGGTTTAGGCTAGAATGCGGTGCAGGTTTTCAATGGAGGTAAATGACTTTGAACTCGACAGTAAGACAAGTGATTTTTTGGGTGGTGATCATTGGCGGAGCAATTCTGCTTTATCGCTTCTTTCATAATCCCAGCGGCAACCAGCCAGTAAATTTGGCATACACTGAGCTGATGGAGAGAGTTGAAAAGAAGGAAGTGACCACAGCCAAGATTGAAAAGGAAAAGGTGACAGGGAAGCTGCAGGATCAGCGGAACTACACCACGACGATCGGCGGCGAGGAAAGCGCGAACACAATCGCCGAGACAATGAGAAAAAACAGCGTTCGCGTTGAATACGACAATTCAACGACCAGCGGGATGTGGATGCAGGCGCTGATTTTTTATGCGCCATTTGTTTTGATCATTGCGTTATGGATTTTCATGCTGCGACAGATGCAATCGGGGGGGAACAAGGCGCTAAGTTTCGGCAAGAGCCGGGCCAAATTGCTTTCCAACCAGCAGAAGCGCGTGACGTTCAAGGACGTCGCAGGCGTTGATGAAGCTAAGGAAGAGCTTCAGGAGATCATTGAATTTTTGAAAGAGCCGCAGAAGTTTCAGAAACTTGGCGGACGCATTCCCAAAGGCGTGCTGATGATGGGGCCTCCGGGAACGGGCAAAACCTTGCTGGCGCGCGCCATTGCTGGCGAAGCCAATGTGCCGTTCTTTTCAATTTCGGGTTCTGATTTCGTCGAAATGTTTGTCGGCGTCGGAGCCAGTCGCGTTCGCGATTTGTTCGAGCAGGGCAAGAAAAACGCGCCGTGCATCATTTTCATTGACGAAATTGACGCCGTCGGACGTCATCGCGGAGCAGGGCTTGGCGGCGGACACGACGAACGCGAACAGACGTTGAACCAGTTGCTGGTTGAAATGGACGGCTTTGAATCGAACGACGGCGTGATTCTGGTTGCCTCCACCAATCGCCCTGACGTTCTCGATCCGGCGTTATTGCGTCCCGGACGTTTCGATCGCCGCGTCATCGTCAACCGCCCGGACGTCAAAGGCCGCGAAGGCATTTTGGCCGTTCACACGCGCAAGATTCCGCTTGGCGAAGACGTTGATATTTCGGTCATCGCTCGCGGCACGCCTGGTTTCACCGGAGCCGATCTGGCCAATCTGGTCAATGAAGCTGCGCTGAACGCCGCCCGCTACAATAAGAAGATGGTTTTGATGCATGACTTCGAATGGGCGAAGGACAAAGTCCTGATGGGATCGGAGCGGAAATCCGCCGTCATGTCCGAAGAAGAAAAGAAGACCACAGCCTATCACGAAGCCGGCCACACCATCGTCGGGTTGAAAGTTCCGAACGCCGACCCGGTTCACAAGGTCACGATCATTCCGCGCGGTATGGCGCTGGGATTGACTCAGCAACTGCCCGAAGGCGACCGTTACACTCACAGCCTGGATTACATCGAAGGTTCGATTGCGATTTTGATGGGCGGACGTTTGGCCGAAGACATCTTCCTCGGCAAAGTGACGACCGGAGCTTCGAACGACATCGAACGCGCGACCGAACTGGCTCGACGCATGGTTTGCGAGTTCGGTATGTCCAATCTTGGACCGCTGACTTTCGGTAAAAAGGAAGAGCAAATCTTCCTGGGACGCGAAATCGCTCAGCATCAGGATTACAGCGAAGACACCGCCGTCAAGATTGATCAGGAAGTGAAGCGGATTGTGATGGATCAATACGATCGCGCTCGCCAGATAATTCTGGATAATCGCGACGCTCTGGAGCGATTGGCTCAGGCGCTGTTGATCCGCGAAACGCTGGATTCGGTTCAGATTCGTCGAGTCGTTGCGGGCTTACCGCTTGATGACGACACGCCTACGCCGAAGATCCAGCCTGATCCTGACAAACCTGCTGAAAAGGAACCTGTGCTAAATCCGATTCTGCCGCCGATCACAGGTGGCAATCCGGCGACGGCCTAGGTCTGAAAACTGACAGACATGAAAAATGGGCGAGGAGGACAATTTCTCCTCGCCCATTTTTCATGTCTGTCAATGCCGCGGGCGGAAGCCTTGATGCTGTCTTCTGTCCGAAAAAGCTGAAATCCAATCTGAACCCTTAGGAGACCGAAGTGAAAGGCAAACTCTTTCTGACCGTTTTGTTGTTGCTGATCTGCGTTCAAGCTTTTGCGCAAAGCCCGACTGTTGCAGATGCTGCCCGGGCTTATCGGCAGACGCACGAACGCGAAATCTTCGCCGAATATGCCGAATTGCTTTCGATTCCGAACGTGGCTTCGGATACGGTGAACATTCGTCGCAACGCGAACCTGATCGTTCAAATGATGGAACGTCGAGGCGTCAAGACTCGCTTGCTGGAAGTTCCCGAAGCTCCGCCGGTTGTTTACGGTGAAATTCTGACGCCGGGCGCGACTCGCACTTTGATCTTTTACGCGCATTACGACGGCCAGCCGGTCGAACCATCCAAATGGGAAGGCGGCGATCCCTTCAAACCGATTTTGCGAACCGCCGCGATTGAAGCGGGCGGCAGGGAAATTCCGTTTCCGGGCAAAGGCGAAAAATTCGATCCCGAATGGCGACTGTACGCGCGTTCGACTGGCGATGACAAAGCGCCGATCATTGCCATTTGCGCCGCGCTCGACGCTTTGAGGGCTAACAAGATCGCCATCAACTCGAACATCAGGTTTTTCTTTGAAGGCGAAGAAGAAGCGGGTTCGCCGCATCTGGAAAAGATCGTCGAAAAATACCGCGACCTTCTTGCAGCCGACGCCTGGCTGATTTGCGACGGGCCGGTGGATCAAACTCGCAGACAGCAAATATATTTCGGCGCTCGTGGCGTGACGGGTTTTGAAATCACTGTTTACGGCGCGCGTCGCGAGCTTCACAGCGGGCATTACGGCAATTGGTCGCCAAATCCTGCATTGATGATGTCGAAACTTCTGGCTTCGATGAAAGACGACGATGGCCGAGTGCAGATCAAAAACTTTTACGACGGCATCGAAGCTTTGAGCGAAAGCGAACGGCGCGCTTTTGCCGAAGCGCCGGACAACGAAGCGCTGCTCAAGCGAGAACTCGGCTTGGGTTGGAGCGAAGGCGGCGGCAAAAAGCTGATCGAATTGATAAACCTGCCGTCGTTGAACATTCGCGGTTTTGTCAGTTCGTCGGTCGGCTCGACCGCGCGCAACGTCGTTCCATCAACGGCGACGGCTTCGGTTGATATTCGCCTGGTCAAAGGTGTGGATCACGTTGCGGCGGTTGATCGAGTCATTGCTCACATACGCGCTCAGGGCTATCACGTTGTCGAAACCGATCCCGATGACGCGACTCGCTTGAAGTATCCGAAGATTGCCAAAATCGTTCGGCAGGGCGGTTACAATGCCTCGAAGACTTCGATGGACCTGCCAATCTCGAAAGCCGTCATCGCCGCCGTTGAAAGCGCTCGCGGTAAAGTGATCAAAATGCCTACGCTCGGCGGCAGCGTTCCGCTTTACATTTTTACCGATAACCTGAAAACACCCTGCATTGGAATTCCCATCGCCAATCACGATAACAATCAGCACAGCTCCAACGAAAACATAAGACTTCAAAATTTATGGGATGGCATTGAAACGATGGCCGCGCTGTTGACGATGATGTGACCGAATTTGCTGAAACATAGCCAGACGCGTCCGCGTATGGCGAGATGAAGCAAGATTCGGTTCAAGGAATATTCAAAAGGAGGCTTGGAAAAATTATGGGTGAAACAATAGGCAAAATTATTTTCGTGATCATCGCGCTGGTTATCATCGCTTCAGTCGGATCGTTGGTGCTTTCGGTTCTGGGAATGATTCTGGGTTTGATTCCGCTGCTGGTAAAACTGGCCATCTTTGGCGCGTTGATTTATTTGGCGTGGATGGTCATTCGCAAACTGACACAGTCTTCGCAGGCATCGTGATGCCGACGGGCTTATAAGTTCGTGGATTCGGTTGGCCTCCTGAAAAAAGCCGCCGCCGATTATTCGCTCATCTTGTCTCCAAACGCATTGGCAAGCGAATGATCGGCGGCGGTTCTTTCATTTGTGTACGGCGAATTGAGATTGAGCGCATTCGACCAGAATCTGTAATTCGCCGAATCGTTCGATCAAATAATCCGCTCCGGCTTCGGCCAGTTCAGTCCTGCCGCGAAATCCCGGAATGTATCCGCACGTTTTCATTTTCGCCGCGCGTCCTGCCGCCACATCAAACTTGGTATCGCCGACCATCAAACAGGCAGAAGGCGATACACCGCATTGATTGGCGGCTTCCAGCAACATCATCGGCGAAGGTTTTCGTTCCGGCAGGCTGTCGCCTCCCAGCACGGCATTGAAATGCCCGAGCAATCCGATGCCTTTCAACAACGCGACGGTAAACTCGAATGGTTTGTTGGTGACAACCGCCTTCGGCAGATGACGAAAGCAGGCCAACGTCTCTTCGACTTCCGGGTAAGCGCGGGTTTGATCCAGCAAATGTTCGCGATAATGCCGTTGATAGATTTCCAACGCCCGATCAATTTCGGGCGGTTGAGGCTGGCATTGACCCGAAGCCGTCAAAGAGCGTTCGACCAACAAACGAGCGCCTTCGCCGACGAAATTCAGGACGCGACAAGAAGACAGAGGTTCGTGACCAAGCTCGGCCAACATCAGGTTGACCGAATTGGCTAAATCGGCCCGCGAATCCACCAGCGTGCCGTCCAAATCAAAAAGCAAACATTGATAACTCATCTTTGATAACCCATCGGGGCTTTTGCAATTCCTCCGAAAAATAATAGCATTGGGTTTACCAACGATCTCTCGGATTTTCAACCCCACCATCACACGAAAGGATACCGATGTCCATACAGCAAGCAAGCGAGTACAAATTCACCAACAGCTTGATAAACGAAACCAGCCCTTATCTGTTGCAACACGCTCACAATCCGGTTGATTGGTTTCCATGGAGTGAAGAGGCCTTGGAGCGCGCACGCCGCGAGGACAAACCGATACTGCTTTCAATTGGTTACTCAGCCTGTCACTGGTGTCACGTAATGGCGCACGAATCTTTTGAAAGCGAACCTATTGCCAAATTGATGAACGAACATTTCGTCAACATCAAAGTTGATCGCGAAGAGCGGCCAGACCTGGATTCGATTTACATGAATTCCGTGATGATGATGAACGGCCACGGCGGATGGCCGATGACGGTTTTTCTGACGCCGGACGGAGTTCCATTTTACGGCGGAACTTATTATCCGCCGGTTGATCGCGGCGGAATGCCGGGCTTTCCGCGCATTCTGATTTCGATTGCCGAAGCTTATCGCGCCAAACGCGACGAAATAGCTCAAAGCGCCGAAAGCATCCTGGGCGAATTGAAGCGCCTGGATTCGCTGAAGCCGCAGCAAGGAAATTTAAGCCACGAAATCACGGATCATGCGGCGACTCAGTTGCTGCGACTGCTCGATCCGGTTTACGGCGGTTTCGGACGCGCGCCGAAATTCCCGCCTTCGATGACGCTGAGCTTTTTGTTGCGGCAATTCGCGCGGACGAAGGATCAGGGATCATTGGATGCAGTCGAATTGACTTTGCAGCGAATGGCCAACGGCGGAATGTACGATCAACTGGGCGGAGGATTTCATCGCTATTCGGTGGATGAAAAATGGCTGGTTCCGCATTTCGAAAAAATGCTTTACGACAACGCGCTGCTATTGCGAATTTACCTGGACGCTTTTCTGGCGACTGGAAAAGAGTTTTACAAACGCATTGCGACTGAAACGCTGGATTACGTCCGGCGAGAAATGACTGACTCCAGCGGCGGTTTTTACTCTTCGCAGGACGCCGACAGCGAAGGCGAAGAAGGCAGATTTTTCGTTTGGACTCCGGCGGAGGTCGAAACCCTGCTCGGTGAAAATGACGCGAAACTGTTTTGCCGTTATTTCGATGTTTCCGAGTTCGGCAATTTCGAAGGGCATAGCATTCTTCACGTGGATGCCGATGCCGAATCCATCGCCAAATTCATGCGCGTGTCGGTTGATGAACTGAACCGCGTAATAGAACGTGGCAAGAAGATTTTGTTTGAAGCCCGCGAAAAACGGATCAAACCGTTTCGAGACGAAAAGACGCTGACGGCATGGAACGGATTGATGCTGCGCAGTTTTGCCGAAGCCGCCCGCGTGCTGGATCGTCAGGATTATCTGGAAATCGCCGTCAGCAACGCCAACTTCCTGTTGAACGAATTGAAAAAAGACGGACGGTTGTTGAGAACGCATAAATCCGGCGAAAGCAAATTGAATGCTTATCTGGAAGATTACGCGTATCTGGCCGATGGTTTGTTGTCATTGTACGAAGCGACATTCGACGTGCGCTGGTTCAATGAAGCCCGCACGTTGGTTCAAACGATGATCGAACAATTTTGGGACGAAGAAGAAGGCGGGTTTTTCTTCACCAGTTCGGATCACGAAAAACTGATCGCGCGAACGAAAGATTGGTATGACAACGCCGCTCCTGGAGGCAATTCAGTCGCCGCGCACGTTCTGTTGCGGCTGGCGCTGCTGACAGGCGATGAGGGTTATCGCTCGAAAGCCGAACGAATTTTGAATCTGCTGAAACCGGCGATGATGCGTTCGCCGAACGCTTTTGGGCATTTGCTTTGCGCGCTGGATTTATACCTGTCCTCGCCATATGAAATTGCCATCGTCGGTATGCCGGAATCCGCGGATACGCGTTTGATGATTGAGGCGGTTTTCAAAAACTACCTGCCGAACAAGGTTGTCGCATTGGCCGCGCCTGGAAAAGTTGAGTCTTCAGCAGCAATTAAGCTGCTCGAAGGACGAAATCAGATCGAAGGCAAGACGACGGCTTACGTTTGTCGGAACTTTTATTGCGAAGCGCCAGTCACAGATTCATCGAATTTGAAAGAACGACTTGTGGGCTGAGCTTGCTCAATTTGCCCGGACGACAGTGAAAAAAGGACAAAAGAATTCAAAACCGCGATTGACCAAGACGGAAAATTGACAGCTTACATGTATTTACATAAGATTCGATTCTAGTATTCAAGTAATCACCTTCAACATTTCGCTCCGGTAATTCCTGTAGGGGCTTCGGGGATGAATCTAAAGATGGCATCATTGGGCCAGCAATTAAAACAAGCGCGAGAAGAGCGTGGCATCACCATTCACCAGATTGCCGACGCCACTCACATCGGCGCTCGTTTTCTGCAAGCTATCGAAAGCGACGATTACGGAATCCTGCCCGGAGGAGTCTTCAATCGAGCCTTTGTTCGCAAATTCGCGCGTCAGGTTGGCTTCGACGAAGAACAGGCTGTCAGGTTATATGAAGAGCAATTGACCGAGATGGGAGGTGAGCCGATAAGAACGTCGTATCTTGGAATAGAAGACGCCGAGTCTAAATCTTCATCCGGCAACGGGCTGTTGCTCAGCTTCATAGCGATTCTGGTGTTAGGCGCGGTTCTTTACGCGGCTTACATTGCCTTTACTCCTTCCAGCGCAGGTTCAGGCTCCGACCCGAACGCCGCAACCCCGATTCCGCAAGCGACCGATACGCCGGTTGAAGTTACCCCGACGCCGGAAACCAGCCCGTCACCAACGCCAGAAATCGCTGCCAATGAATTGCGGATCAATGTGAATGCGAATCTTGACGCCTGCTGGATAAGTTACCGCATTGACGGCGGCAAAAATGAAACGGCGACTCTGGCACAAGGTGAAAGCCGCGAATTTTTGGCAACTGAAAAAATCACGTTTATCAGATTCGGCAATCTGCCCGCGCTGAACATTACAATCAACGGGCGGAAAGTGAATCTGGATAAACTAGCTCCGAATCGTACAGGTGTAGTAGTAGATAATGTCCTTATTTCAAAAGACAATTATCAGCAGTTTCTTGATTAACCAGTCTTGTCCCCGGCAATTTACCGGGCGAGTTATGGCGCTGCCTGACCACTGGCCTGCCAATTGTGTGAAGCGCCGCCCTCTGCGGTCGCCGAAAAAAAAATCGCCAAACAGCAAATTTGTTGATCTCGCCGCGCGCCAACTCGCGCGGCTTTTGTTTATTGGAAACGCGAGTGTTTGTTGGGAACGCCAGCGCCCTCGCTCGCAGTAAAAGAAGTCCGCAGCTTTTATCTGAATCATTGAAGAGGATTTATGCTAACTGAAAATATGATTGAGGCTTTGACCTTTGACGACGTTTTGCTTGTTCCGGGTTATTCCGAAATATTGCCGACTGAAACCGACACGGCGACGCGATTGACGCGACGCATCAATCTAAATGTCCCGATTATCAGTTCGGCGATGGATACCGTGACCGAAGCGCCAATGGCCATCGCCATCGCTCAGCAAGGCGGCATAGGCGTGGTTCACAAAAACTTTCCCATCGAAGCTCAGCGCGACGAAGTGGACAAGGTCAAACGATCAGAATCAGGAATGATCGTTGATCCGGTGACGATGACGCCCGACCGCAAAATCCACGAAGCTCTGGGCGTGATGAAGCGTTACAAGATTTCCGGCGTCCCGATTGTGCAGGAAGACGGGCGTTTGGTCGGCATTCTGACCAATCGCGATTTGCGGTTTGAAAACCGTCTGGATTTGTCGTTGGCAGAGGTCATGACCAAAGACAATCTGATTACGGTTCCGGTCGGAACGACGCTGCGCGAAGCCGAAGGAATTCTGCAACGGCATCGAGTCGAAAAGTTGCTGGTGGTTGATGATAATTACCGTCTGAAAGGACTCATAACCGTCAAAGACATTCAGAAAGCCATCAAATATCCGAACGCCGCCAAAGACGAAATCGGGCGATTGCGAGTCGCCGCAGCCATCGGAGCGACAGGAGATTATCTGGAACGAGCGGCGGAACTGGTCAAAGCGCGCGTTGACGTTTTGGCGATAGACACGGCACACGGTCACAGTTCGCGCGTCATCGAAGCCGTCAGAGAAGTCAAACGCCGTCACCCCGAAATCGAACTGATCGCCGGAAACGTCGCCACCGCCGAAGGCGCAAAGGCTTTGGTCAGCGCAGGAGTTGACGCCGTCAAGGTCGGCATCGGCCCCGGTTCGATTTGCACAACGCGCGTCGTCAGCGGAGCGGGCGTTCCGCAAATCACAGCTATCTCTGAAGCAGTCAAGGGCGTCGCAGGCTCAGGCGTGCCGATCATCGCCGACGGTGGAATCAAATACTCGGGCGACATCACCAAAGCCATCGCCACCGGAGCCGATTCGGTCATGATCGGTTCGCTGCTGGCCGGAACGGACGAATCTCCGGGCGAGATCATTCTTTATCAGGGACGCAACTTCAAAACCTACCGCGGAATGGGCAGCCTGGGCGCAATGAAGCAGGGCAGCAAGGATCGTTACGGTCAGGAAAGCGAAGACATGGAAAACAAGCTGGTTCCCGAAGGCATAGAAGGCCGCGTGACTTACAAAGGTTCGTTGGCCGCGTTGGTCGGTCAATTGGTTGGAGGCTTGCGCGCCGGGATGGGTTACACCGGATGTCGAACCATACGCGAGCTTCAGCAGAACGCGAAATTCATCAAGATCACCGCCGCCAGCCTGAAAGAATCGCACGTCCACGACGTTGTCATTACGAAAGAAGCTCCGAATTATCGCGTCGAGTAGACGGACAGGAAATCGTGTCGAATGAAAGTGGGACAATCTGCCAGATTGCCTCACTTTCATAAATGCAAACCGCCTTGGCTCAGTGTAGCTTCACCACTCGATAACTTTTGTTCTGATAAACGACCTCGAATTGCGCTTTTGAGTCTTTGTCCAGTATGGCGTATGCGGCGTTGTATTTCCGGCTCAGGGCGAGAAGCTGTTCTTCTGTCAGTTTCTCGAAAGCCTGGTCGAGCAGTTTGCGATTTTCAAACCCGTGGCCGTTCGGCAATTCGCCTCCGGCCAGATCGCGCAACCGTTCCAGCCATTCGGCCAGAAACATCGAACCGTCAGGATTCAATTTGAACTCGGCGACAATCGAACGTTCGGACAAAACCGAAAATCCGTTTCTGCCCGGCGGAGCAAGATAGATAGTGTCGCGAGGGCCGTTGGCTTTGACCCAACGAGCGGCGTCTGCCCAATTCGATTGATGCTCGGCAAAACGCTTCACGCCGAAATAGTAAGGAACCTCAGCTTTGCGCGGTGAAAACCAACTCCAGCCGATCGCCGCCAGAATCAAAACGATGTTGATCAATGCCGTCAGCTTTTGATTTTTCAGCAGACGGTTGATGAAAAGCAAAAAGGAAATTGCGCCCAGAGCAGTGATCAACGGGCTGACGCGCAAAAATTGAACCTGCGCCAGCTTGTCATTTTTGATCAGGTAATAATCGGTGAAATGAATGAGGCAGAGCGCCGCGAGCGTCAAACAGCAGATGAGAAGTTTGCCGATTGAGCTAGTAAGAAATACGTAGGCTTCGCGGCTTTGATCTCTGCGATCTGGGACGCTCGCATTCCCGGAAGACTGCAAGCGAAGGCGCTCGCGTTCCTTGTTGAAGAACCGGTAAGCGAAGGCGATGACGGCCAGATGACCTGCAACCCAGAAAGCCGCCACGGCGGAAATCAGTTCGAAATGATGCGGATGGCGGAAATCAATGTAGAAAGCCGATGAGATTTGTGAGCTTGCCAATCCGCGCTGCAACATATGTCCGACATGCCACAACGCCGGAGAAGCCGGAATGATGGCCAGCATTGCCAGCAACAAAACTTCTTTCAATCCGAATTCGCGCAGCTTGATCAGATAAAGCGGGGAAGTCATCAAAGCCAGGGTGATTCCAATTTGCAGGTGCAGCAGAATCGCCAACCCGGTCAGAAAAATCGCCAGGCGGTAACGCTCTTTTATCAACGCCGTCAGCACAAACAGGATCAGAGCGTGCGCCAGATGCGGAGGCATGACTTCCGGATCGCCGAGGAATTCGTTCGATTCAAGCCCTTTTCCCGTCCACAGAAAACGCGTCGCCGTCCATATTCCAACGACGATAAAGCTCCATCGCGGCAATCCGAGCGTACGGCACAAACCGAACAATGCCGCGCTGATTGCCAGCATCGCCAACACGGCCAGCACGATCAGCGCGCGGTCTTCGCCGATCAAAGCCGATCCGCCGGCGACCAGATAAGCGAATGCACGATGGTGATAAAAGCGCAGAGCGATGTTGAAATCGCCCGGCAGATAATTCGGGTCCAGGATTCGCCGCACGACCGGCAGCAGTCCAACGTGGTTCGATGAGCCGACCGCGATGCCGCCGTTGAAATAAATCATCGTCACGGCAACGGCGAAGATGCCGGTCAAATCGAACAGAGAGGAAGTGATCGGTTGTTTATTCGATGTTTGTTGATCGTTCATATTTCGTCAGCGTAGCCAGACAGATCAATCCGATGCCCGTCCAGCACAGCAAGCGCAATTTTCGGTATATCGCCAGAGTCACTCCGGCGGCAGTTGTCAGCCCGATTGCCGCGGCCAGCCAGGCGCTGCCCGCTTCGTCAACGCCGACTTTGGCCGGGACGAAAGCAAAAAGCATGTTGATCAAACGGTTCAGCGCTTCCAGTATGAAAGCGGCGATCAGCGTCGGTTCAAAGCCCGTCAGAAGCAAAGTCAGAAAAACTTCCGCCACGCCTCCCAGATGAAAAACGGTTTCGCCCAGCATGACCTGGATGAAATCTTTCGGATGCTGGCGAAAAAAATCGAAGACGTATTCTTCCAGTTCCAGCAATTGATGCAGCTCTTTGTCCAGCAAACGGTGAAAGCCTTCGTGCGGGATCAGTCGTTTGATCGCATCGCAAAAATGTTCGACGACGACGAACTTCAGATTGAAAATGACACCCATCAGAATCAGCAGCAGGACGGTTGAAATGATCGCGCCGATCAAACCCGTTTTGAGCGAGCCGCCGATGTCATAACCCAATAGCAGCGCCGTCATTCCGCCAAGCAACAGCAACGCGCAGGAAACAGTGTAACTGAGCAATTCGACCGCCGCCGCCGCCGAAGCCTGTCGGACTGGAACTCTGCCGCCGAAAAACAAAACTCGCGATGGTTCGGCGACAAATGGTCCGGCGGAAGTCACGACTCCCATCGAATCGGCGGCCAGGCGCGCGCGCATCACCGGCCAGAATCCGAAGCCTCTGGCTTTCGGTTCAAAGCATCGAAACCAGGCCCAGGCTCGACCCATTGGCCGTGAAGCCGAAATGACCAGCAATAACGGGAATCCCCAACCAATAGCGCGAACGCGATCTGCGATTTCCTGCCAGCCTGTTCGATGAATGATGTAAACGAACAGCAGCGTTCCGGCCAGCAAGGAGAATGCAGCTAAGATGTGAGAGTGGCGTTTCATCGGTTTCGGGGCGAATCTGACTGCTCAGCGGCTTTCCTTCCGCCGTTTCAGATAAAAGACCGGCTCAACAGGCGAGCCGTGAACGGCGACAAGTTCCCAACCTTTCAATCCCAGTTTGTCCAGATTGCGTTCCAGCGGATAAGCTTCGCGACTGAAATCCGTTTGCTTGCGCATGCTCGAATCATTGCCTGATGTTGAAACGTTGATGTTTCCGCCGGAAACCACCAGGTATTCCCATTGAGTTTCCGCAGCGGATTCCCTGGACGCGTCCTTTTCTTCGCGCGAACGCTGACCGAAAACCGTGAACGCGCAGATGAACGAAAAAATCGTCAGCAGGAAACATACGCTGATTGTCGAGAGTTTAAGTTTGTTGATCATAAACGGCTCCTTTTGCTAAACGGCTTCATTTGGAATATCCGGCGCTATCTTTAACTACTGCGATTAAGGTGGCTTCGTTGACACTCGCAAATTTGCATTCCTATAATCGCGGCTCAAATAGCACGTCACATCACCATCAATCAACGTGATCAATCGAGACGAATCCAATATTGAGGAGTTCTACAGCCTTGTTAGACCAGGACAACGACCAGATTCAACAACGCCGCCGCCATCTGGAAGAGATCGCGGCCTTGGGACACGCGGTTTATCCGAACCGTTTCGACCGCTCGCATACCGTTTCTCAACTTGTCGAAAGCTACCAAAAATTCGCAGGCAAGAAAGACGAAGCCGAGCTTGCCAGCACCAATGCCGAATTGAAAGCTGCGGAGGGTGGAGAAATCCGCATTGCCGGACGAATCATGACCATGCGTTTGATGGGCAAAGCGGCATTCGCTCATTTGTCGGACGGCTTGCATTCGCTTCAGGTCTACGTTCGGAAAAACGATGTCGGCGATGAAGCTTGGGAGCTTTATCAAAAACTGGATTTGGGCGATTGGATTGGAGTGGCTGGTTATCTGTTCATCACCAAAACCGGCGAGTTGTCGGTTCACGTGACGAAGCTGAAATTTCTGTCAAAGGCTTTGCTGCCGATGCCGGACAAATATCACGGCGTGACGGACAAGGAATTGCGTTACCGTCAACGTTATGTTGATTTGATCGCCAGCAGTTCGGTTCACGAACGAGCGCCGGGCGAATTGACCAGCCGCGAAGTTTTCGAGCGCCGCGCGATGATCGTTCGCGAAATCCGCAGGTATTTCGACGATCTGGGTTTTGTCGAAGTCGAAACGCCGATGCTCACGCCGTTGGCGACAGGCGCGGCGGCCAAACCTTTTGTCACTCATCACAACGCGCTGGACATTGACCTGTACGCCCGCATTGCGCCGGAACTTTACCTGAAACGATTGATCGTCGGCGGATTCGAGAAGGTTTACGAACTCAATCGAAACTTTCGCAACGAAGGCATCTCTTACAAGCACAACCCGGAATTCACCATGCTGGAGTTTTACTGGGCCTATGCTGATTTCAACGATCTGATCAATCTGACAGAAGATTTGATTACTGGGCTGGTGGATAAAGTTTGCGACACGCGGCAAGTGACTTTCAAAGAGCATGTGATTGATTTCGACAACTGGCAACGACTGACCATGCGCGAAGCCGTTTTGAACTATTGGCCAAACGATGCGACGCGCCCGACGTTGGAAGGATTGATGGATCGCAAACAGTTGGAGGATGCAGCGGCGGCGCTCGATCTTGGATTCGATCCGAAATTGAACGACGGGCAATTGCTGGGCGAAATTTTCGAGCACATTGTCGAACCGCATCTGATTCATCCGACTTTCATCACGGAATTTCCGACTGAGCTTTCTCCGTTGTCGAAACAGAAAGCCGACGATCCGCGATTCGTCGAACGCTTTGAACTGTTCATCGCTAATATGGAAGTGGCCAACGCTTTTTCGGAATTGAACGACCCGGTTGAACAGAAACGCCGATTGGAAGAACAGATGAATCAACGCGAGCGCGGCGACGAAGAAGCGATGGTCATGGATGAAGATTACATTCGCGCGCTTTCTTACGGCATGCCTCCGACCGGCGGCGAAGGCATTGGCATTGACCGGCTGGCGATGATTCTGAC
>CAYRQB010000138.1:0-14894 GCA_964426025.1 uncultured Heliomicrobium sp.
ACACTACTTAGACCTAATGTTTTAGGGCTTTTTAGACTTTTGAGATCACCTCATTCTCCAATGATATGGTAACGCGGCTCATCCACTGAATGATCGTGATCAGGCGCAGCTAACGAAAAAGGATCGGCAAAAACAGTCGCTGCTTCCTGAAATGAAACACTATGCTTGCGTTGGTTGGAACGATTCTTATCTTCATCCCATTCAACTTCAAATCCGTCATCGGTAGGGTAATTAGGCAAGGACCAATCTCCAGATCGCCAACTCAAATCTCGAAGTGAGTGAATTCTTTGAATTGGTGGAAGCGGTCGCGGATTTCCTGCGGCGTCAGTTTTCTCAGGCGGTCGCAACTGAATTCTTCGACGTTGAACGAAGCCATGGTTGAACCGTAAATCACCGCGCGGCGGACAGTGGCTTCGTCAATTTTGTCGGATTGCGCCAGGTAGCCCATAAATCCTCCGGCAAAGCTGTCGCCCGCGCCGGTCGGGTCGAACACGCCTTCGAGCGGAAAAGCCGGCGTTGCGAAGTATGAATCTTTGGTGAAGAAAGCCGCGCCGTATTCGCCGCGTTTGACGATCAGCATCTTCGGTCCCCAGCCGATGATCTTGCGCGCGGCGCGAATCAGGTTTGATTCCCCGGCCAATTCGCGGGCTTCGGCGTCGTTGATGATCATGGCGTCAACGACGCCGATGGTTTTCAGCAACTCTTCGCGCGCAATTTCTATCCACAGATTCATCGTGTCCATGGCTACGAACCTGGCGTCAATTTGCTCGCGAACTTCGCGTTGCAACGTCGGCTGGATGTTGCCAAGAAATAGAAACGGCGTTTTCCTGGCCGCATCGGAAAGCTGCGGTTTGAAATCGGCGAAGACGTTGAGTTGTGTGTCCAGAGTTTTCGCCGTGTTCAGGTCGAAACCGTATTCGCCGACCCAGCGAAAAGTTTTGCCGCCGGGAATGCGTTGCAGATTGGAGATGTTGATTTTGCGTTCGTGAAAAACGGCTTCGTCATCGGCGTTGAAATCATCGCCGATGACCGCCACTACTCCGACTTCGGTGAAGAAAGACGCCGAAACCGAAAAATGAAGGCCGGAACCGCCCAGGCTCCGTTCGCGTTCGCCGAAAGGCGTTTTGATGGAATCAATGGCTACGGAACCGACGACCAGCAATGGGGTGGTTGATGACATCTAAAGAAATTATCCCTTCTTCTGTTTGTTTTGAGCTTCCGCTTCGTCCAGTCGCTTTTGCGCGTCCGATTTGATTTTTTCGTCGGAGGTTTCGGCGAGGGCTTTCTTCCAATTCTCAACAGCCTCGTCGGTTTCTCCGCCGCGGTGGTGAACTTCGCCGAGCAGAAAATAAACTTCATCAATCCGAGCAAAGTTCGGATTCAGATCAACGATTTCCTGCAAACGATCAATAATCGCCTTGTTCAATCGGGCGATGGCGTCCTTGTCGTTTTTGTCCGGCTTGCGTTTGTAAAAGTAAAACTTCGCCGCGTCCAGACTTTTATAGGATTGTTTTTCCAATTCAGGATCGCGCGGCGCAGAGATTGGCCCGCGAGTCGGACCTTGCTGAACAACAGTCAAGCCGCCGGAATTGGCCAGCGCGCCGGTGACGGCAATCATCACAGCGAACAACAACGAAATAACGAATCTTGATTGAGGTTTCATACTTCCTCCCTCCGATAAAGTTTTGTCGGCCAAGCAAGGAACGGCGGGAAACTGAACAGCTTGCGAGTTTCAACCGTCCGCCGTTTGAATCATTCGCCGACGTATTTGCCGATGATTGCGGCGAGTTTCTTTTTGGTTTCAGCCGGGATTTCTCCGTGAGTCAGAATGGCGTGTTTGAGCGCCGAACCGCATTTGCATTTGCGCGGCATTGCGGCCAATTGGCCGACGGCCTGGCGTATGATCTTCTGCGCGTTGACGGAGTTTTTATTCAGGTATTCGATGACCATTTCAACCGTCACCGCGTCGTGATCCGGATGCCAGCAATCGTAATCCGTGACCAACGCCATCGTCGAGTAACAGATTTCCGCTTCGCGAGCCAGCTTGGCTTCCTGCAAATTGGTCATGCCTATGACATCCATTCCCCAACTGCGATAAGTTTTGGATTCGGCCAGCGTCGAAAAGGCCGGGCCTTCCATGCACAGGTAAGTTCCACCGCGATGGATTTTGACGCCGATGGCTTCGCCCGCATCGGCCATTACATTGCCGACGACTTCACAGATGGGATGCGAAAAGGTGATGTGTGCGACCACGCCTTCGCCAAAGAAAGTCGAAACTCGTCCGCGCGTGCGGTCGAAGAATTGATCCGGTATGACGATGTCGGTCGGCGCGTATTGTTCCTGCAGCGAACCGACCGCCGAAGCCGAAATGATTCGTTCGACGCCCAACATTTTCATCGCGTAAATATTCGCGCGGAAGTTCAGTTCAGTAGGCGTGATGCGATGGCCGCGCCCGTGTCTGGCCAGAAAAGCCACGCGAACGCCGTCAAGCGTGCCGAGAATAAAATTGTCCGAAGGTTTTCCGAATGGCGTTTCGACGCCGATTTCGCGCACGTCGGCCAAACCTTCCATCTGATACAAACCACTGCCGCCAATAATTCCGATTTGAGCTTTTTCCATTCTCTCTCCGTTGCGGATTGCAAAGCGCGAATTGCGGATTGAACGACTGCCTCGCACCGTGAAATCCGCAATCCGCATTTCGCAATTGATTATTTGTTCGCGTTCGGGTCAATGCCCTTCATTGTTCCGCTTTGACCTCCGCCAAGTCCGGGCAGGCGATTCGGATCGTAACCTGCGACGTTGACTGTAAAGTCAGCCGGAACTTTGACGGGGTATTTCAGCGTGACGTCTTCCATCGCCCGCTTGATTTTCTTCTCTATTTCTTCCTGCTCGAAACGATCGGCAACGCTTGTGCTCAGGTAAATGTGACGCGCGCGAACCTGCTCCTGCGGTTCTTGCGGTGGTGTTGAACTGGCCGCGGGTTGTCCGTTTGCGCCGTCAGCGCCAGGCGTAGCTGCGGATTTCGGAGCCGCAGCGGGATCAACTTTGCGCTTGTCGTCAAGCTTGATGATGTGGAATCCGTATTGAGTCTTGATGACCTGGTTGCTGACTTGTCCCCTTTCCAAAGCAAACGCCGCCTGAGCGAAGTTTTCATCAACGGTTGATCCGCCATCCATTTTGCCGTCCTTGCTGAACCAGGGCAGTTCGCCGCCGTTGGCGCGGGTGTCGTCTTCATTGAATTCCTTGGCGATTTTTTCAAAGTCTTCGCCTTTTTTGATGCGCGCCAGCAAAGCCTCCGCCTTCTCCTTGATCTTTTCGATGTCGGCTTCCGGATGTTCGGCTATGTATCGCTTCTTCTCTTCAGGCGTCAGCTTGAACTTCTCCTCAAGCGATTTGGTGTAAGCGTCGGCCAGCGCGCTGGCTTTGCGAAGCTTGATTTGAACCTTGATGCCCAACTCTTTTTCGATACCGGCCTGACGGCCTTTGTCGGCACGGATGCTCAACTCAGCCCATTGATCGCGCATCGCTTCCTTGTCGCCTTCCGACGGCATCTGTTTGGCATTGCGAGTGATCAGAGCGAAATCGGTGTCAAACTGGCTTTTGTGCGCATTGAAATAAGCGTCGCGCTCTTCTTTCGAGACTGTGGCTTCAGGATTGCGCTTGGTGTATTCGGTCGCCAGCAATTGCGTGGTAGCCAAAGCCATTTGCTGTTTGAACTCTTCAGTTTTTTGCAGCCCTTCGGCCTCTGCGGCCTGAGCCAGCGCAAAAGGTGTTTTGAAATTGTTGATGATTTGGTCGCGGATGGCTTTGGTTTGAGCAATCTGGCGTTTCTGAGCGTCGGGAAAAGATTCCACCAGCGCCGTCAATTCCTCGGCGGTGATTTCGGTAAACTCGCTTTTGTTGAAAAAGGCGCAGGATTGCGTAAACAACAAGCTCACCGCGAGCATTAAGGTCAGGATGAGTTTAGTAAATGATTTCAAGATAAATCTCCTTGGTGTGAACAAATGTGGTTGTTGGTTGGTGAGTGGTGGTCTTTGTGGCAGGTTTCCGAAAGATCAGCGTCAATCGCAGGATCAATCGCAATCGGCCCTCAACCAGCAACCACCTTTCAATGAGTTCCGGTTCCCCGCTGCGTCAGTTCTATCAGCACGCCTCCGGTGCTGGCCGGATGAACGAAGGCGACCAACGCGCCGCCTGCGCCTAAGCGCGGTTGTTCGTCTATCAACCGGACGCCTTTGGCTTTTAGTTCGGCCAGCTTGGCGGCGACATCTTCAACTTCGACGCACAGGTGATGAATTCCCGCGCCGCGTTTGGCGATGAACCTGCCGACAGGAGTGTCTTCGCCTGTGGCTTCCAGCAATTCGATGCGGCTTTCGCCGATGGGCAACATCGCCACGCGCACGCCCTGGTCTTCGACGACTTCGATTTCTTTCAATTCCAAACCCAGCCCGTCGCGCCAAAACGAAAGAGCGTCTTCAATCGAACCGACGGCAACGCCTAAATGTTGAATTTTGCTTTCCATAATCCGTTTTCCGACAGGATTCTCAGGATTCAACAGGATCGGTTGTCTCCATCATTTCCGCCAATCCTGTTCAATCTTGTAAATCTTGTTTATTTGATCCGAACCTTTTCGATAATCTCCTCGACGATGGAGTAAGGATCGCGTTGTCGCGAAGCAACGGCCAGCGCCAGTTCGCGCAATTCGCCGGGGGCCAGCGCTTCGCCGATCACACGTCGCAACAAACGTTCTCGCAGCAATTCGATGATCCGATTTTCAGCCACGTCTGCGCTGCGTTCGAGCGAAGCCTGCCGCTCTTTCTTGAAAGCGGCGTAACTTTCAATCGCTTCGACGAACTGATCAATTCCTTTGTTTTGAGTGGCGACAGTGCGAACAATCGGCGGATTCCATCCATCCGGACGTTCGGCCATTTCCAGCAAAGCGATCAATTCGCGTTCGGTTCTTTCGACGCCGTCGCGCTCGGCTTTGTTGATGACGAATACGTCGCCGATTTCCATGATTCCGGCTTTGATCGCCTGAATGTCGTCGCCCATTCCGGGAACCAGCACGACGACGGAAACATCCGCCGTTTTGATTATGTCAACTTCGTCCTGACCGACGCCGACGGTTTCCACCAGCGTTCTATCGTAGCCAGCAGCATCCAGAACGGCAACCGCGTCCACAGTCGCGCGTGCCAATCCGCCCAGGTTTCCGCGCGTCGCCATCGAACGAATGTAAACGCCCGGATCGTTGGTCAACGCCTGCATGCGAATGCGGTCGCCCAGCAAGGCTCCGCCGGAAAAAGGGCTGGACGGATCAACCGCTATGATGCCGATGGATTTGCCCGCCGCGCGGTAATGCAGCGCCAGTTTGTCCACCAGCGAAGATTTGCCCGCGCCGGGCGCGCCGGTGATTCCAACAGTCACACCTTTGCCGGTGTGCGCAAAAAGCGCTTTCAGGATTTCGTTCGCGTCGGGAGCATCGTTTTCGATTTTGGAGATCGCGCGGGCAATTGCGCGCAAATCACGAGCGAGAATTCTGTCAACTATTGAAGCGGTCATCTGTGATCAGCTCAGCCTATCTGTGGTCGGCAGCATCAGCAGCAAGGCCGCAAACTATACCCGCAAACGGCGGCAATTTCCAACTGGCAAACCGCCCGGCAAAAGTTATAATCGCTCGGCGTCAAAACCATTGAAATCCCCACCACAACCAAAGGAGATTGACGATGACCGCTGACTGGCTTACGACACTTGGCACGGCAATGGGATCGGCCTGGCTTTCTGGAATCAATCTTTACGCGACCGTCGCCACGCTGGGCGTGCTGCAAAGATTCGAACTGGTCAAACTGCCCGGCGGATTGCACGTGCTGGGCGAATGGTGGCTGATCGGTTTGGCCGGAGCGTTTTATCTGATCGAATTTGTCGCCGACAAAATTCCGGCGGTGGATTCGGCCTGGGACGCGATTCACACTTTCATTCGCGTTCCGGCGGGAGCAATTCTGGCGGCAACGGCTTTCGCCGAATTCGATCCGGCGGTCAAAGCCGTGGCAATGATTGCAGGCGGAGGCATTGCGCTCAGCTCCCACGGCACAAAAGCCGCGACGCGATTGGCGGCCAACACCAGCCCGGAACCTGTTTCCAACATCGCGCTCAGCATTGGCGAAGACGTCGTCGCTTTCGGTTCAACCGTGCTGATGGCTTTCTTTCCAGTTCTGATTCTGATCGTCGTGGCGATCTTCCTGATTGTGGTCGTTTGGCTGGCTCCGAAAATCATTCGGGCGTTGAAGAGGTTGTTCGCTCGACTTCGACGGCTGCTCAATTCAAGCGACGAGCAAATGGCTGACGGATCAACACAAAGGTGATTGCTGTCATTCACGGGACGATGTTCATGGTGGAGCCATCCGCCAGGCGATAAATATAAAAATCACTATCCAACGAAAACACTGTAGTCTTGTTGAGGCTCTCAGCCACAACTACCAAAGAAGCATCCGCCAGGTCCATGGGAACATTTTGATATTTTTGCATCAGTTCAGCGGCACGTTTAATTTCTACTTCTACCATTGCGTATAAAGTCAGCTTTTGTGACGTGACCAACAACCACAATCTTTCTTGATACCGGTACCCACCAACTCTGCCAAGCAAATACATCGCTTCAGTAAAGCAAGGCCAGGTTGTCACCAACACACCGGCAGGCAAATGGCGCAAAGCTTCGGCGCAACGCGTATGATTCAAATCACCTTTATCAAGCAGTGCAACCAATGGGCCAGTATCAATCAAAGTCATAATCGTCCCTGATCGCGCTTCTCCATCATTCCTGCCGCGAATTTATCTCCGCAGTTTTCAGACATTCGCGCTCCGCCTTCGATCAATTCTCTGCTGTCAACGATGCCGATGTATCCTGCCAGAAAATCTGCAAGGTTTTGCCCTTCCTGTGATGATGAGTCAGAGAACTCCGCAGCGAATTGTTTGCGTAATGCATCCGCTGCCAGCAATTCGGGTGTTGTTCCTTGCCTGCGAGCCGCTTCAATCAGCGCCATTGCCGTTTGATCCGGTAAAGTTATTGTCACTTCCATTGATTTATCCTCTTGGGTTAATAACTGCGCGGATTTTAACACGCTGGCGATAATATCCTGTCACGTCACTTGCAACTTCAGCCCACGAACGCGAGCCGCCGCGCTCCGCAATCTTCTGCCAGTCCCAATCGAAATTCAGAGCTGAAGTTATTTCCTCCGCCAGATTTTCAGCCGTCGGATTTGCGATGAGCTTTCCGCAATCTCGCCCGACCATTTCCCGAATTCCGCCGACATCCGATGCGACGACCGGCAATCCGCAAGCCATCGCTTCGATGACGACGTTCGGACAACCTTCGCGATGGCTGGCCAGACAAAACAGATCGGCGGCGGAATACCAATCGGCAAGTTCAGCTTGCGGCTTCGCGCCAACCGGAAAAACCGTGTCGCGCAATCCGAGCGCAGAGATTTGAGATTCCAGTCTTCTGCGCTCAACTCCTTCGCCGATCACAAATAATTTGACTCGCTTTCTGTCCGGCAGCAAAACCATCGCGTCAATCAACCGGTCAATTCCCTTCAACGGAACCAGCGCGCCAACCGTAAGGATGATTCGATCTTCGGCATCCAGGCCGAGCCTTCGCCGCGATTCGTCACGACCACGCGGGTAAAAGACTTCGCGATCAATGCCATTGCCGATGACTGCGATTTTCTGGCCAATAACGCCGAGTTCGATCATGCGCTGTTTCAAACTTTCGCTGACGGCAATGACGCCATCGGCTCGGTTCAGAGCGTTGATGATCTTCAACCTGATGGCAGGCATTCGCGAAAACAGGTTGATGTCGGTTCCGCGCGCGGTGATGAAAACCGGTATGTTCAATCGTTCGCCGATCAGCGCCGCAGCATAACCGTCCGGGTAAACATAATGCGCGTCAATCAAATCTATCGGCTGTTCAGCGTGCAGTCGTTGAACTGTTTCCCAGGCTCCGCGAGCCATCCACGAGCCATAAAACCGCATGCCGAGTTTCGGCGTCACCAGATAATGCGGATGAAAGGTTTGCAAACCGTCTATCGTTTCTCTTTCAGGCACGCGCGACATTTGCTGCCAGCGAAACGAGCGAGTCAGTACCGCGCGCGGCAACAACCCGGTTTCCGGTATTGGCGCGACGACACGAACATGCACGCCATCAAGCTTGCTCAGCGCAGCAACGCGATGTTTGACGAAAATGCCGAAGTTCGGCTGCTCCGCATTCGGCCAAAGTGTGGTGAAGGTCAGAATGTTCATCGCTGAAAAGTTCGCTGCCAGATTCGGAACATCAAAACCGCCCACAGCGGACGCGAACAATCGCGCAAACCGGATTGATGCCGACGCCACAGCTTTTCAATAGTTCTCTGATTCAACCAGCCGTCGTTCGCCGTCGAATCGAACAACAGGCTTTCGGCCAGTTCGCGCAAATCCGAGCGCAACCATTCAGCCAGCGGAACGACGAAGCCTTGCTTGCGACGGTTCAGAATTTCCGGCGGCAGCAAATTGCTCATCGCGCGTTTGAAAATGTGCTTCCCATCTCTGCCCCGCAATTTCAACGACGAAGGCATTCGCGCCGCCAATTCCATCAACCGATGATCCAGCAGCGGGCATCGCACTTCCAGCGAAACGGCCATGCTGGCGCGATCAACTTTCGTCAAAATGTCGTCGGCCAGATAAAGTTTGATGTCTGCGTACTGAGCGCGTGAAAGCGTGTCGTCAGTTTTCGGGCGGCGGTAATGCTCCGCGAAAACGTCAAACGGATCGTAGCCAAACAACTCTACGCGAGCGTCTCCGCTGAGCAAACCATCGCGTTCGTTTGCCATCGCGCCGTAAACCGAATTGAAATAAGCCCGCGCCGGATCGAGCGACAAATTCCGCAACGTGGCTTTTGCCCTGAGCGTTTGCGGCAACCAATCGGCTTTCGGATAAACGGCAGCCAGCGCGCCAAACAGCGGTTTGACGGGGGCAATCGTGCGAATTCGATTTTCCATCGCATCGAAAGCATAACGACGATACCCCGCAAAGTTTTCATCGCCACCGTCGCCCGACAACGCAACCGTCGCGAATTCGCGCGCCGCCTGAGAAACGTAAAACGTCGGAATTGCCGAAGCGTCCGCAAAGGGTTCGTCAAAATGCCAAGCCAGTTTTTCGATTACGCTGACGGCGTCGGGCGCAACGATGCGTTCGTGATGTTCGGCGTTCAGGCTTTCGGCAAACGTCCTGGCGTCGTTGGCTTCGCTGTACTTTTCCTCTTTGAAACCGACTGAAGCGGTGACGACTGGCCGCGAATTGATCCTGTTCATCATCGCCACAACCGCAGAAGAATCCACGCCGGAAGATAAAAACGCGCCGAGCGGAACTTCGCTGATCAATCGGCCAGCGACTGCGGCGCGGAACTCTTCCATCAACAGTTCCGCCCATTCTTCTTCGCTTCGTTCTTCTGTCCGGTTGAAATCAATGTCCCAATATTGACGCTCTGTCGCTCCGTTGGGAGTGACGATCAAACAATGACCGGCTCTGAGCTTGCGCGCTCGGGCGTATATGGTTTTCGGCGCAGGAACGAACTGGTAAGAAAAGTAATCGGCGACGGCCAGCGGATCAATTTCGCCCGACATCGCGGGATGTACGAGCAAAGCTTTCAACTCAGAACCGAAAATCAACGAGCCGCAGACATCGGCAAAGTACAGCGGCTTTTTGCCGACGCGGTCGCGCGCCAGCATCAATTTCTGCTGCCGCGAATCCCACAACGCGAAGGCGAACATTCCGCGCAGGTGTTCAACGCAGGCTTCGCCGAATTCTTCGTAAAGATGAACTATGGTTTCTGTGTCGGACTGAGTTCGCAATCTGTGGCCGCGCGCTTCAACCAGCGCGGCGAGTTCGCGGTAGTTGTAAATCTCGCCGTTCAGCACAACCGCGATTGAGCCGTCCTCGTTGAAAATCGGCTGATGGCCTCCGGCAACATCAATGATCGAAAGTCTGCGATGGCCAAGCCCGATTCGACCGGCGACGTAAATACCTTCGTCGTCAGGCCCACGATGAACAAGCGCGCCTGTCATTCGTCGCAAGACAGGCTCATTGATCGGCTGATCGGTTTTGTAATTGAAGATTCCGACAATTCCACACACTCGGACAATGTACGCTGTCTTGCTAAGAAAGTCAGGCTTCAACTAAGCTTGCAGTGAACAGATAAGGAGGTAGTTATGGAAGCAGTGAAATCAAATGACCTGCCAATCACCATTGACCCCGGCATTCTGGGTGGGACACCTGTATTCAGAGGCACGCGCGTTCCGATCAAAACCCTGTTCGATTACATTCGCTGGGGATATTCATTGGAAGAGTTTTTCGATTGTTTTCCGTCAGTTACACGCGAGGCAGCCGTACAGATTCTGACTGAGGCCGAGCATGTGACATTGCAAAAGGCGGCGGCTTGAGAATTCCTCTCGATGAATGCGTTCCCAGACGACTCGTTAAGCTTCTGGCTGGGCATAACGCAAAGACTGCGCAGGAACTTGGGTGGGGCGCTTATAGAAATGGAATCCTGCTTCGGCTGGCTGAAGATGAATATGACCTCTTCCTCACCGCTGACAAAAACATTCGCTATCAGCAAAATTTGACCGACCGGCGAATTGCCATCCTCGTCCTGTCAACCAATCATTGGGGAACGATCAAGGCAAACGCCGGTAAAATCGCCATTGCTATTCAATCCACCTCGGCAGGAGATTACGTCGAGTTGCTGCTTTCGGGAGAATGATTATGATGAAACTGCGATTACTGCATCGAAGCTTGTTAGCAATGTTCGTGTTGCTAACGTTGACGCTGATTATTTCTCCGTTGAGGCGAAACGCCGCCGAAAAGACCGCCGAAGAACGCGGACTGTACAACCTGACTCACAATGCTTACGACACGCCGCGTTTGAATCGAAAGCTGATTGAACTGGCTTCGAAAGCCTGGGAGCCGGAATGGAAAGCGAAGATCAATGCGGGCGATCCTGATTCGATCCTGAAAGTCGCCTTTGAGCGGTACGGTTTTTCGGAAGCCACCTGGGACAACAAAGGCGGGCCGTTGCAATTCGTCGTCAACGACAAAGGCATGTGGTCGCAGACCTGCATGCTCTGCCACGGAGGCCGCGTTCCGATTTCCGGCGAAAGCAAGATCGGAATGCCGAACACCGAAATTGACATGCAGACGATGTATGAAGACATCACAAAAGCCACGGGCTTGAAAGCTCCGTTCACGCTGACTTTCGGCCAATCGCGCGGACGCACCAACGCTTTCATCTTCAGTCTGGAATTGCTGCGCCGCCGCAACGAAGATTTGTCTTCGCGCAAAGACCCTGTGCCGATGGGCGATTACGCCGATTTCGACCTTGATCCTCCGGCGTGGTGGTATCTGAAAAAGAAAACAGCGATTTACGCCGACGGCGGAGTCAAAGGTGATTTCACTCGCGCAATCATGCAGTTCACGATGGGCGAATACGACGGCGCGAAGATTCGTTCGTGGGAGCCGGACTTCAAAGACATTCTCGCCTATCTGAAATCCATCGAAGCGCCGAAATATCCTTTGCCGATTGATCAGAAACTTGCATCGGCTGGCCAGCAGGTTTTCACCAAAACCTGTGCGGGCTGTCACGGGACTTACGCAAGCGGCGGAGCCGAAGCCAAATACCCGAACAAGATCGTGCCAATCGAAGTCGTTGGCACTGACCCGCTGAGACTGACAAAACTGACCAAAGAGTTCCGTGATTATTACAAGAAAACCTGGTTTGGTCGTAGCGGCGAACAGGGTTACGAATATCCGACCGGTTACGTCGCTCCGCCGCTGGACGGCGTGTGGGCGTCGGCTCCGTATTTTCACAACGGTTCGGTGCCAACGCTTTACGGAGTGCTGACGGCTGAAGCGCGCCCGAAATATTTCCGACGAATCGGCGGAGCGAAAGAGTACGACGCGAAAGACGGCGGTTTGAAAGTCGAATCGCTGAATGCGCCAGCGCCGAAAGACGCTCCCGGCGAAGCTCGCCGCCGCGTGGTGGACACGACCATTCCCGGTTTGAGCAATCAAGGTCATCCGTTCGGTTTCAAACTGAGCGAAAAAGAAAAGCGGCAGGTCATCGAATACCTGAAGACATTGTAAGCCAATCGCCGCTGACCTGAATCTCATTCAGGCTAAGACGGTAGAACAAGCTGCCAGCTTGTTCGTTTGCTTTTATTGCTAAACCCAAGTGGGGCAATCTGGCGGATTGCCCCACTTATCCATTACCTGACCTCATCGTTCCGAATCCTCACAGGAGAAATCATGTCCACGCCTGAAAATCCGTCGGCAGAAAAAATCAAATACATCGTCGGGGGCACTGTCCTGCTCGGATTGGGATTGATCTTCGGTTATCTGATGAGCCGACCGAACGCAGGCAAGGGCAATCTGACGATGAAGATCGGCTCGGCTTCGGTTCAGATGAACGTCGAAAACGATCTGCAATCAATGAAGACTCTGCTGGACAAGGTGTTCAAGGACGAAAGCTCCAGGCGGGAAATGACTGCTCTGCTGGGCGAGTTTCACAATCTGTATCTGATCAACGATCCGAAACTGGTTGAGAAAATCTCAAAGCTCTCGCCGGATGATCCTCTTTCCAAAAAGCTGCGGGATTTGTGCGAACGGCAAAAGGGAGCTTTCAAAATCCAACTGGCGGAAGTCCGGCTGAGCTTTCCCAGCAATCCGCGCTTCGGCGACGACGAAGCAGTGGTTTGCAGCGGCAGCGATTATTACGGCAGACGAATTGTCATTTACGACCTGCAGGAAGAAAGAAGCGTGACGTTGATGGCCAACCGCACTCGTCCTTGTTCAGCCGCCGCTGATGGAACGCAGGAAAAAGAAAACATTCAGATCACCAAAGCCGCGGCGAAGGAATTGTTCGGCGAAGAGCGATTGAACACCTTGAATATGTTTGAAAGAGGTTTGGCCGGAGTCGCCACAAATTGATTTTGGAATGCTTCTCAAATCTGACAACTCGTCCCGGCTTCTCCGCCTTCAGTTGGATAACCCGCATTCACCCACGCGCTGGTGCCGCCAATGACGTTAAACAGTTTGTTGAATCCACGCCTGGCCAGAATGCTTGTGCCCGCGCTGGAACGATAACCGCCCGCGCAAATCACCACCGTCGCGCCTTCAGGATCGAACGCATCCAGCTTCTCATCCAACTTGGCCAGTTTGATGTTGACGGTTCGCGGCGCGTGTCCGGATTCGTATTCGCCCGGCTGGCGCACGTCAATCAATTGGAAATTGCGTTTGTCATCAATCCATTCTTTCAACTCATCCACGGTAACCTGGATGACGAAAGCGATTTCATATCCGGCCTGTTGCCAGCTTTGCACTCCGCCGTTCAAAAAACCTTTGACGTTTTCGTGACCAACGCGAGCCAGACGCGTTGCGGCTTCCAGCACTTCGGCTTGATCGTCCGTGATGATGACAATCGGCGAGCCAAGCGGAATCAGCATTCCCGCCCACGAAGCGAATTGACCGCCCAAACCAATGTTCAACGAACCCGGAACGTGACCGGCTCCGAAAGCCGTTGATGACCTGACATCAAGCAAGACGGCTCCCTGTTCGGTGAGCGCGCGAACTTCGGCGGGCGATAATTTTTCAGGATTAACAACTTCGGCCAAGGGAGCAGCGCCGCCGCGATTGATCTCAGCATCTTTCGGGAAGTAAGCCGGAGCTTCGGGCAAGTCAGCCGTCATCATTTTGACGAAGGCTTCTTTCGTCATCGGCTTAAGCGCGTAATTGAATCGCCGCTGCTGGCCAATGGTTGAAGAAGTTTCTTTGGACATGTTCTTGCCGCACAAACTGCCAGCGCCATGTGCCGGATAAACTTCGACGCTGTCATCAAGTTTTAGCAGTTTCTGGTGCAGGCTGTCATACATCATCGAAGCCATTTGTTCGGGCGTGAAGCCTTTCGACCCGACCAGATCGGGACGCCCGACGTCGCCTATGAAAAGCGTGTCGCCGGTCAAAACTTTTTTCGCAGCTTCCTGGTCGGCTGTGTCAGTCACCAGAATTGAAATGCTTTCGGGAGTGTGGCCTGGAGTTTCCAGAACATGTAACACAATGTTGCCGAGCTTCAATTCGTCGCCGTCTTTCGCGGCAAAATGCGGAAAGGTCGCGCCAGCTTTGTGACCGAAGACGATTTCGGCTCCGGCGCGAGCGGCCAGTTCCTGATGACCGCTGACGAAATCGGCGTGCAGATGAGTTTCGATGACGTATTTGATTTTCAGATTTTGAGCTTCCGCTTCGGCGATGTATTGATCAACGTCGCGTTGCGGATCAACCACTGCCGCTTCGCCATCTGAACCGATCAGGTAAGAAGCATGAGCCAGACAACCGAGGTAAAACTGTTTGAAATACATTTGGCCTCCGAAAACATTTCTCCCACCAAGCCACACGAAGGGGCACGAAAATTTTCCGTCTTCGTGAACCTTCGTGTGATTTCGTGGAGAAACTTAAACTCCAATGTTTAGCAGTCGTCGCAGATTGCCGCCGAAAATCGCCTGCGCTTGCTCTTCGCTGATGCCGACCTCGACCAGCGCGTTGACCTGAGAATGAAAGATCGCCTCCTGCCAGCCGCGCGGAAAAAAGGACGAATCCGTTCCGAACAACAACCGTTCGTGACCGACAACGGCCAGCGCGCGCCGGAACACCGTTGCCAGATCAACCGCTGAAGCTTCGTAATTCATCCACTTGTTGCTGCTGGAAGTATCAATGAAAACGTTTGGGCAAAGATCAGCCAGCATCATCGCTTCGCGAAACATCCCCGCGCCGAAATGCGGCACGATGAATTTCGCCGACGGAAATTCCGCCGCCAGCTTGTAAAT
>CAYRQB010000139.1:0-5475 GCA_964426025.1 uncultured Heliomicrobium sp.
AAGTTGCCACAGGAAAATACGGATTGAAGAATCTGGCGACCGGAGAACAGGAATCATTCTCGCTGAAAGAGATCATTGACAGGCTTTAGCCATGCACCTCCAACAAACCAAACGAGACAGTAGGGTTTCTGGCGGACCTCAATACTACTTTCACAGTCTGACTGACGCTGTGAAAACGTATCTTCGCGCTAAAGGCGCAGTTCGAGTCGCGCTTGTCACACCTTACGGCGCAACAAAATCTGACTACTTCGCCGTCAGCAAGGATCACAAACTCGATTCCGGCTTGCGTCCGATTGCCGGAAATGTCGGGCATGATCGCATTCAGCAAGGCTTGGCAGGAGAAAGCATTGGCGAGGCAATTCGGTACTGGTATCAGCTTCCCAAAGGCGATTTCGAGAAAATCGGGATCGAGATTGAAATCATAGATGATGCTTTTTATCTGACTCCACTGACTTACAAATACGCTAGCGCCGCAAAAGAGAAAGAAGTTTCGCGAATTGAGCGACCGCTGACTTTCACGCGCGATTACGCCAGTCCTTTATGGATAAAGCACTTGGCCTTAATCAAGAAAAGCCAAGCAGAATTACTAGTCTGGTCGTTGGAAGAAATATGCCGTGTGGTGAAAGATCATCGTCCAGACACCAAACTCCCGCATATTCAAGAAACAGACATCTTGCGTGCATCTGGGCCTCTCAAACATTTGGGAATGACGCTGGGCGGGTATGTTGGCAAAGGATACGACTGCTTGACTGAGTTTTCGTTTCTGAAGTATCCCAAATACTCTGTCCCTGTAGAAGTCAAAAGAAACAGTCGTGGCTTCCAGTATCAGCAGAAGAAATACGGCAAAGATATGCTATCGCGTGCGGTTGTGTTATGCGCGATTCACGATCACATCAACGTCCCGCGCAACATTGATGTGATAGAACTTGAGGCGTTGTGCCAGCACGCACGTAAACTTCATCTGTGATAATTATGAGTTCTTACGCGCAAATAGCTCCGATTGAAACTCCGATTCCCGCCAACCGGCAGGGCGCGCGGCGGCATTACGGAGTTCATCCGTATTTTACGCGTCGGCCTTACAACGTGGTTCGGCAGTACATCATGAACTATTCGCGGGAAGGGGACCGCGTGCTTGATCCTTTTGGCGGTTCCGGTGTAACGGCAATTGAAGCGATGCTGGAAAACCGCATCGGGATTCACAACGACATCAATCCACTGGCAAATTTCATCGCGCAAGGCATTGCGGATTTACGGTCCGGCAACCTTAGTGATTACAGACAAGCCTTACTTTCCCTCAAAGACATCTGTGAAAAGAGGCTTTCGGCAATCGAAGCCGCTAGCGAAATTGAGCTTCAATCCATGCGAGCGAAAATCAGCTTGCCAGAGAACGCTATATTGCCGAGTAATTCCGATGTCGCTTACTACCACGATCTGTTTTCGATGAAGCAGCTTCTTTCGCTGGCGACGCTGCGAGAAGCGATTTCTAAGATTGAAAACAGGCAGGCTCAGCAGGGGATGCTGCTGGCTTGGTCTGCGACACTTGGCAAACTCAACAAGACTTTTCTTTCCGCTGCCGGGCGCGCTGAATCGCGAGGCGGTTCGAGCATCTTCAGTATCTACCGTTACAAGATCGCCAAAGAGCCGGTTTCGCTTCCAGCCTGGACGACTTTCTACGAGCGCGCTCAGAACATTATCGAAGCTAAGCAGGAGATTGATCGCGCAATCGAATTGAAGCGACAAACCGGCGGTTGGACGGGCGAATTTGAATTGTGTGCCAGTGACATCGAAGCTTTGAGCGAGGAATTGGAAAACAGTATTGATTACATCTTCACTGATCCGCCTTATGGTGGTCACATTTCATATCTCGACCTTTCCACGTTATGGAACGTGTGGCTGGGATTTCAACCCGCTACTCAGGTTCGAGAAAAAGAGTTGATAGTCGGCGGAGAATTGGATTTGAGCGATGAAACTTACACGAACAGACTTGGGGCTAGTGTCCGAGCCTGTTTGCAGATGCTTAAAAAAGGGCGGTGGCTGTCGCTGGTTTTTCAGCACTGGAACGCAGCATATTTCGACGCCATTCTCACTTCGGCTGCCGAGTCGGGAGCGGATTTGAAAGCTGCGGTCTCACAAATTGGCGACCCAATCTGGTCAATGCACAAAAAGAAAAGCTCTCAGTCGGTATTGGCTGGCGAGATGATTTTGACTTTTTATAAAAACGGTAAACCCAAAAAGGTTGGCAAAACTGGCGAATTTGACATTTACAAAGCGATTGGCGACATCCTTTCGTCAACTCAAACGGACAAGGTTTATGGAGAATATCTTTTCAACAAAGTGGTGATCGAGGCCTGGAATAGTTCTGCCATCGGATCGCTGAATATCAATCGTCTGGAATTCAGCGATCTAATCCGGCAGCATGGATGGTATTACGACGAAGCAAATTATTGCTGGGTCAAAAATCAATCAGTGACTGCGCCATTATTTCGCTCGCTTTTTTGATTATAGAAATTCCTCAAAATGAGATTTGCGCGAAGTTGGCGCAGCAGAATTGAATGCTCTCTTTTGTCTCCCCACGCAACCAATCACAATTCAACCATAGAGGAGAATGTTATGGCTAATTTGAGAATGATCGAAGGTATCGGTGACACTTACGCGGAAAAACTGGAAGCAGTTGGCGTCAAAACGACCGATGTCTTGCTGGAACAGGGCGCGACTGCCAAAGGCCGCGCAACGATTGCCGAAAAATCCGGCATCACCGAAACGCTGATTTTGAAGTGGGTCAATCATTGTGATTTGTATCGTCTGGACGGAGCGGGCGAAGAATACATTGATCTGCTCGAAGCTTCGGGCGTAGACACGGTTCCTGAACTGGCGCAGCGTAATGCGGAAAACCTTTATCAGAAGCTGGTGGAAACCAACGAAGCGAAGCAGAAAGTCCGCAAGCTGCCATCGCAGGATCAAGTCGCCAAATGGGTGGAGCAGGCGAAAACGCTGCCCCGCGTCATCACGCATTAAAACATCCGGGCTGCGGCTTCGGCGGTCGCAGCCCGCTAAATCGCTTAGCCGAAATTTTGAGAAGAAGCTGGTAACAAACAATGCTCGATCATCTTGGACAAACGAAACGCACTCATAACTGCGGCGAGCTTCGTCAGGAGCACGCCGGACAAACCGTGACTCTGATGGGATGGGTCAACGCGCGGCGCGATCACGGCCCGCTGATCTTCATTCATTTGCGCGATCGCGAAGGCATCACTCAGGTCGTATTCGATTCGGAACATTCCGCCGCCGCGCATGCCAAAGCCAAAGAAGCGCGCAGCGAATACGTGCTGGCCGTGACAGGCAAATGCATCGTCCGCGACGCGAATAATTTCAATCCGAATATGACCACCGGCGAAATCGAAATCATCGCCGAAGAAGTCAGCATTCTGAACGACGCGCGAACGCCGCCGTTCCAGATTGATCGTTGCGAAGCCGCCGAAGACATTCGGTTGAAATACCGTTACCTGGATTTGCGCCGCCCTGAAATGCAGCAAAACTTCAAACTACGCCACCAACTGGCGCTGACGACGCGGCGCGTGCTGGACGAAATGGGCTTTTACGAAATCGAAACGCCCATCCTGACCAAATCAACGCCCGAAGGCGCGCGCGATTATCTGGTTCCTTCGCGCACGATGCCCGGCAAGTTTTTCGCTTTGCCGCAATCGCCGCAGTTGTTCAAACAGTTGCTGATGATTTCCGGTTACGAGCGTTACTTCCAGATCGCGCGATGTTTCCGCGACGAAGATTTGCGCGCCGACCGCCAACCGGAATTCACTCAGATTGATCTGGAAATGAGCTTCGTCCAGCCGGACGATGTGTTCAACGTCATCGAACCGCTGATCGTCGAATGTTTCAAAGTCGCCGGTTACGAAGCGCCAGAGCGTCCGTTTCAGCGCATGCCTTATCTGGAAGCGATGAATCGTTTCGGTTCCGACAAACCGGATTTGCGCTTCGGGCTGGAATTCTTTGATCTGACGCAGCAATTCGAAGGCAGCGCCTTTCCGGTCTTTGCCGATGCGGTGAAAAAAGGCGGAGTGGTCAAAGCCATCGTCGTTCCCGGAGCCGCCACCTGGTCGCGCAAGCAATACGACGAAATCATCGAACACGCCAAACGTTACGGCGCGGGCGGACTGGCTTACATACAAGTGCTGGAAAGCGAAAACAAATCCGCGTTGACCAAAACCATGGGCGCCGAAGGAATTGCCAAAATCGTCACCGCAGCCGGAGCTAAAACCGGCGATTCGATTTTGATGGTCGGCGGCAAATGGGAAAAAGCCTGCGACGCGCTGGGCGAAGTTCGTCTGGAAATCGCCCGCCGCGAAAAGCTGATCAATGAAAGCGAAAACCGTCTGTTGTGGGTGACTGAATTCCCAATGTTCGAATACCACGACGACGACAAACGCTGGTACGCCAAACATCATCCGTTCACTTCGCCGCGCGACGAAGACGTGGATAAACTCGGCGGCGGCGATCTAGGCTCGGTTTTCGCCAAAGCTTACGACCTGGTTTTGAACGGCAAGGAGCTTGGCGGAGGCTCGGTTCGTATTCATCGTTCCGATGTTCAGGCGACTGTTTTCAAAGCCCTGGGATTGAGCGAAGAAGAAGCTCGCGAAAAGTTCGGCTTCTTCCTCGACGCGCTGAGTTACGGAACGCCTCCGCACGGTGGAATCGCTTTGGGCCTGGATCGTCTGGTGATGCTGCTGGCCAAGGCAGGTTCGCTGCGCGATGTCATCGCTTTCCCGAAAGTCGCCACGGCTTCGGATATTATGACCGACAGCCCCAGCGAAGTGGCTCCGGCGCAACTTGCGGAATTGAAGATCAAGACGCTGGTTTAAGTCTGTGGAAAGGAGATGGTTTATGACTTCCTCAAAATTAACCGTGATAGAGGCTCGCCTACAATCGCTTGAGGGTGAGGTTGCAAAACTTAAAAAGCAGGTAGAGGAAAAGACCACAAACGATTTGCCGTGGTGGGAAAAACACTGGGGAATATTTGCTGACGACCCGGATTACGATGCTGCAATGGAATTGGGAAGGAAGTATAGAGAGTCTTTACGACCTAAGCCAACTCGAAAACGAGCGTCAAAAAAATCTCCAAAACCCATATCGGAAAACGGAGAGTCATAAATGTATCTTCTCGATACCGATCTTTTCAGCCTGACTGAAAGAAAGGACTCTCACGAGTCGCAGCGTTTACGCTTTCGCCTTTCAACGCTTCAAAAGAATGAATTAGCCACGACAATCATCACTTTCGAGGAACAGATGCGAGGCTGGTTGTCCTGGCTTTCTCAATCTCGAACTGTTGCCGATCAAGTAATCCGATACAGAAAGCTTGGAAAAATGTTGATGCGCTTTCGAGATACGAACATTGTTGATTTTGATGTATTGGCACAATGGATTTGAAAATTGCCGCCATCGCAATGGCCAACGGCGCGACAC
>CAYRQB010000139.1:5575-14798 GCA_964426025.1 uncultured Heliomicrobium sp.
ATTGGCACAATGGATTTGAAAATTGCCGCCATCGCAATGGCCAACGGCGCGACACTGCTTTCAAGAAACCTGAAGGATTTCAGCAAAGTGCCGGGACTAAAGGTCGAAGATTGGTCGGCTGAAAATTGAACAACTTCTTCCGACGATTGAAGAGCCTGAGTTCATTGATGAACTCAGGCTCTTGTTGTTTTCAGAACTTGAAAACGACGCCGATGGCGATGTTGACGTTGTGCTGGCTTTTGTCGAAAAACGGCGCGGTGAGTTTCGGTTTGCCGGTGATGAAATCGCGCACTTCGCCGCGAATGGCGAAATTACGGATCACATTCAAATCAACTCCGCCTCCATAATTGAAAGCCCAGGTGGTGTTGGCTTGATCGCCTGTGACAGGCTGGCCGCTGGCGGACGTGCTGCTGCCTGCATAACGCCCCAGCCCCAATCCCGCCGCGATGTAAGGCGAAAGACCTGCGCCCGGAAAAAGCTTCAGCTTCAATCCCGGTGTGAAAAACAAAGTGGAATAGCTGTCCGGCAAGACAACATTGCTCACTTTGATTTTGGTGCTGGGCGCGCCTGCGATCAGCAGTTCGCCGTACAAAGCCGCGATCTCGCCGTCAACGAATCGGCGTCCGTAAGTAACCTCGTACGACACTGCTCCGTCAAAAGCCGCCGAGATTGTTTGCACGCCTTGTATGCCTTTGTCGCCGGTCTTCATTCGTCCGACAAGCACGGAAATTTCCCGCTCTTGTGCGTAGGCAGTCAGACCACCGCCGGATAAAACCAGCAGAAAAACGAACGAAATCAAAATCCCTGTGCGGAATCTACTCATAGCGAATTCCCTCCTCGATCGTTTCTATTAACGATCAGTTAGTTGGTGATGTATGCAAAGGGGTAATTGCGAGCGTTTGTGTCATCAATCCGCGTTCAATTATCATCAGCCCGCATTCAATTACAAACTCATATGGGAACGTAACGCAGCTTATTCAAACTGCGCTGAAACTTCGCAAAAAACTCTTTGGTGTTTGCAAGGCAATACACTTGAAAGTCGGAGCAGTTTAGAAAACCTGCTTTACATCTTTACGATCCATACTTCCGCAATGTCAAAAATCCGAGTCCTGCCCGACAGTCTGGCCAACAAGATCGCCGCCGGTGAAGTGGTTGAACGGCCTGCGTCCATCGTCAAAGAACTGATTGAAAATTCGATTGACGCCGGGTCGAAAACAATCGAGGTCGCCATTGAATCCGGCGGACGGCGATTGATTCGCATCAGCGACGACGGCGAAGGCATGTCGCGCGACGATGCGATTCTGGCTTTTGAACGCCACGCCACCAGCAAGTTGAAAACCGCTGAAGACCTGGAAGCCATCGTCACGTTGGGTTTTCGCGGCGAAGCTCTGGCTTCGATCGCTTCGGTGGCCAAAGTTCGATTGCGTACGCAAACCGAAAGCGATCTGGTCGGCACTGAAATCGAAATCAGCGGCGGACGCATGCTCAACGTTCGCGATTGCGCTTTCGCGCGCGGAGCCGAGTTTGAAATCCGCGACTTGTTTTTCAACGTTCCTGCTCGTCGCAAATTCCTGAAATCCGAAGCGACCGAAAGTTATCACATAGCCAATCTGGTCACGCATTACGCGCTGGCCAATCCGCAGCTTTCCTTCACGCTGAAGAACAACAGCCGCGAAAGCATTCGCACGACGCCAGCCGGAGATTTGCGCGGACGCGCTTACCAACTTTTCGGCGGAGAATTCATCGCCAGCCTGATCGAAGTGCGCGGCGAATCGGGCGAGATGCGCGTGCGCGGTTTTGTCTCTTCTCCGTCGGCAACGCGAACGACTCGCGACAGCCAGTACTTTTTCATCAATGGCCGTTACGTTCGCGACAAAGTCATCGGCAAAGCCCTGAGCGAAGCTTACCGCGCAATGATTCCTTCGGGCGTTTATCCGTCGGCCATGCTGTTTGTCGAAATGCCTCCGCACGAAGTTGACGTCAACGTTCATCCGGCTAAAACCGAAGTCCGCTTTGTTCGCGGAACGATTGTTTACGATCTGATTCGCGATTCGGTGCGCGCGGCAATCGCTTCGGCCAAAGCCGGAGCGACTCTGTTCGCCGAAAAGAAATCCGAGTCTGTCGCGTCAAAACCGATTGAGTTTTTGCCTTCGGCGATTGAAGACAAAGCGCCGCCAATCACTCGCGAAGATATTCGCGAAGGATTCAAACTCCCGACTCCACCGCCACAACAGAAGAAAATTGATCTGAGCATTTCATCAGCGGGCGAGGATGCGGATCAGTTTGAAGATCAATTCATTGCCGCAAACGACGCCGAACAAAATGATTCGCAATTGCCGATTGCCGAAGAGTTTCAATCTGCCGCCGAGCCTGCTGTTTCCATCGAACAAGAGCCTATTCAATATTACGGCAATCGTTTGGGCTGTCTTGGCGGGAAAGCCGAAGGCGCAACTTCGCAACTGAAACCTGCGCAAAACCTGACGCTCGTCGGCGACGAAATAAATCCTTTCGGCCAGATGCACAACAGCTTCATCATCGCCTCCGACCGCACGGGTTTGCTGTTGATTGACCAGCACGTTGCGCACGAACGCATTCTGTTTGAACAGCACTGGCGAAATTTGCGAAATAAAAAAGTCGAAACGCAAAGGTTGTTGATCCCGGAAACGCTTGACCTTTCTCCGGCACAAGCCGCCGCATTCGATCAGTTGTTGCCGGAATTGGAAGCGAACGGTTTCGAGCTTGGCCGATTGTCAGGTCGCACCGTCGCCATCAAAGCCATTCCCGCAATGCTTGCGCCCGGCGTCGCCCGCAGCCTGTTGCTGGAATTGCTGGATTCAATTGAAGAAAACCGTCGCGGTTTATCGTTGGATGAACTGCGCGCGGAAATCGCCGCCAGTCTGGCATGCCGCGCGGCCATCAAAATCAACATGCCGCTTGCGCCGGAAAAGATGCGCTGGCTGATTGACGAATTGCTGAAGATGCAAAACCCCGCCACCTGCCCGCACGGTCGCCCGATCATCCTGCGAATCACCGCGCGCGAAATCGAGCGTGGATTCCAACGAACTTGATCACGGTTGAAAAAGCTATGGCAGATCGCACACTGAAATTACGCGAACTCAACCGGGCGACGCTGGCGCGGCAGATGCTTCTTGAGCGGGAAACGCTTTCAGTCCCCGCCGCAATTGAACGGCTGGTCGGAATGCAGGCGCAGCTTGCGTCGGCTCCGTTCGTCGGTTTGTGGACGCGGTTGAAAGATTTCAAACGCGAAGACCTGGCCGCATTGATCCAAAGCCGCGAAATCGTCAAAGCCACATTCATTCGCGCGACGCTTCATCTGGTGACGGCGGAAGATTACCTGCGATTTCGCTCGACGCTTCAAACCCTGCTGACCGGAGCTGCGAATTCAATCGCCAAACAGCGAGGCGAATTCGATCTGGAAAAAGTTCTGAAAGCCGCGCGCAAATTCATCGGCGAGAAACCGCGCACGTTTGCCGAAATCAGCCAGATGCTCACCCAATTGATGCCCGACGTGGATGTCGGAGCGATGCGTTATTCGGTGCGAACGCAAATCCCGCTTGTTCAAACGCCTATTCCAGGCGGTTGGAGTTATCCGGGCAAGCCCGAATTCGCGCTGGCCGAAGAATGGATTGGCCGGAAGATTTCAGCGAAAGACGCTTTGCCGGAATTGGTTCGGCGTTATCTGGCTGCTTTCGGCCCGGCTTCGGTGACTGATGCGCAAACCTGGATGGGAATGAAGCTGAAAGAAACTTTTGAAAAGCTGCGACCCGAATTGCAAAGCTACCGCGATGAAGGCAGGCGCGAATTATTCGATCTGCCGGATATTACTTTGCCGAATGAAGATACGGTTGCTCCCATTCGATTCCTGCCGGAATACGACAACCTGCTGCTGTCGCACAGCAATCGCACTCGCGTGGTGGCGGACGAAGATCGTCCGAAAGTTTATCTGCCGGGATTGCGCGTCGCAGCAACCGTCCTGATAGATGGTTTCGTGCGCGGCGCGTGGAAAGTAGAAAAGTCCAAAACCGCGGCGACGCTGATGATTGAACCTTTCGGCAAATTGGCGAAGAAAGACAGCAAGGCGCTTGTGGAAGAAGGCGAACGTCTGATTCGCTTCATCGAACCGGACGCCAAATCCTTCGAGGTGCGGATGGCCGAATGATGATTCGATTCGAACAAGGCGACAATCTGTTCAATTACCGCGTGGTCGGAGTCGCCCTTCACAATGAATCTGTTCTGTTGCATCAGGCCGAAGGCGACAGCTTCTGGACTTGCCCCGGCGGCAGAGCCGAGTTTGGCGAAACCGCCGAGCAAACTTTGACGCGAGAGATGCGCGAAGAACTCGGCGTTGAAATTGAAATCGTTCGATTGCTCTGGTTCGTCGAAAACTTCTTCACTTATGCTGAAAAACGCTGTCACGAAATCGCGCTCTACTTTTTGATGCGACTGCCAGCAACAAGCAAGTACGCAATCGAACCAGGGCCTTACCAGTGCCTGGACGAAGCGTCGAAGCTGACCTTTCAATGGTTTCCGTTGCGGCATGAAGTTTTTTCATCCTTGCAGTTGCTGCCCGCATTTTTGCAAACTGCGCTTCTGGAACTGCCCGAAACGGCGCAGCATGTCGTTCAAATTGACGAATCTGTTGATTGACGATGTCGGGCAGGGATGCTCGCGCTCCCGCAGGCGAAGAAGGATGCTTACGCTCACATATTTTCACGGAGGTCACTAAAAAATTATGGCTAACAAAATACTGCCACGAGTTTTGTTGCTCATTCTGGCGTTGACGGCTGCGCTTTCGGCGCAAACCGCTCAACCGGCCAAACGCACATTGAAGCTGGACGATCTGCCGCGATTGCGCGAAGTCCGCGATCCGCAGATTTCGCCCGACGGCCAATCGGTGGCTTATGTCGTTTCGACGATTGATGTCAAAGAAGACAAAGCCAATTCCCACATCTGGATGATCAGTTACGACGGCAAAATCAATCGCCAGATGACCGCCGGTCAGGAAAGCGAATCGGCTCCGCGATGGAGTCCTGACGGCAAATATCTGTCGTTCACTTCGTCGCGCAAAGGCGCGGCCAAAGGCAATCAGGTCTGGTTGCTGGATCGCAACGGAGGCGAAGCCGTTCAATTGACCGATGTCAAAGGCCGTTTGCAAAGTTACGAATGGTCGCCGGATTCAAAACGACTGGCGCTGGTCATTGGCGATCCCGACCCCGAAGCCGAAGAGGCCGAAGCAGCGCGTGAAAGCGGCGGCAAACCGAAACCGCCGAAACCAATCGTGATTGATCGTTATAAGTTCAAACAGGATGTTCAGGGTTATCTGCTCTCTGGCCGTCACAGCTACATTTATCTATTCGACATTGCCACCAAAAAGCTGGAACGATTGACGGCGGGCAAATGGGACGAAGCTTCGCCTTCGTGGTCGCCTGACGGAACTCGCATCGCGTTCATCAGCAATCACGCAGACGATCCCGACCGCGAACCCGAAGGCGAGTTGTATGTCGCCGAAGCCAAAGCCGGAGCCAGCGAAAAGCTGTTGACCACCGCCGACAATCGGGTTGGGCGTTCGCGTGCGGAATGGAGTCCGGACGGCAAATGGATCACATATCTTGAAAGCGACGAGAAGAAGTGGAACGCATACAACATGAATCATTTGGCGGTTGTGGCCGCCGATGGTTCCAGCGCGCCGAAACGTTTGCCGACGGTCGAAGCGCTTGATCGCAGCGTTTCATCGCCAGTGTTCAGCGCGGACGGCAAAACCATACGCTTTCTGGTGACGGATAATCGCTCCGTTTATCCATCGCAAGTGGATGTGGCCAGCGGCAAAGTCGAACGATTGCTCAATCCCCCGGTCGTGTTGTCGAGTCTGGATACGGCTGGCGGACGCACTGCGGCGTTGTCTGGCGGCAATGACAAATACACTGAAGTTTACGCCTTTGAAAATGGCGCGCTGCGCCAACTGACGCATCAGAACGACGAGTTGTTTGCCGAACTCGATCTGGGAAAAACCGAAGAGGTCAATTTCAAAAGCAAGGACGGGATTGACGTTCACGGATTGCTGACTTATCCGGTTGGATATGTGAAAGGGACGAAAGTTCCTCTGCTGTTGCGCATTCACGGCGGGCCGAACGGACAGGATCAACATTCGTTCAGCACCGAGCGGCAATTCTTTGCGGCCAACGGTTACGCGGTGTTGGCGGTCAATTATCGCGGCAGCGCCGGACGCGGACAAAAATTTTCGCGCGCGATTTTCGCCGATTGGGGACATTACGAAGTCATGGACTTGCAGGCAGGTGTTGATCACGTCGTCAAAATGGGCGTGGCCGATCCTGACAGGCTTGGCGTGGGCGGGTGGAGTTACGGCGGCATTCTGACCGATTACCTGATCGCCAGCGACACGCGCTTCAAAGCGGCGACCAGCGGCGCGGGCACTGCTTTCACGGTTTCGTTTTACGGCGTGGATCAATACATCATTCAATACGACAACGAAATCGGTCCGCCGTGGAATCCGAAGTCGTGGGAAACATATCAAAAACTTTCCTATCCTTTCCTGCACGCCGACCGAATCAAAACTCCGACCCTGTTTGTGTGCGGCGAGAAAGATTTCAATGTTCCGTTGTCGGGAAGCGAACAGATGTATCAGGCGCTGAGAAGTCTGGGAGTGGAAACTCAACTGGTGATTTATCCGGGTCAATTTCACGGCATCACGCGTCCGAGTTACGTGCGTGATCGTTACGAAAGGTATCTGGCCTGGTACGACAAATTTCTGAAGAAAGCGCCGGTCGCGGCTGGCAGCGGCGCTTCAAAAGGCGAGAAGTAACACGACGAATGATGTGAGGCTGCGAGTCCCGGCCTCACATCATTTCTTAACTGATGTTACGCGATTGCGCTTGAGCCAAAAGAATTGACAACATCTTCGTCCCGGTAGGGACGGTATAAGAATAGCCCGACGATTCATCGCCGGGTGGGAGGCGAATACCCATCGCGTCCCGTAGGGACGCTTGAATCGTTTGCCAGATTATGGTTCAGGCGTCCCTACGGGACGCGAATCAAATGGCTCGCTTACCCAGCAATAAATTGCCGGGCTAATTTCAAACCGTCCCTACCGGGACGAAAACAACGTCAAGTTCTTCAGCTTCTTTCCCAGCGCGCAACATCATTTCTTGACATCGCGATGCGTGACGCGGGCGTGAAAATCCTTGCGGTTCAAATGTTGGCTCAAAGCGTTGGCAACGGCCACTGAACGATGTTTGCCTCCGGTGCAACCGATGGCAACGGTGACGTAGCTTTTGCCTTCGCGCTGATAAAGCGGCATCAGGTAATCGAGCATGTCGCTGAACCTTTTGATCGTTTCGCGCGCTTCGTCGCTTTTTTCCAGATACTCAATGACTGGCTGATCGTTGCCGGTCAGCATTTTCAGTTCCGGCACAAAATGCGGGTTCGGCAGAAAGCGAACGTCAAAAACCAGATCGGCGTCCAGCGGCACTCCATATTTGAACCCGAAGCTCAGGACTGTGATTTCAGTTTTGCTCTCCGCGCTTTCTGGCGCGAAGCGGGTCTTCAGCCAGGCTCGCAAACTGTGAACCGTGTGATCGGAAGTGTCTACAACCACGTCGGCCAACGCGCGAATCGGTTCCAGCTTCTTTCGCTCTTCGACGATCGCTTCCAGCACTCGCCCTTCGCCCATCGGATGCGGACGCCTGGTTTCGCTGTAACGGCGTTGCAATGAAGCATCGCTGGCTTCCAGAAATAGAACCGTCGTTTCCATGTCGTCGCGCGCGCGAAGCTGAGCGTAAACTTTCGGAAATTTGTTCAGGAATTCGCCTTCGCGAATGTTGAGACCCAATGCGGCGCGAGTGACGCCGAATTCCTTGCGTTCGAATAACTGGACGAAGCTGGAGATCAATTGCACTGGCAGGTTGTCAACGCAAAAGTACCCGAGGTCTTCAAAGACATTCATCGCCGAAGACATTCCCGAACCGCTTAATCCGGTGATGATGATCAGTTGAGGAGTCATGGTCGAAACCGAAGAGGGGCAATTGATGGATGAGAAGGAGGTGGGAATTTCATCATCATTCTTCCTCCTTCTCTACTTTCAAATTAAGGCTCGATCAATCCGAAATTGCCGTCCTTGCGTTTGTAGATGACGCCGATCCTGTCGTTGTCGGCGTCGCGGAAAACCAGAAACTGGTCTGCCGATTCCGAAACTTTCAACATGGCTTCATCCGGCGTCATCGGCTTGATCGAATACCGCCGCGAACGAATGATGCGCGGCGCGTCCCTTTCAGGCTCAACCGGCGGCAGCGGGCTGGGCGCAACCGTCTTCACCGGCGGCGCGTGATGTTTGCGATCAATGATTTTGCCTTTCACTCTGACCGCCTGTTTGTGCAATTTATCAATCGCCTGCGACGACGAAACGTACATATCCGTCGTGTCTGCCTTGCTGGTCAACGAACGGTCGTGCCAATGGACGACGATTTCAGCCACGTGCCGATGATGTTTTCCTATGCTCAAAATGACGTGGGCGCGATTTGCGCCGTTCAAAACAGTATCAAGCTTTTTGAAATGTCCGTTAATGTGCTTTTTGATGGCTGGCGAGATGGTGAAATTCCGTCCGGTGTATTCAATTTTCATCCCGTTTGCTCCTTTGTTGTGACACGCCTGTCTTTATCCGCAGACGGTCAAAAATTTATCAGATAAAAAATGGTTGTTATTCGGGTGGTAACGCCGATTGCGGATGGTGATCGCTGCTGGCGAATTGACCATCCGGTAAAATCCGCAAACCGCAATCTACAACCTGTAATCAGACGACTTGCCGCCTTTCTCGCGATCCGGGAATTTTCATCTGGTCGCGATATTTGGCGACGGTGCGACGCGAAAGCTTCTGACCTTCGTTGGCCAAAATGGTGGCGATCTGATCGTCGGTCATCGGCTCGTGCGGGTTTTCGGCCTCGATCATCTTTTTGATTTTGAGCTTGATGATCTGGGTCGAGACTTCTTCGCCGTCGTCATTGGTCATGCCTTCGGTGAAGAAGCGGCGAAGTTCGATGACGCCTTGCGGAGTGTGGGCGTACTTTCCGTTGACGACGCGGGATATGGTTGAAAGATGCATGCCGATGTCTTCGGAAATATCCTTGAGCATCATCGGCTTGATATGTTCGATGCCTTTGTCCAGAAAATCGCGCTGGCGTTCGACAATCCG
>CAYRQB010000140.1:0-14388 GCA_964426025.1 uncultured Heliomicrobium sp.
ATCGTGCTGATTACGCCTACGCTGGAAGTTGACGGGCGCGACATGATGGTTGACTTGTACAACTGGCGAAAAGCGAACGAAGGCAAACGCGCGCCGAGTTTGTTGTACTGGGGCAAATACGTCGCGCACGACAACAATCGCGATTCGATGGGCATGGCTCTGGCGTTGACGCGCAACCAGATGGCGCATTTTCTGGATTACCATCCGACGGTGCTGCACGACCTGCACGAATCGGTTCCGTTCCTGTACACCTCAACTGGAACAGGGCCTTACAACTCGTGGCTTGACCCGATTGTCGTCAGCGAATGGCAGGATTTGGCGTATCACGAAATTGAAGAGATGACGAAACGCGGTGTGCCCGGCGTCTGGACGCACGGGTTTTACGACGGCTGGGCGCCGAATTACATGTTTTACGTCGCCAACGGCCACAACTCGATTGGCCGCTTTTACGAAACCTTCGGCAACGGCGGAGCCGACACGCAAGACCGCGTTGTCGGCAATCAGAGCGAGCGCACCTGGTTTCGCCCGAATCCGCCGCTGGCGCGCGTCAAATGGTCGTTGCGAAACAACGTCAACATGCAGCAGAGCGGAATCTTGTTGGCAATGAATCACGTCGCCACCAACAAAGACAAATTCCTGAACAACTTTTACCTGAAGAGCAAACGCTCGGTCGCCAAAGCTCGCACCGAAGGCCCGGCGGCTTGGGTGTTGCCGGGCAACGATCCGCGTCCGAACGAAGCCGCCGATCTGGTCAATTTGCTCAAGCTGCAAGGTTGCGAAGTTCACAAAGCCGACAAGGAATTTGAAACCAAAGAAGGGAAGTTCCCGACGGGCAGTTACGTTGTGCGAATGGATCAACCGTATTCGCGCATGGCCGATATGCTGCTGGACACGCAGTATTACAACGTCAATGATCCGCGTCCATACGACGACACCGGCTGGACGCTGGGGCCATTGCGGAACGTCAAAACCGTTCGCGTCAAAGATGTCGCCGTGCTGGACGCGCCAATGACGTTGATCAACGGCATGGCCAAAGTCACGGGCAATGTTGCCGGTGCTGGCAAAGCCGGTTGGGTCATTAATCACAACGCCGAAAGCGCGCTGGCGCAGCTTCGCTTCCGGCTGAAAGATGTGAAGATTGCCGCCGCCGAAGACACGTTCAAAGTTGGCGAACGCAGTTTTAATGCCGGTTCTTACATCATCAAAACCGAAGGCAATCCCACGGACGTGGCCGCACGGTTGACTAAGGAAGTTACTGAGCTTGGCATTTCGGCGGTTGGAATTGATGAGTTGCCAAAAGTCGCTTCACACAATCTGGCCGTGCCGCGTATCGCGCTGGTTCACACCTGGACGAACACTCAAAACGAAGGCTGGTACAGAATCGAATTCGACCGGCTGGGCATTCCGTACAGCTACATTTCCGATCATGTGATTCGGGACACGGCGAATTTGCGCGACAAATTCGACGTGATTATCTGGGGACCGGTCGGCGGAACGGCGCAATCGTTGGTGCGCGGTATAGCCAAACGCGAAGGTGATTCGCCTGTCCCATGGCAGAAATCCGACATCACTCCGAATATGGGCGATTCGCCGGACACGACCGCAGACATGCGCGGCGGCATGGGCGTCGTCGGAGTCGCCAACTTGCAGAAGTTCATCGAAGGCGGCGGATTGTTCATCACCATCGGCAACAACGCTTCGATCCCGATTGATTTCGGTTTGACCGAAGGCGTTTCGATTCAGGAATCGCGCACGTTGATGGCGCGCGGTTCGGTGATGAGCGCGAGTTTCGCCGACCGCAAGAGTCCGATTGCTTATGGGTATGATGAAAAGCTGGCCGTGTATTTCAATCAATCGCCGCTGTTCCAGGTTGGCGGGCTTGGCGGATTTGGCGGCGGAGGTCGTGGCGGAGGCGGAGCGTTGGGCCAACAAACTCAAGGCCGTCCGACAGGTCGCGGCGGGTTGACCGATCCTGACGAAGTGCAAGGCCGTCCACCGTTGCCGCCTGCGCCGCCGCGTCAACCGAACCTGGACGGTATCCCTGAAGAGTTTCGCGCAATAGTGCAAGGGCAATTGCCTCCGCCGGAATCGCAGCCGCGCGTGGTGCTGCGCTTTGCTTCGAACGAACGCGATCTGCTGGTCAGCGGCATGCTCGCCGGAGGTTCGGAACTAGCGGGCAAACCGGCTGTGGTTGATATTCCTGTCGGCAAAGGCCACGTGGTGATGTTCGCCAACAATCCGATGTGGCGACATCAAACGCACGGCAGTTTCTCGTTGCTGTTCAACGCGGCGCTGAACTTCGACAATCTGCACGTTGGTCGAACCTCGCCGCGTCGAGGCAATCAGCCTCAAGCCGGTCAAAATCAGGAAAACCAGTAAGCTTCACTATCAATTGATCGAATACAACAAAGGCCGAAGCGAACTTTCTCTTCGGCCTTTGTTTCATTCTTCGCCCGGGATGAACCGTGATTGCCGGGCAATTGGTACACGGGATAAAATGCCTTCGTTTCCACGAATTCAGTTTATGGAGGTAATGCGTATGACTCCGACAACCCAATTGGCGATTGATGACGACCTGGATTACGAAGTCGTTGACGGTGAAATGGAGGTCAAGATGGCTGGTGCAAAACACGGAGAGATTGGCGCGAAGGTGACTATCAAGTTGGGTATTTATCTTGAGAACAATCCAATCGGCAAGCTTTATAACGCCAATACGACATTTCAGATAGGTTCGAACGAGCGAATGCCGGATGTGGCGTTTGTTTCCGCAGATCGTATTCCGGCAGAAGGATCGCCTTCCGGCAAATGGGAGATTGCCCCGGACATCGCCATTGAGGTGATCTCTCCCAATGATGTTTGGGACAAGGTGAATCGTAAAGTGCGCGAGTGTTTTGCCGCCGGTGTACAGCAGGTCTGGCTTATGTCTCAGTTGGAACAGGAGGTGATGATTTACGATTCCCCAACTCAAATCAGAGTCGTGACGGCCAACGACGATTTGACCAGCGAACTCCTGCCCGGATTCAAATGCCGAGTCGCCGATCTCTTCCAAAGCTAAAATAAGCCCGCCAAGCAAGTGACGAATAATTCGGCGTGCAGTACAATGCATGCCAGTACTCGACTCTCCGCAGTTTCTATCAGATTTCAAACAACAGGAGGCAAGCTATGAAAAGACAGATTGCCGCGTTCACCCTTTGCAGTGTGTTGCTGATTGGCATCAGCGTTGTTGCCACCGCTCAGACCAACACGGATTTTTCCGGCACCTGGGTGCTGGACAAGAAAAAGACCAGCGACATTCCATCCGAACTGAAAAGTTACAAATTGGTCGTCAAACAGGATGAAAAGCAAATTTTCTTCGAGTCCGTGGTGGACGGACATTTTGGCCCGCCAGCGGGACAGGATCAGAGCAAAACCGCGCCTCAGGTCACGCTGAACGCCGCGCCAACCCCGAGTTCTCCAAACAGCACTGTTGGAGGCATCTCACTTGGCACATCGGATTCAAGCGGCGGTGTGGGCAGTAGCAGAAACGTCATTGCCAGAGGTCGCGCCCTGGCCACGGTCATCAGGCGAATGACCTGCTCGCTTGATGGAAAAGAGATGGTCAGAGAAGTGGGCGGAATATCGCCGGGAAAAATCCGGCGCAAGGCTTTGTGGAAAAAGGGCGACAAAATGCTTGAGTTGAATGTCGCGCGAGATTTTGAATCACAAGGCTCACCAATCACCTCAACCGTGAGAGAGCTTTGGGAACTGGCCGAAGACGGCAAGGTGCTGAAGATCAAACGAACGGTCAATCTGCTGGCCGGATGGGACGAAACTACTCTGGTATTCACCAGAGAGCCAGTCAATCCATAAAGTAAGGACGATTCGCTGATAAACGGGTTCGATAAACCGAGCGCGCCATCAAAATATTTCGGTGCGCAGCATAGAAAACTCGTTCCGAAATCGCATCTCCAATTCAGTGCGCGAAGCTGCTGGCAACAGGCTGGCGCGTATTGCGTTGAGAACAAGTTGTTCAATTGTTTCGATGCTGAAATCGAAGGCTTCGGTGATTTTCAGGTATTCATCGGTCAACGTTGTGTTGAACATCGGCGGGTCGTCGGAATTGATAGTCACGTATAACCCCGCTTCCAGCAATTGCGGCAGAGGATGTTCGGCAATCGAAGCCGCGACGCCCAAACAAACGTTGCTGGTCGGGCAAACTTCCAGCGGGATTTGTCGTTCGCGCAATTCGGCGACTAACTCGGCGTCTTCCAAACAGCGAACTCCGTGACCGATGCGTTGAGCTTTCAAACTTCGCAGCGCTCCCCAAATGCTTTCGGCTCCGACGGTTTCTCCGGCATGAGGCACGCTGGCCAAACCCGCCGCTCGCGCTCGATCAAAAGCTTCGGCAAACAACTCTGGCGGATGGCCGATTTCCGGTCCGCCCAAACCCAATCCGACAACTCCGTGATCTTTTCCGCTGATGACCCAATCGGCGACGGTCAAACCGTGTTCAATCGGACGAACGTTGCGCGAAATGTCCAGCACCCAGTTAACGCTAACGCCAAGCGCTTCAGCCGCCCAAACACGCGCTCGGCTGAGCGCGGCAAGTTGATCCGCATACGGAATTTTCCGGTTCAGGCTGAAATGAGTGTAGGGCGTGAAGGTGACTTCGCTGTGTTGGACGTTTTGCGCCGCCTGGCCGCGAAGAAATTCGCGTGCGATCAGTTCAATGTCTTCAGCCGAACAGATGCAGGACGAGATGGCGATGTAAATTTCGATGAAGTGCGCAAAGTCTGTGAAAGTGTACCACTGGCGCAAGGCTCCAACGGAATTTGCCGGAAGCGAAACCTTGTTGCGTTCGGCCAACTGCAACAGGGTTTCCGGCTGGATCGAACCTTCCAGATGAACGTGAAGCTCGACCTTAGGCATTCGGCGGATAAAAGTTTCCAGTTGCATCGGATTAGTCAGGTTTGTCAGCAAGAATTTGCCGAATTTGATTAGCCAGAGTGGGGAGTTTGTTTTGAATAATGTCCCAGATTATTTCCGTATCAATTCCGAAGTAACGGTGAATGAGAATATCCCGCAGGCCTGCTATCTTTCTCCACTCAGTTTCAGGATATTGTTGGCGGATGTCTTCGGGCACATTTTTGACAGCTTCGCCAATGACTTCAAGATTGCGGATTACCGCATCCAATGTTTTTTCGTCGTTGGCAAGCAATTCGACGGTTAATCCAGCAGTGTAACGTCTGATTTTGCCAATTGCTTGGTCAATGTCATCCAGATAGGTTTTATAGTCTTTGAGCATAAACAGTTTCAGCCAAAATCCTGTCACGGAGTCTGGGTTTGATGGTGTTTGGCAAAACCAGATCAACCCGGCGCCCAAACAACTCTTCAAGAAACTGCTTGAGTCCGATGTAAGCATCAAAGGATTTGGTTTCAAACTCAACCAGAAAATCCAGATCGCTGGATTCGGTGTTATCTCCACGAGCGAATGATCCGAAAAGTCCAAGCTGGCGAACACCGAAGCTACGGATCCGTTCGCGGTTCTGTTCAAGAATGCCAAGAATGTCTTCGCTGGCGAGGTTCATTTTTCCACCTACAGATATTTGACGAACATCAATTCGTTGCGGCGTTCGTTGTAAACCAGTTCGTCAACCAGTTGATTGACCATCAGAATTCCAAAACCGCCTGCGCGCAGGCCTTTTTCATCGCGGATGGTGACGTGACGGAAAGGATCGTTGGCCGGATTATTGACGGCTGCGTGTTCCAATTGCTCCGGGTTGAATCCTTCGCCGGGGTCTTTGATCCAGTAAATAATCGAACGTTTCAGACGCACGCACAGCACCTCGACAGATTTCGACGGGTCGAGTTTGCCGCCGTGTTCGATGGCGTTGTTGAGCATTTCGCGAAACGCGTAAGCCATCGCTTCGCGTGTTTCTTCGGGCAGGTCGGCTTTTAGCTGGACGAGCAATTTTTGCAGAATAGGAACCGCTGCCAGATCGCAAGGCACTCGCAATTGAACCCATTGCGGCTGGGCGGACAAAACTTCAATTTCGACGACCGGAGAATCGCCGAGCGCGGCGCTGACTGCGGCTTTCAGGTCGGCAATGCTGAAAGGTTTGACGATGAAATCACAGACTCGCCTTCGCATTGCCTTGAGCACGGCGTCCGGAGTGCCGAAGCCCGTGATCATCATTGCTCGCAAGTCAGGGTAATTCTTTCGCAACTGTTCGAGGAATTCGCCGCCGTCCATTCCGGGCATGACGTAATCAATCAGGACCAGATCGAATTTCGCTTTCGCCAAAATTTCCAGTCCCTCCTGCCCGCTGAAAGCGTGCTTCAAAGCATGGCCTTCGCTTTCAAGCGCGCCTTTGATCAATTCATGCAAAACTGGATCGTCGTCAACTACGAGAATCTGGCTCATTGACTCCCTCTCGTGTCGTTTCGTTCACCTACTCGGACAAAATCAAACCTCAAACAGAAGCAAAACCATTATGCCTGTCACCCGTTGCTTTGACCAGCCGTCCGGATGAATGCCGCCTGCGCCTAAGCTACTTATTCATCTGCCATTACAAGCAGTGTTACGATGAATCCGAATTCAAGGTTTTGATCAGGAGAAGGAAGATGAAAGAAGCTCGAAGATCATTTTTACTGACGCCGTCCGCCGAACCACTGCCTGCCACTCTGGCTTTTCTGCGCCACGCGCGTTTTCGGCTGCGCGAAGATTATCCGGTCAAGATTAAAGGCGCATTGGCCGAACTCAGCGACGAGCAAATCTGGTGGCGTCCGAACGAATCCAGCAACAGCATCGGCAATTTGATTCTGCATTTGTCTGGCAATGTCAGGCAATGGATGATCGCAGGCGTCGGCGGAGCCGTTGACGTTCGCAACCGCTCATCCGAATTTGCCGAACGTGGACATATTGGTAAGGAAGAGTTGCTGAAACTTCTCGACGCGACGCTTGAAGAAGCAGACGCGACGCTGGCGCAATTGGGAGCCGAAACCGTTGCCGCGAAATCCGATGCGCCGTTACAGCGCGCGTGCGTGCCTCAAGGATTTTCCCAAACTGTGCTTGATGCCGTTTTTCACGTCGTCGAACACTTCAGTTATCACACGGGCCAAATCGTCTTTATCGCCAAGCTGCAAGCTGTTCGCATAAGCTTTTATGACGACCGTCAATTGGAAGTGGAAAGTTAAAAGCCCGCGCTTGCCATGCATGCAGCTATCGCTTAAATTACAACTCGTTGCTCCCGTAGCTCAGTGGATAGAGCATCTGCCTTCAAAATAGGAGCCTATGCGAAGAATCGTAATTCGTATAGTGGAGGGTGCTATATCGGTGAATCTCTAAGGAAGCAAAATCGCTTCTATGACAACACCGAGCAAAGCAATATGACTGTGCAAAACACAGATTTAGCCTGGTTAGCCGGTATAATAGATGGTGAAGGGTGCTTTTCAATATACAGTGTCTCTCGTAAGGACGCTGATCTTCCATCACCGTCGGCTTACCTTTCAATAACTAACTCGAATTGCTTACTTTTGAAGCGATGTAAGGAAATATTTGACGAGCTAAACATCAAATACCTTTACAATGATCCGAAAAACGGTCATCAACAAGGCCGTCGAGTAATGCGTATCCGAGTTAAGAACTATTCGTCATTGAAAAGACTGATTGAACTTTTGCTTCCTTTTCTGATCGCAAAGGAGGATCAAGCTAAGGTCATGCTTGAATTCGTAAGCCTAGCTGGTCAAAAGGGCAAGCTCAATCTTCAAAGCAGAAATGGCTTGATGAATAGAATCAAAGAGCTAAATCGGCATGGACATCTTGTTGCGTAGAGGCCATACGCATCCAGGCTGAAATGCCTAAGATATGGTCCAGACCACAACTCGAAATGAGGCCAGGGAAATCTGGAGTGGTAGGCTAAGCAGAGGGTCGCAGGTTCGAGTCCTGCCGGGGGCGTTTTGAGACAATCTGCAACGGGCATCAGTTGATGCCCGTTATGCTTTGTCCGCACAATCTTCCACGCGAACGCGAAGTTCCAACCCATTTAATTCAAAGGTGCTCAATGAGATTCATCATCCACGGAGCGGGAGCGATTGGCAGTTTAGTTGGCGGTATGTTGGCCGAAAGCGGTTCTGATGTAACGCTGATTGCCAGGGAGCCTCATGCCCAGACCATCAACCAGCGCGGGCTGGAAATAAGATCCGCCAATGGTCATCGCGTGGTGAAAAAACTGAGCGCCGTAATTTCGCCTGATGACATTACTCCTCGTTCGGGTGATGTCGTTCTTATCACCGTCAAAAGTTCACAGACATCAGCTTCAGTTCAAACCTTGCGTGAAGTCTTTCCCGAAGAGACGCCAATCTTCTGTTTGCAAAACGGCGTGCGGAATGAAGAACTCGCCGCTCGCCGCTTTATGCAGGTGTACGGAGCGATGGCCGGTTTGAATGTCATGTTTCTTTCGCCGGGCGTCATCGCTCACACGATGCACAACACCATTTCAATTGGAGGTTATCCTCTGGGTTGTGACGAACTCGGTCTGAAAGTCGGCGAGCAATTGGAAAAGGCCGGGTTCCGGGTGACGATTCACGATTCAATCATGGCCGTCAAATGGAGCAAGCTGATCCTGAATCTGAACAATGCGACCTACGCCATCATTGATAAACATCTGCAGCTTGGATTGGTTACTCCCGCGATCAGCAGTTTCATGGCCGATGTCGAAGAAGAAGGCTTGCACTTGCTGGAAATCGCCGGAATCTCAGTCGCCGATCCGAACAATCCCATTGATTTCGTTAAGCGTATACCTCAGTTGCGCGGAGTTATCGAAGACCCGGAGGAAATTTACGAAGCTGAAAATATTCCGGTTGAGCTTCGCACGTATCCTTCCACCTGGATGGATTTGAAATTGAAGCGCGGCGATACTGAGGCCGGTTATTTCAACGGCGAGATCATTTTGTTGGGCGAAAAATATGGGATTCCGACACCCTACAACTCCACTTTGCTGAACATTGTCGAAAAGATGGCGGCTGAAGGCATTGAACCAGGACTTTACTCAATTGAAGAATTGATCAATCAGGTGGAGCAACGACGCCTGATGATTTACCACAGCTAGGCAATCCCGAAAAAACAATTCCGAGACAGAACGCGAACGACTTTCAGTAGAAAGTGAGAGCGCTGCGAACATTCTCACGTTCACCGACACACGTTCGCGTTCTGTAGGGTGGGGTATCTCGCAACAAAGGCGCCACCTCAGGTCGCAATCAACCCCAAAATAAAATGAAGAAGATGATTATCAGTAAGCCAATGAAGTGCGGCGAGGATGTTGGGACAACGAAATGATTTATTCTCAGGCCGTAAAAAAAAGGAGGCGAGAGGAGGACCCCACATTCCTCCTCTCGCTCTGGCCACCCGTTTGCTTACGCAAATTTCTGGGGGAGGCCATAAGGCGAAATACGAGCCAAAACCCAAATTATTATCGCCCTGACGTATTTGCGCGCTACGGATGATCGTTGGGCAATTCAATTTCAATTCACCACGCGGAATGCCCCGAAACTGATTCGTGATTTCGACGCGTTTCCATTCCCTCTTCTACTTTCTCCCTGACAAAGACACTATCGCATTGTCAAGTGTGAATCTGTATACGTAGTTTTACGTGTTTTATGCAAAAGAAGGCGTAAGCTCTAATTTTTAGGGAAAGCCGGTTTTCAGGCGTTAAGCTGAGAATCAAGTCCGGCCAGCGCCAACAGAATTTCCTTCTCTGCGGTTTTGGAAACCGTGCGAAGGTCAATGGTCAAATGGTCTTCAACTATGCGCGCAATAATCGGAGGCGAATTCTGTCGGAGTTTGTCTTCCAGTTCGTCGGCGCTCATTTGTGAACTGGTCACGGCGATGAGTGAAGTCGGCAATTGCGTTTCCGGCGCTGAGCCTCCGCCGATGACCGAATAACCATCAATCCGTTTAAGGCTTAAATGCCTGACCAGTTTGTTAGCGCGTCGGATGAAAGATCGCGCGCGGCCAGCGACAGCTTCTTTGGGCAGATGAAGCGCGGATTGAACCGGAACTTCCTCCAACGCCCGCCCGCTCAAATAACTGGCGATTGTCGCTTCCAGCGCGGCGTAAGTCAGTTTGTCCACTCTCAGCGCGCGCATCAACGGATTGCTCTTGATGCGTTTGATCAGTTCGGCTTCGCCGAGAATGATTCCAGCCTGCGGCCCGCCGAGCAGTTTGTCTCCGCTGAAAGCGATGACTGAAGCCCCAGCTTTCAGCGCCTGTTGGACGGTCGGTTCGTCGTGAATGCCCAGCGCATTCAAATCCACCAGACATCCGCTGCCCAAATCTTCAAACAGCGGCAAGCCGTGTTCGCGAGCCAGTCGCGACAATTCTTCAAGCGACGGTTTTTCGGTGAATCCGATGATCCTGTAATTTGACGGATGAGCGCGCAGTATGACTTTGGTGTTTTCGTTGATCGCTTTTTCGTAATCGCTCAGGCGCGTTCGATTGGTCGTGCCGACTTCGCGAATTCGCGCGCCTGATTTGGCAATCACGTCAGGGATGCGGAAACTGCCGCCGATTTCGATCAATTCTCCGCGCGAGATGATCACTTCGCCGCTTTCGCCCAACGTGTTCAGCGTGATCAAAACTGCCGCCGCGCAGTTGTTGACCACCGCCGCCGCTTCGCAATCTAGCAGTTCCTTCAACATATCTTCGAGTCCGGTTCCGCGCTTGCCGCGTTTGCCGGAAACCAGGTCGTATTCAAGGTTGCTGTAATCGGCGGCGACTTCATTGATAGCTTTGAGCGCGGCCAGGCTTAACGGCGCGCGTCCGAGATTGGTGTGAACCACAACGCCTGTCGCATTGATGACGCGCTGCGTTTGTGATCTCTGGCGAAGAGAGAAACGTTCTTTCAATCGTCTTTCAATCTCATCAGTCAGTTTTGCGCCCTCGCCGTATGAATCGGCGTTGCCGTTTGAGCCAACTATCTCGCGGCGCAGTTCATCCAGAACCTCGCGCAAACGGTCACGAACCGTGTCGCGACCGGATTGGGCGATCAAATCCTGCAAAGCATCACGCTGCAACAACTGATCAACCGAAGGCAGATTTCTCAGGACAGATAAGCTCATAATTGAATCACCTTTGCTGGCAATGACCGGAGCATAATTCATCGGACTTCATCGCTCAATCAATCCGCGTCTGACAAAAAATCAGACCTTCAAACCGTGCAGCTTGTCAAAACTATATTCGTCGGATAATGGAGACTGAGTAGATCCAAATTGTGGAATGGTCTCCCATTTTCTGCGGCTATGCCGCCTGATGTGCGGAAGGCCTTTGGCCTTCCGTGAGTTGCCGATTTCTTGAAGGGCTATGCCCCAAATGGGGCGTAGCCCCAATAATGGTAAACGCCTTTCGGCAAGTCAGAGACTTGCCGCACATCAGGCGGCTGAGCCGCAAATTTGGATATGCTGAGACTGAAAGTATGCATTGTTTCAAAAAGCTGATCGCGTGTTCCTTTGCTTTAATTGCCTGCGGCTATCTGCTGTTTGGCATTCGGTCAATCAATTCTGCGCAAGCCAAAATCAGTCCCGGCCCGCCGCTTGGTTTCACTGGCGCTCCCGGCGAAGGCAATTGCACCGGATGCCATTACACTTACCCGGTCAATTCCGGCGCGGGCAAAGTCGAAATCACCGGTTTGCCCGCCAGCTACAATCCGGGTCAAAGCTATCAGGTGACAGTCACGGTTTCGCATCCGACCGCGCGAGCCTGGGGATTTGAACTGACCGCGCTTGATCCGAACGGAACTTCTTCGACCGTTGGCGCGCTCACCCCGTCCAGCGCAACGACCACGCTAAAACGCGATTCCAACGCATCCGGTCAGCAGCGAACTTATCTTTCGCACAACGGCGAAGCGGGCATCGCCGCAGGCAAAACCGTATCAAACAGTTGGTCATTCACATGGACTGCTCCGGCAATGAATGTTGGCGATGTGACTTTTTACGCCGTCGGCAACGCCGCCAACAATCAGGTCACACCCGAAGACGATTACATTTACACAACTTCGGTCAAGGTAATTTCGCCATCGGGAACTAATCGCCCGCCGAGTTTCGCCGCCATGCCCGACAGGTTTTTGGCATTAGGCGACCGAATAAGTTTCAACATCGAAGTCAGCGATCCGGACAACAATCCGTTGACGATCACCGCCAGCGCGCTGGCCAATTCGACTTTCGATCAAACTTCGCGACGCTTCACTTTCATTCCATCGGCCAATCAGTCAGGCAATCAACAAGTCACTTTCACCGCCAGCGACGGCCAATTACAAAGTCAGCAGACGGTCAAGTTTCAAGTCCTAGGCGAATCATCGCAGTCGCTGACAAGGCTGTCGAAAACCAGTGGCCCCTCGCCGTATCTGGATTTCAGCGGTGCGACGACAATCGAATTGACCTCCGAAGGATCGTTCGGCGCGAATGCGGGAATTTTGTTCAATGGATTGCCGCTCGCTTCGCAAGCGACGGCAAACGGTTTGACGGCGATGGTTCCGGCCAGCGAACTCGGCAATGCCGGGGCTTTCGTCGTCCGCGTCAAATTGGGAAACGGATCGTTGACCAATGCGCGAATGCTGGCGCTGACTTCGGCGGCGGCTCCGCAATTGGCGGCGACGGTTGAAGCCGCAAGTTACACAGCCCCCGTCGCCGCGGGGCAGATTGTCGCGCTGTTCGGAAACGATCTGGTCGAAGGCAACGGAATTGCCGTCGCCAATTCAGTTCCGCTTCCGCGCTCGTTGCAATCTGTTTCGGTTTACGTCAACGGAATGGCTGCGCCGTTGTATTTCACGGCGGACAATCAAATCAATTACCAAATGCCTTACGCGACGGCTGAGGGAACGGCTTCAGTTGTCGTTTTGCGGGATGACGGCATTGCGTCTTATGGTTCGGTGATCGTTGCCGCTGCTGCTCCGGCGCTGTTTGCCGCCGACGCTTCGGGCAAGGGTCAGGCAGCGGCTCAGAACTCGGACTTTTCGCCCAACGGCGATCCAGCCGTCTCGCCGCAAAGCAAACGCGCACGCAAAGGCGATTACATCATCTTTTATGGCATTGGCGCTGGCGCTCAATTCGTCAACGCCGGTAACGGCCAGCCGCTGACAATCAAGGACGGCGAAGCAGCTTCGAGCAGTCCGCTGGCGGCAACGGCTTCGCTGCCTGCCGCGACCATCGGCGGCAAAGCGGCGACGGTTTATTTCAGCGGATTGGCTCCGGGGTTTGTCGGTTTATGGCAATTGAATGTTCAGATTCCGGCTGATGCCCCCAGCGGCGCAAGCGTAGAAGTGATTTTGAATTTCGGCGGAAAGACGACCAATCGCGTGACGATTGCCATCGAATGATGGCTTTTAAGGTTTCAGCAAACGGAGAATCTGTTGCGCTGCGCGTTCGGAAGCGTTCGCTTCGCCCAGTTTGTCACGAACTTCCGCCAAATCGCTTCGCGCTTTCGCCAAACGCGCTGGATCGTTAAGAAAAGCAACAATCTCTTTCGACAGCCGGTTGGCGTTCAAATCGTCTTGCAGTAGTTCCGGCGCAATTTTCCTGCCAGCAATCAGGTTCGGCATGCCGACAAATTCTGTGTTGACCATCGGCCAGAAAATTCGCCAGTTCAGTGACGAAGCTCTGTATACGACAATCAACGGAGTTCCGATAATCGCCGTTTCCAGCGTAGCCGTTCCGCTGGCGACGACGGCCAAATCCGCTGCGGCGACGGCATTATATGTGTCGTGTTCGATCAATTGCAGGTTGGAAAGCGGCGCGGTTTCGGCAGCGATTTCTTCGCGGTCGAAGGTGCGCGCCAGCGGCAGGATCAACTGGAAGTGCGGATGCGTTTGAGCAAGATTCGCCGCTGTTTCCAGCAGCGGCGGCAAGATGTATTTCAATTCGGAATGACGGCTGCCGGGCAGTAGAGCCACAATCGGCTTTGCAGGATCGAGCTTGTGCTGCGAACAAAACTCTTCGCGGCTGGCGGTGACAAGCACGCTGTCGAGCAGCGGATGGCCAACGTATTCGACTTCGACGCCGCGCTGCCGGTAATAATCTTGCTCGAAAGGCAGGATGACCAGCATCTTTTCCACATCGCGCCGAATGCCGCGAATGCGGTAACTTCGCCAGGCCCAAATCTGCGGGCTGATGTAATAAGCGACGCGATGGCCGTCCTGTCGCAAGCGTTTGGCCAACCGCAAATTGAATTCCGGCCAATCAATCAACACGACAAGATCAGGCTTTCGCTCATTCGCCGCCGCCCGCAACCGGCGAAATACGCGCAGGAATTTCGGCAAAGCTTTGGCGACTTCCAGCGCGCCCATAATCGCCACTTCGCGCGCGTCCACCAGAGTTTCAACTCCCACCGAGCGCATTTCATCGCCGCCCGCGCCGAAA
>CAYRQB010000140.1:14398-14736 GCA_964426025.1 uncultured Heliomicrobium sp.
ATTCAAATGACGAATCTGGTTGCAAAGCCCGCAAAGCCGCCACTAACTTCGCGCCGTGCTTGTCGCCTGAAGCTTCGCCAGCAACGATCATCAATCGGATTGCGGATTGCGGGTTGCGGATTGCGGATTCGCTGGTTTGTGAGTTGGCTTCTTCGATCCAGTAGGTTTGTTTGTGATGCAGGCTTTCGAAACGTTGTAATTCGCGGCGGGCTTCATCCTCGGCGGCAAATTGGCCGATCACGAATTGCTGGCCGTTGTCATCTTGTCGCAGCAATCGCCATTTCAAGTTGTTCCCAGTTTCAGTTTGGCTTGGGTTTTCCATGCATTACAAGTTGGCG
>CAYRQB010000141.1:0-14640 GCA_964426025.1 uncultured Heliomicrobium sp.
CCTATTTGACCGAAGCGGACGCTTTGGCCGTCAAGATAGTTTCCGTTCACAACCGAAATTCGGAACTCAAGCTTCCTCGCATTCATGCCCTGGTCGTTTTGATTGATCCGCAGACAGGTCAGCCATTGGCCGCGATGGAGGGCGGTTATCTGACCGCGCTCAGAACAGGCGCGGCCAGCGGAGTTGCCACGGAATTGCTGGCTCGAAAGGATGCTGAAATCTGCGCCATCTTCGGCGCGGGGCGTCAGGCGCGAACTCAGATTCTGGCTGTGGCCGCAACGCGACAGATCAGCCGGTTTCTGATTTACGCCCGCAATCGCGAAAGCGTCGAGACGTTGATTTCCGAATTGCAACCGCAGTTGGTTTCGTCGGAATTGCTTGCCGCCGTGTCGCCCGCCGAAGCTGTTGGCAAAGCGGATGTGATTTGCGCGGCGACAACTTCCAAAACGCCTGTGTTTGATGGCCGTGATGTGAAGCCCGGCGTTCACATCAATGGCGCAGGTTCTTTCACACACGAAATGCAGGAGGTGGATTTCATCACGTTGCAGCGAGCGTCGAAGATAGTGGTTGATCAGCGCGAAGCCGCATTGGCCGAAGCCGGAGAGTTGATCATAGCGATTGAGCGGGGAGAAATTCAGCAGTCGGATATTTACGCCGAGGTCGGCGAAATCGCCGCCGGTTTGAAAGTCGGGCGCGAACGCGAAGACGAAATCACTTATTTCAAATCGGTCGGCAACGCCGTTCAGGACGCCGCCGTTGCAAAGGCGATTTATCTGGTAGCGCTGAAGGGTAATCTGGGTGTGGAATTCGATTTGTTTGATTAAAGCGCCGGATGGCTTTTAGCTGCCGCATCCACCTCCACAACCGCCTCCGCCACACCCGCTGCTGCCACAACCGCTCGATCCGCTGCCGCCATCGCCGCCGGAATCTCCGCTGTTGTGGGAATCGGAACCGCAGCCAGAACTGCTGCAACCGCCGCCGCCATATCCGCCGCTCTTTCTTTCGCTCCAGCCGCGGGCAACCGTGTAACCGATAACCGCGACTGCGGCAATTATGATGAGCAACAGAAAAGCTCCGCTGGGTGAATCCGCAACGCAAGCGGAAAGCGTCAGGCTCGACACCAAAGTAAGCATTGCGCCAACGGCAATTCGCTTCGGATTCAAATCAGGTTTTTTGACCATCCAGTAATCCGCCGCATTCAATCGGGCGAATCTCAACCGGCGGTCGAATCGCTTTTCAGGTTCCGGCCAGATGTCTGCCGGAGGCCTGTGGCCGAAGACGCGTTGGTAAGATTCCAGCGTTCGGCCATACCAATCGAGGTATTTGTCGTCTTCCATCTGGCCGCCTTTGGTCGGGCCGTGATGAAGCGGCTGCCGCAACAGCTTGTCACACATTTCCGTCCAATAAGATTCGGTGTAAGCCAGATGCAAATGCCAGGCTTGATCCACTTCGTCCGAGGGCGTGACTTTGTGACCTGCTGCGACAGCCAGAAAGACGAACTTTTTGTATTCATCGAAAACTCTTTGAGCATAATGCAATGACCAGCGGTTTTCGCGCGCCAGCCGTTTGACGAATGTAAGTTGAGCGCCGGGCTGGTCAACGCTGAAATCTTTCAGCGTTTGCCAAACCATTGAATCGAGCGAGTGAGAGAAGCAGGTTTCTGGTGTTTGATTGTTTGGTGACATAAATTCCTCCTGTGATTTCAAAGATTGTGTTCAAACGCTCGCGAACCGTTTGGCGTTAAACGAATCGTTGCAAAAAAAGTTTTCAGGAATTCCACTCTTTACCGGAATTTAAAGTCATCCGCCCGGCAAGGCGAATCGTCAGGCAAAACCACTGCGGCGCTTTCATTCTGAATAAAGATGGTTTATTAAGTTGCCGCACCATCGCGAATCATCTTAACCCCAATCTGAAAGGACACGAATTATGAACCGGAGAGAATTCATTGAAACCGGACTGGCTTCCGGTGCGGCTGCGATTGTCGGCGGAAACGCGACCGAAGCGTTGGCGGAAACTTTAACCGGATCGTCGGTTGCGCCAGTGCGCAAATTCAAGCTGAATTACGCGCCGCATTTCGGCATGTTCAAAAACCACGCGGGCGATGATCTTGTCGCTCAACTGCAATTTATGGCCGAGCAGGGATTCACCGCTCTGGAAGACAACGGCGCGCCGGATCGTCCCGTTGAAGTGCAGGAAGGCATTGGCAAGACGCTGGCCGATTTGAAAATGACCATGGGCGTGTTCGTCGCCACCAAGGATTTCAACAACCCGACGTTTGCCGTCACCACTTGGAAACCCGAATTGCGCGAAGTCATATTGAAAGATATTCGCAACGCCGTCGAAGTCGCCAAACGCGTCAACGCCAAATGGTGTACGGTCGTGCCCGGTTGCCACGACGAACGTCTGGATTGGGAATACCAGACCGCCAGCGTGATAGATATGTTTCGACGCTGCGCCGAAATTTGCGAAAAGGCCGGACTGGTGATGGTCATGGAACCGCTCAACACTCGCCGCGATCATCCGAAGCTTTTCCTGACGAAAATCGGTCAGGCATATCAAATCTGCCGCGCGGTCAATAGCCCTTCGGTCAAGATTCTGTACGATATGTACCACCAGCAAATCACCGAAGGTAATATCATCCCCAACATTGAACTGGCTTACAGCGAAGTCGCTTACTTCCAGGTCGGCGACAATCCGGGACGCAAAGAACCCACGACCGGCGAGATGAATTACCGCAACATCTTCAAACACATTCACTCAAAGGGATTCACAGGCGTGGTTGGCATGGAACACGGCAACGCCAAACCCGGCAAGGAAGGCGAAAAGGCGTTGATTGACGCTTACGTCTGGTCGGACAGCTTCGACAAGCCAATGGTTTGATCGAAAATTACAAAGAGGCAGGAGAGGTATTTGAATGAGTTTTTCTGAAATGAAGAGCCGGTTGAACGGCAGAGGCGTTCTTCGCATCGGGTTGTTGTTTGCTCTGTTGATTGCAGGATTCGGTTTGCAATCTTCGTCCGGTCAACAGACCGCGCCATCGGCAATTGACTCGGAAGTGCAAGCGGCGCTTGATCGAATTTCCGAAAATTCGTTGCGCGGACATTTGTCGTTCATCGCTTCTGATTTGCTGGAAGGCCGCGACACGCCTTCGCGCGGATTGGACATTGCGGCGGAATACATTGCCGCTCAATTTCGCCGAGCCGGGTTGGAAGCCGTCGGCGATGCGAACGAGGCTGGCGAAAAAAGTTATTTCCAGATCGCCAACTGGAAATCCGTCGAACCTGATGCGGCTGGATTTTCAGCCTCGATCAGCGATGGCCAGCAGACTGTCAATTTGACTGCTCAGCAGGTGACATTGAACAGTCAGGGCGGATTGGATTTGTCGTCAACGGCGATCATCAGGATCAATACTCAGGATGAAGCTTCGATCTCCGCGCTGACGGCGGAGCAGGTAAACGGAAAAATCGTTTTCGGCGAAGCCCTGCTCAACAACAGAGAATTGCTGGGCAAGTTGGCGGGAATGAATCCGGCGATGTTGGCGATGGTCAACCGCGCGGTTCCGAACGGGCGAGGTGTCGGCGGCAAAAGGTTGATTGATCCGGAAAGCTCGCAGCAAGGCAGACGATTGCCCGTGATGACCATTCACGATCCCGAAGCGATCAAATTCCTTGACGCTCTGCCAATGGGCGCGACAACCGCGAAGCTTTCAGTTCGATTGCCGATGAAGGAAGATCGCGCGGTTCAATTGCGTAATGTAGTCGGTTTATTGCGGGGTTCCGATCCTGTCTTGAAAGACACTTACGTTTTGGTGACGGCGCATTACGATCACATCGGCGTCAGACCCGGAGCATCAGGCGACAGCATCAATAATGGCGCAAATGATGACGGCAGCGGCACGGTTTCAGTCATCGAACTGGCTTCGGCGCTTTCTGCGATGAAAACCAGACCAAAGCGCAGCATCTTGTTCATGACTTTCTTCGGCGAAGAAAGAGGTCTGCTCGGTTCGCGTCATTACGGCAAGCATCCGATCTTCCCGCTGGAAAAGACCATCGCCGACGTCAACCTGGAACACGTTGGACGCACGGACGATGTTGAAGGGGACAAGACAGGCACGGCGACCCTGACAGGTTTTGATTTTTCGGATATGGGGACAATCTTCAGGAAGGCCGGTGAACTGACTGGCGTCAATGTCTACAAACACGAAAAAAACAGCGATTCGTTTTTTGGCCGCAGCGACAATCAGGCGATGGCTGACGCCGGAGTACCTGCTCACACGCTTTGCGTGGCATTCATTTTCCCCGATTACCATCAAGTCGGCGATCATTGGGAAAAGATCAATTACCCCAATCTGGCAAAAACGAATCGGATGGTGGCGCTGGCTTTGACGATGATTGCTAACAACGCCGAAGCGCCGAAATGGAACGAAGCCAATCCGAAAACTGCGCGCTACGTCGCAGCGTGGAAAAAGCTTCAGGGACAATAAAACTTCGCCCACGAAAACACACGAAGAAGACACGAAGAGAAGCAAAGAAAAGAAGGCAAGGACAGAATTTACAAGATTGGGCAGGATCGTCTCTCTGATTCAATCAAACTTTTCATCCTGTTGAATCCTGTCAATCCTGTCAAAATTTTTCTTCTTCTTCGTGCTTTTTTTGTGTGTCTTCGTGGGCGGATGAATTGAAGATGAAAGAGTCATTCCGAATTCAATCAGTTCAATCGCCGATCATTCCAGTAGTAGGCGAATTGATTCGCCAGCATCCCGGCACAATTTCACTCGGCCAGGGAGTTGTCTGGTATCCGCCACCGCCTGAAGCCTTCGACCAAATCAGGGAAATGTTGGCCGATCCGTCGCAGCATAAATACCAGTCTGTTTACGGAATCCCTTCGTTGCTGGAACAGATCGAAGCCAAGTTGCGCGAAGAAAACGGCATCGAAGTCAAAGACAATAGTTGCATCGTCGTCACCGCCGGAGGCAATATGGCTTTCATCAACGCGCTGCTGGCCGTGGCCGATTCCGGGGACGAAGTCATTTTGCAAACGCCGTATTATTTCAACCACGAAATGGCGATCACGATGGCGAATTGCAGCCCGGTTCTGGTTGCGACGGATGACAACTACCAGCTTCAACCGCGATTGATTGCCGAAGCCATCACCGAGCGAACTCGCGCAGTGGTGACGATTTCGCCGAACAATCCTACCGGAGCGGTTTACCCAGAATCGGCGTTGCGCGAAGTGAACGAATTATGCCGATCGCGCGGCATTTATCACATCCACGACGAAGCTTACGAGTATTTCACTTACGGCGAAGCCAGGCATTTTTCGCCCGGTTCGATTGCCGGAGCCAGTGATTACACAATCTCGCTTTATTCGCTGTCGAAGGCTTATGGTTTCGCCAGTTGGCGCATCGGGTTTATGGTCATCCCGGAACATTTGTTCCAGGCTGTGAACAAGATTCAAGACACCATTTTGATTTGTCCGCCCGTGGTTTCTCAGTTTGCGGCGGTCGGAGCGATGAAAGTCGGCGCCGGTTATTGTCGTGAGAAAGTCGAACAACTCGCCGACGTTCGCCAATTGGTGTTGACCGAACTTGACGAGTTGAAAGATTGCGCTGTCATTCCGCCTTCGGATGGAGCGTTTTACTTTTTCCTGAAACTGAAAAGCGGAATGCAGCCGCTGGCCGTGGTTGAACGACTGGTTAAAGAACATGGAGTTGCCGCCATTCCCGGCTCTGCGTTTGGAATGGGAACTGGCTGTTACCTGCGTGTGGCTTACGGAGCTTTGCAGCGCGAAACCGTCGCCCAAGGCGTAGGCCGTCTGGTCAAAGGCATCAAAACGATTTTGGGATAAATGCGCCGCAACCTGCCGAGGTTGCGCTGATTCAACGCTCGTACATTTCGAGCCAACGCAATCATGGCTGGTTGCGTTACCGCTGGAGAATAGCGATGAAGATTTACGGATTGCAGATTGATTCCGTCTGGGAAAACAAAGCACCGAATCATGACAAAATCACTGCTTTGCTTGACCGCGCCAAACCTGAAGCCGGTTCGTTAGTTGTGCTTGGCGAAATGTTTGCTTCGGGTTTCAGTATGAACGTAGCCGTGATTCACGACAGCGAATCGCACGAAACTCAGGACTTTCTTTCGCGCACTGCCGCCGAACGCAAAATCTTTTTGCTTGGCGGAGTTGTTACGAAAGACGCCAGTGGTTTAGGAAGAAACGAATCCGTCGTTTATTCGTCCGAAGGAAAAGAGATCGCGCGATATTGCAAGCTGCAACCTTTCACGCTCGGCGGAGAAAAAGCCAACTACATAGCGGGCAAAGATGTTTGCCTGTTCAACTGGCAGGATTTTACCGTTGCCAGCTTCATTTGTTACGACCTGCGCTTTCCAGAACTATTCCGCGTTGCGGTCAAACGCGGAGCCAATCTGATCACCGTCATAGCCAGTTGGCCTGCGGTACGCGACGATCACTGGGTATCGTTGCTGAAAGCTCGCGCGATTGAAAATCAGGCTTATGTCATTGGGGTCAATCGTTGCGGCAACGATCCGAAGCTTTATCACTCCGGTCGCAGTTCGATTTTCGATCCGAGTGGAAAGCTGCTGGCTGATGCTGGCAGCGAAGAAGGCTGGGTAGAGGCAGAAGTGGATCGCGAATTTTTATCGAACTATAGAAGTGATCTGCCATTCCTCAAAGACATACGCGATGAATTCTAAGGATGCGACAGATGACGTACGCTAGAAGAGGATTTAGTTGAAAATCAGGCCTCCAAAAGAAAACAAATTTTCGCTTGATCAATCTTGAGGTTACAGCTAGAATGCCCCCGACTTTTGCTCCTGATCGTTGACTAAGCCGGTCTGTTAGAAAACTTGATCGGCACTCGCTCGGTCTTTACAGCTTCAACGAGACGACCCCCCGATAATTCACAGTTTGCCTATGTTGATGATTAGCTTGTCTTGGGAAAGGCGGTTGAATAAAAAGAGGAAGCACAGCTTAAATCTGATTATCAGCCCACCCATGCAGTTACCATATGAATCGGATGAGATGTCATCGCCTAAGGAGTAAATAACGTTGCAACCACCTTCACTGAATCCACTGGTTGTAGCAATTAAGTCAACCGAATTCCCCTTTACGTCCACGCAACCCTAGTGTTTCAACCCAAATAACCAGGCAAGACAGGAGGAAATCTATGATTCGAGAGTTTATTAAAGACGAGCAAGGTCAGGATATCGTTGAATATTCATTGTTGTTGGTTTTGATTGGCGCAGCAGCGGTTTTCGTTTTGACGACGATGGGCCAAAGCATTAGCCAGATTTTCAGCAAGATCAACACCAAGCTGACTACTGCTAACAACAGCATTTCGTAGTTTGAATTTAACCTGATCTGGTCGCCAACTCGTCCTCTGCGATAGAGGACCTGCAATAATAAAAAATACCTCCGACTCGGCTGCTAAGTAAGTTGCCTGATTTATCAAGAATGCTCCGAGCGAAAAGTTAAGAGGTCCCGACCCCCAAACGCACCTCACCGAGTGGCACTCCATAATCATCAAGGTGAAATTCAATGGCCTAACGCAAGTTAGTGTTCTTTATTAAGCCTTGACCAATACATCGGCGTGAATTGCCCCTGTATCACGCCTGCTTTAATCACTACTTACACAACTTGGGGCTACCATCGTTTCCACGGCAACTGGGAATAATCCGTTGCTGGTTTAAGCGATTGTTGTCCATAAGGCCATGGAGAGGGCAATTGTATTTTGATATGGTGCTCGATAGCCCTCTCTCAAGCCACCAAACAAAGACTAAAGGTTAAAAGGCGTTTTCTTTAGGCCTTAACGTCTGGTTGAGCATTGCTATTCGAGCAAAATCGTAATGAGTTGGTTCGATAAATTCACTGCTGTCAATCTGACGGTCTTTGTTGTTGCAGTTGCGTTCTTTGATTTGCGCGAACGGCGTATCCCTAACATTCTGGTTTTTCCAGCCATGCTGATAGGAATGGTTTTACATTTCACCAGTCAGAGTTGGAATGGCCTTCTCTTTTCGATCAAAGGCTTGATGACGGGCTTTGCCTTGTTGCTCATCCCATATATGGTCAAAGGCATGAAGGCCGGTGATGTAAAGTTTCTGATGGCTATCGGTTCTTTTGTCGGAACCATGGAAACCGTTAGGGTACTGCTGATTACAGTTTTGGTTTACCCGATTTATGCATTGATCGTGGTTGCCCGGGAAAAAAAACTCAAATTAACCTGGCTGAGATTTCGCCGCGTGCTGTTAAATTTCATTGGTTTCTTCATTCCGGGAATGAAGATGTACGCACTACGGCTCGAAAGCCAGGATGATCTGAACGTCGCGTCGGTTACGACGCCGTTCGGAGTTGCAATAACCGCCGGGACTTTGATTTCAATTTACACAAGCTTTCTCACGTCAATACTTCGATGATAGTGAGGAAGTCTTTGACGAGATAGAGCCTTGCCATATTTCCCTCAGACCTTTGAAAAAATATATCGTGTGGTTTTATCATTCACTTCGCCGTTCCCCCCTATGCTTTCGGAAGGAAAGCTTTAGCAAAGTCGCTGATGCTTCTCAGAGAGGTTGGTCATGAGAAAGCTGCAAAAAAAAACATATCCGGTACATCTACAAAAAAAACGCAATGAGCAAGGACAAGCCTTGCTGGAACTCGCTCTGAGCTTGGTGATACTTTTTGTCATGTTGCTCGGCGTTACCATCATTGCCCAGGGATTCAACTTGCAAATGGTGTTGTATGGGGCTGCATATGAAGGAGCGCGGATTTGGGCAAAAAATCCGATAAGCGGCAGCGCCGATCTCTGCACGCCGCCTGCTTGTGATCCAAACAGTGGCACTGCCAACAATTTTGATAAATACATAGCTCCGGCAGTCCGGCAGTATATGACCAGCAATGGATTTGACGGCAGCGCTCAGGCTGGGAAACTTCACTTCTTTTCAAAAGATAGAAACGCATCCCGAAACGCCTTGACGGCGGTCAGCAGGGACCCGCAACGAGTAACTGTCACGTTGTTGTACCTAATTGAGCTTCCGTTTACCACTCCCAGTGGCCAGCCTCTGGAATTCAGTTACAGAGAAATTCAGGTGATTGCCAGTTGCACGCTTAAACGCGGTAGCTGATGCCTGGAGTGGAGTCGCGTAATCGGATTAATGGTGTTGCCCGCAAGGCAAACGTTGGAGAATGCAATGGACGGTAAGTTGAGTCAGATAAAACAGAAAAAAGAGCGTGGCCAGACAATGGTCGAAATGGCTATCATTCTTCCCGTCTTTCTAGCGTTTGTGCTCGGCATCATCGAATTCGGTCGTGCATGGGCGACAAAGCAATCACTTACCCTCGCGGCTCGTGAAGGCGCTCGCGTTTTGGTTTTGCCATACGGCTCAGGACTTACTTTTTCCAGCGAATCAGCAAAACAACAAGCTGCCGTGGATTTGGTGAAGAGCTATCTGAACAATTCCGGTGTCGTTGTCACAACTGATACTCAGGTTGTTCCCATCAGGGTGTTGCCCGGCTCTGACAGCATATTTGGAACCAGCGATGATCAAATTGAACAGAATTATTCAGGCGGTAAGCGTGGAGATCGTATAGGCATTCAACTTCGTCACAAGTTTGACACGGCGCTTCCGGTAATTCTGACCATGTTCAACAGCAATCAGAATAGTCAGAATGGCGTCAACATGGGCGTCACTTGTTTTCTGGAACACGAGTAGCTTTATTTTTTCGATGTCGTAATCATAATCTCGCATTATTCCTTCAATCACGCCCCATAGCGATTTCCGCAGTAGAGAATTTGGAATCAGGATTTTGTTTAAGGAGTCAACAAGATGAATAGACGCTTTTTGATTGCCCTGGCTGGCGCAGTCGTTTTCGGTCTTCTAGCCATTTACCTGGCGCAGATTTACGTCAGCAATAGGGTAACGCGAGAAATTGCCGAGCAAAAAACCAACGTTGTGATGGCGACAGCGGACATTCCGCTCGGAACCGAAATCAACGCTCAGCAAGTAGCCGTCGTAAAAGTTGATAGAGCCTTGGTTCCTGAAGGGGCGATGCTCAAAAAGGAAGAGGTTGTCGGTCGTGTCACCACTGCCGACATCTCTGCAAAGACGGTATTGCTGGGGAAACAACTGGCTGGTATTGGAGCGCAACCAGGATTGGCAGGAATCATCACAGAGGGAATGCGCTCGGTTTCGGTTCGCGTTGACGAAGCCAGTGGAGTGGCGGGCTTTATCGCTCCGGGCACTTACGTTGACGTGATTGCGATTATGAATCCGCAGCTTGACGGCGCGAAGGCTGTTTCCAAAGTGATTCTGCAAAAAGTTCGGGTTCTGGCTGGCGGACAAAAGATGGAAAACACAAAGGACGGCAAGCCCGCCCTGGTCAACACTGTGACATTGGAGTTGACGCCCGATCAGGCGGAAAAGGTCAAATTGGCCGAAGCAGAAGGCAGACTTCAGCTTTCGATTCGCAACGCTACTGATCAGGATATTCCAAAAACTCCGGGCGCCACCAAACGTGATGTTCTGAATGACATAGCTTTGGAACGTCGCGCACTTGAAGGCACCCGTGGCGGCGCTGGCGGTGGGCCTCGTCCCGCGCCAACCATCCAGCCATGGAATATCAACCTCAATTACCCGAACAATCAACAACAACAGCAAGGGCCTCCGGTTAAGAGGGTCAATCTCGAAAAGACTATCGAATTGATCGAAGGCTCGAAGCGAACAAGAGTTGAGATGGTGCCCTAAGTTCAAGTTTTCAACCGTCCCCCTCTCAGGCTGTAAAGCGGCGACGACTGCCGACGCAGATCTGAAAGCCGAGAATAAAAAGGACAGCCGAATTATCAGGAGACGATATGACAAATCAGTTTCGCCGTTCCGATGTAAATCCCGCCCTGCGCCTGGTCATTTCATTGTTGATGTTGTTTGCATTTGGAATCAGCGCCAGCGCGCAAGAGAGAACCGTTCAAGCTTCGTTCACAACGGGCAATGCACAGCCAATCAAGATTGACGTATTGGTCGGTCAGTCGCGAGTCATCGAATTCAACGAGGATTACGAACGACTTTCAATCTCCGATCCGAAGATTGCCGAGGTCGTGCCGATCAATTATAAACAGGCGCTGGTCAATGGCCTGACTTTCGGTCAGGTCAATCTGGTTGCCTGGGCCAAGCGCAAGCCCGGTGATCCTGAGCGGATTGTTGTTTTCGACATTTACGTGCAGGTCAACCTGTCGCTGATTGACAATCAGATCAAGATTCTTTTTCCGAAAGAAAACATCCAGCTCAGCCAGGCCAACAACTCAGTGGTGCTTTCCGGGAGCGTGACCAAGCCTGAACTGGCCGATCAAGTTCAGAAGATCATCGAAGCCGCCGGTTTGAAAGTGACGAATCTGTTAAAGGGGCCGGTGCTTGACGCCGCTCAAGTTCAACTTCAAATTCGCGTGGCTGAAGTAAACCGCAGAATCATGCGCGAAGTCAGCACGGCGTATGGTTTTAACAACAGCACCATTCCGACTTTTGTCAGTTCAGGTGGACCGGGAGTCGGGGAGGCCTCTTCAAATTTAAGAAATCCACAAAGCCCTAATGGAAATGCTTTGGCGACCGGGTTGGCCAATTTCCTGCTCGGCATCCCAAGTAATTCCCTGGGGCCGCAGGCATTTGTGCGCGCTTTGTATCAACGCGGAGCCTTGCGCGATTTGGCTGAGCCAACACTGATTGCGATGCACGGACAGAAAGCGAGCTTCCTGGCGGGCGGCGAGTTTCCGATTCCGGTCATTCAGAACGTCAATCAGGGGCAAACGGCGATCACCATCATCTTCAAAGAATTCGGAGTCAAGCTGGATTTCACGCCGACGATCATTGACGAAAATCACATTCGTCTGGAATTGGCGCCGGAAGTTTCCAGCCTTGATTTCGCCTCCGGCGTGTCAATTCAGAGTCTGGTTATTCCGGGACTCAGAGTCCGTCGCGCCAGGACAGTTTTGGAATTGCGCGATGGACAGAGCTTTGCGCTGGCTGGTTTGATTGACAACAACGAGCAGGTAAACCTGTCCAAAGTTCCATTGCTGGGCGACATTCCGATTCTTGGCGAATTGTTCAAGAGCCGGAGCTTCCAACGCAATGAAACCGAGTTGTTGTTTCTGGCGACGGTCAAGCTGGTTGAGCCATTGAATCCCGATCAGTTGCCGCGTTTGCCCGGCGTCAGCGAATTGAAGCCGGTGACGCCCAATCCGACAGGAGTTCCGAATCCCGGAATCGAAGGGCAATCGGGTCATTCCGTTCCGCGCAAATCCGGCGAGAATGAGGAGCAAAGCATCAACAAGGTCGAATCAGGGAAAACTGAATCGGTGGTCGGGTCGGCACAAACGGTCAATCAGAACCCGGTCGTCGTTCAAACTGCCGCTGCGACAAGCGCTGAGCCTATCAAAAGCGCTGCGGGCAACAACCCGGTCAGCGTCATGACGCCGGTCAATTCGTCTTTGGTGGGGCCGACCGGCGCTGATGTGACTGTGAAAACCGTTAAAAACGGCAAGGCTGATCCGGCGAAATCCGAACCTGCAAAACCGGATTCAAAAGATCAACCGCCGCCGCAAAGCAACGAAAAACAGTAGCTGAAAAATTTGTCAGCCAGTTAGGCAGAAATTCGGCTGACAAACTGTATGTCCGTGATCGAAGGAATGGCGATATCAACACCAATCCCCCGATTACGGAAAGTGATGCGACCGCAGTTTAGAGGTATTGAACAATGAAACGCATCTTCTCAAAATTTGGTTTGGGCAAAAAATTGAACCTGGATCGGGGATCGCGCCGAAGGCAACGCGGAGTAATCATGATGCTGACTGCGTTGATGATCACGGTCATGATCGGGTTTTTAGCCCTTTCGATTGATCTGGGATTTGCCTTCAGTTCGCGCAGTCAGTTTCAGAATGGAATTGACGCTGCGGCGCTTGCCGCTGCGGCTGCATTGCGTTTGACCATTGAAAACAGCGATCCGGGAGCGCAGCAGCAAAGCGTTTCTCAACAACTGGCGGTTGAGTTTGCTGGCAAAAATCAGGTGCGTCGTTACAGCGATCCGGGTATGAATGATCCGTCGCCAAACGCCAACAACATCGTCATCAACGCCAGCAATGTTCTGGTTCAGACAAGCACTTCGGAAGTTAACGCAAACTATGGACTGCCGCGCGTCAAGGTTGATTCCAGCATTCCGGTTCCGACATTGTTTGCCGGAATGTTCGGCTTGAATGGTTTCACCATCAGCGCGTCGGCAACCGCAACGGTTTTTCCGGTTGATGGCGGGACGGGAACGATTGGCGTTGCCAAATCAACCATCGGCGGAGGCTGTTGGAGTCCGGTCATGCTGCCGGACACTTTCTTCGACGACAGCGGTAACGTTCACTGGGTCGGCGATCCCGCCCGCGGAGAAGGCTTCGATTACGAATGGCCGAGACAGTTCGGAGATTATTATCGTTCGCGTTTTGCCGCCGGCGCTCGCAACACGCCGCCATATCTGGACGCATATTCCGGCGGCGTCAGCGATTGGGTGACTGGGGTTCGTGACACGAAGACATATAACGATATAACCCTCAACAAAACAGTTATGGGGCGTTATATAGAGTTCAAGCCACAGCATTACCGAATTGCCAATCTTTCAACTCTTCCGCAGGTAACCGCCAATCCATATTCTGTCGGCGGCTTCGCCCAATTTGGTTATTGCGGACAACTCAGAGTTGGCAGAGACCTGCCCATCTACGACAAGGACGATGTTACGGCTTACGACCAGGTCAGGGTGGGACTGCAAGCGCTGAAATTTAACAGCCTGGACAATGATTTTCTTGATGTCGCGATTCTGAATAATTTCCGTTATGTCAAAAGCGGTGAATATCCGAGTCCGAACACTCACGCGATGATCATACCGGTGATGCTTTTCAGCCCGGTTGATATCGCCAGAAATGAGTTCGCGACACAGCTTAAAGTGACCAACATCGGAATGTTCTTTTTGCAGGAAGTTCGCAATGACGGCACTTTGGCAGGCTTCTTCGTGCGAGAAATCGTCGCCGGAGGCACACCGATAGATGCCGCCAACCTGGCATTGGAAAGCGACCCTTCTTTCAAACGGAGCTGGTTGCCAATGGCAGTCCAACTGGTCAAGTAAAAGTAATTGGTTGCGCGGTTCAAGCTTGAAAAGGAGAAACACCACCCTGATCTCGCTTCAGGCTTGAACCGGCAAAAAAGTAGGTAGAAAGATATCCGATCAATCGTAAACAAATCTTCCTCCGTCCCCCCGCTTTTGAAGCAGCGATTTTGGCGTGAACAGGAATCGCCCATACAAATCGGCTCAACCTTGGAACAGCTAAAAGAACCGAGAAAGATTCAATCGTGAGACTGACAGTTCTCGGCCACGCCAATCAAAACAAGTTATACTTCTGGTCGTTATCGAGCAAAGATTCTCGCGGAGAATTTTCGATGGAGTTTCGCCGGAGCGGAGACTATAATTTGAATGCTCGCGAGCCTGAATTCATCAGGCAGTTTCCGCACCCGGACTCGATTGACAGATAAGCGGGCATGATCAGAGTCGAGTTTCAAGCAAGGAACTGAAGTCAGTGTCGAAAGCAATTTCAGTTGTTGTCATCGG
>CAYRQB010000142.1:0-14629 GCA_964426025.1 uncultured Heliomicrobium sp.
ATGTGTCAGGTTCAGCGAATGGAGTCAGATTGACCGGCCCGCTGAGCACGCCGTTAACAGCCGGATTCAGGTTGTCAATGCCGTTGTCGTCGTTGTCAACATTGCCGTCGGCGTTAGGTTGAGTGATGGTCGAACTGAAACAATCAACCAGATTCCCGCCCGGTTGGAAATTGCTCGGCGCTATTCTGACGAAGTAACGACCGGGCAACAGGCCGCTGAAGCCGTAAATGCCTCCGCTGTTGGCGATGCCGGTCAAAGTCGTCGTAACCAGGGTGTCCGCAGGATCGAAAACATTCGGCGTCGTTCCGTTGTCGCGGAACAATTCAACCAATGCTCCTCCAACGCCGGGTTCGCCGATGTCGAACAGGCCATTGTTGTCGGTGTCTTTCCAAACCAGATTGCCCAGATTGAGTTTCGGCACGAATCCGAAATCAACAGTCAGGTTGGATTGATCGTCGCGCTGATTCGGACCGGGATCGCCAACACAAAGGTCTGGTTCATTGATTGGTTCCTGCCTGCCGTTGCCTTCGCCCAGCGTGACAACCGCCGAACGAACCGAAGGCGACGCGGGCGGCAACGACGAAAGCGTGCCGTTGTCGTCGCTGTCGGATTGATTGGCGTCCGGATCGGGCGCGGGTTCGTTTGGTCCGGTCGTGGCGAATGCGCCTGTGCTTGATTGGAAATTCTCCAGTGGCTGACCGCTCTGGAAACTGACCGAGCCGATTTCGACAATGTAATCGCCGCGCGGAATGCTATCGAAACGATAACATCCGTTGTTGGATGTTGTCACAGCCGCAATCGGAGCGCCGTTGATGTCAGGAGCCGAGACTGTGCCATCAGGCAGCAGCAATCGAACCTGCACTCCGTCAATGCCAGGATTTGGTCCGTCGGCGGCGTTGATCGTGCCGCTGTTGTCCAGATCGCTCCAGACGCGATTGCCCAGGCTGTAAACCTTCACAAATCCGAAATCCACTTCCAGATTCGAGTTGGCGTCCACCGTTGACGGATGGTCGGACATCACAGGATTGCCAAAACCCGTTCCGCCCGCTCCGCAACAGCCGGACTGGTTCTGATCAACTTCGCCGGTCGTCGCCGGATCATTCGGCGTCAGGACGATCAACGGGCTTCTGACGCCTGCCAATGTGACATTGGTCAACGGGCCGTTGTCGTCGTTGTCCTGAGCGGTCGGATTGTTGGCGTTCGGGCCGTCCTTGCTGCTGGCATAACCGTCCAGCGCCGAATTGCGAACGACTTCGACAAAGTAACTGCCCTGAGCCAAACCCGGGAAGAGATATTTACCATTGGCGTCGGTCAGTTTGGTCATCAACAGCGTCGAGCCGTTCTGCGCGTACAGATTGACAGTGACGTTGGGAATACCCATTTCGTCGTTGTCGAAGACGGCATTGTTGTAATTGGCTCCGGCTCCGCTGTCGTCGAAGATCAGATTGCCTATGCTGAGACCGTAGAATCCGAAATCAACCGTGATGTTGCTGTTCACGTCAGGTATTGGAGCGCCGCCCGCTGTGCCGTCAAGCGTGTTCGGATGACCGGGGGTATCGCCTGCGGTGTCGCCCGGCATACCAGCCGTCGTTTCATTCGCAGGCTCTGTTCCGGGCTGGATATTCAACATCCCGCTCATCACGCCGCCGCTGTAAAAACCGGAAGTCAGCCGCAAACCATCATCGAAGTTATCCGTGTCACTGTCGGTCGTGCCATTGCCGGCAATTGCCGTTTCGACGGCAGAACCTGAGGCATTGGCCGTCGTGCCGCTGGAAAACAGACCGAACAGCGCTCCGCCCGGATTGAAATTGGAAGCAGCAATTCCAACGAAGTATTGTCCGGGAATCAGCGGTGATCCAGTTCCGACTCCAGTGGAGTCAGTTCGCTGAGTGAACAGGTAATAACCGCCGCTGCTGGTGATTTGAATGGCAATCGGAGTCTGTTCCCCGCCGGTCAACGTGCCGCTGTTGTCTGCGTCGTGGAAAAGCTCTACGCGAACGCCGTTGATCCCTTTTTCCATCGGATCAATCTGGCCGTCGTTGTCAGCGTCATACCAGACTGTGTTGCCGATGCTGGCGCCGAGCAGCATGCCGAAATCCAATGAATGGTCAACTTCGCCGTATTCTCCCGTTCCATTGACCGGAACGCCATTTTCCAAATGCTGCACGACGATTTCCGGATACTCGCCGCCGGGCAAACCATAAATGTTGCTCCACGAAGCGTCGGAATCCCGCAAATCGCCGGGTTGGCCGTAACCGCCCATTCCAACGTTCGCGTTGGTAACGTATTTGCCGCTCAATGCCCCACCGGATTGGTAATCCGACGCGCGATCCATACGGATCAGGTAATTTGTTTTTGGCAGAAGACCGGCGCCACCTATCAACCCGACGCTGTCATTCAAATTGCCGTCATTGTCCAGCGTTCCGTCTTCGTTGGCATCAACGCTGGTGAAACGATAATTGCCATTGGCATCTGTGACTGCGGTAGCAATAGCCACATTGTTACCCTGCTGGTAAAGCCTGACCATCGCTCCCTGAACCGGCATTTCATCCGGGTCTTGAATGCCGTTGACGTTTCTGTCCATCCAGACGCGATTGCCTATTTCCAGGTAGTTCACCGAACCACAGGCCAATTCCACGTCGCCCAAACCTGTCGCCTTGCCAAATGTGCCTGTCGTTGTGTTGGTTCCTTGCGTGTAGACGGCAAAGTTGCGAACGTAATTTCCAGTGAAGTTATTGAGAGTGCGAACGCCATTAGTATTAACAATCAGAGGAACGTTCGGATCCATTGCAACGGCAACTGTCTCTCCCGATCCAGGCTTGATCGCCAATCCGCCAAGCATATGCTCCGTGTGGCAGCATGCGGAATTATCATTGTAAAACTCGCCAAATCCCGGTCCTTGATCATTGTTGACTGCAAACCCGGTATTCGGTCCGGCTTTGGCATTATTTTCCAGAACGAATGAGCCATTCGAGAAGTAGGCTCTCAGAATATCTCCACCTACAAAATTACTGTAAAGCGCGACGCTGCCGGTATTGGTGCTGTAATTGTTATAACCGGTTTGCAAAGAGCTTCGATCGGCAAAGCCCATGACCAAAGTACCGTCGCTATCGAAGACGATATCGGCCATCAAAGGAGTTGGATGATCAACACGATTTCCGTTATTGATCATATCGCTGAAATTGTCTGTCCAGACATACCATCCAGTGACATCTGTGCTTGCCGGATATCCTTTGGGATAGGTCAAAGGAAAATTGAAGATCGTGCTCCAACTTGTTGTTCCGGGATCATAAACAAAGACGCTTGCGCGCAAATCCGAGCGCGTGCCTCCCAAAGCGTCGCACACCGAGCCAACATAGACCTTGCCATCGAAAAACTCAGTGCCGAATGGTCGCGACGAGCCGTTTGTGCATGGTTGAACCGATGGAATCGTCGTTGAAGAGACGTTTGCCGCCGTCGGCAGTGTGTTACTGGTGTTGTAGGCGGTAAGGTCAATCGAATAAAGCTTCTTGTCGTGTAGGTTGACAAACCAAAGCGTATTGCCGTCTTTGGAAATATCTATATCCCCTATTCCGACTTTACCGATTAACGGAAAGACTGCCGGGTCGTGGTTGGGTGAAGTTCGCGAAGCAGGCAAATTGCGCGCGGCATTGCTTGGAACCATAGCTTGCCCGACATCAACGCCCAAAGCCGTGACATCCACGAAACCAGATGTGCTGTATGTGGTCATATCGGTAACATAAATACCGCCCAACCCCAGCGGGCCTAAACCAATATGCCGTTTCAGAATCGCCGAGCTGAATGCCTTCTTAGTGAATTTGTTGTAAGCCACGCCCCACAGCGAGCCAACCTCGCTGGCCGAAGCCAGGTGGATAATCCCGGACGGAGCGCCGTTGCTGAGATAGGGGAAAGCGACCAACGCGTCCAGAGTGCCTGCTGTGCCCCCGGCCAAAGGATCGCCATTGACGTAACAGGGCAAAATCATCAATGGGTTGTTTTGACAGTAACCTGTTTGATCCAGAACACTGACGTCAACTCCGCATTGCGCGGAACTTACAAATTGCACCGACGAACCATTATCCGTTCCCATTCGCGTTGTCGTCATAAAGCCGGAGGCCGGAAGATTCAGCACTTCCAGTCTCAGCGGATATGCCCCGGCTCCAATTGCATTGCCATTCGCCGCGCTGAATTCGTAACGACCTTCGGAGTTCGACGTTGCCGTCCCGACCAGCATATTACTGGAATCATACGCGTTGACTGTTACGTTGGGCACTCCCAGGACCTCGCCCGCCTGTCGCACTCCGTCGCCATTGAAATCGAAATAAATGGTCCCGCCCAACTCACCTGCGGTACAAAGGTTCGGCGCACAGGAAGCCGGCGCAGTGAAGTTATCTGCTCCAGAAGTGCATGAGCTTGAACCTGACAAGGTAGATGTAACTGTGTGAGGCGAATTATCAGCATTGATTTCGAAAGCGACTACCTGTGGCGAAACAATGGTCACCCCGCCACCAGGTTGCTCAGGAGATATGGTACGCGTCTGTGCTCCTCCATCCAGTGAAACGGTAATAGTGTCGCCGTTGACCGCTCCCGTCCAGGCGACTTCTACACTAACCGTCGCCCTGGACGCTCCACCGGTGTAATAACAACCTGTAACGGTAATCTGTTGAGTTAAGGTACAGGCTGCCGCTGATGATGATTTGCTCACACCAATAGCAGTTCCAAATAGCTTGTTCACCACACGCTGTATGCCGCGAGTCATCCCGGCATAAGATCCGGAGATAGCTGTCGTCAAACCTGACGTTCCACTGGCCTTGACTATGTAATTACCCGAAAACAAGGCCAGACTCATCAAAATCAATATCATCGCTACAATCAATCCGATTGAACGGACATTGCCATTGCGGAAGATGTTTTTACGATTACCTAAATAACCTTTTAACAACGAACGAAGTGTGTGTGTGATCATGGGGGATTGCATAGCTATCTCCTCTTTCTATTTTGTTCCAATGCTTAAAGCAGACGAACGAATTACCGCCGATTAGCGGGCAAATCGTAACGTGCAGTTTTGTAAGCTAGCCAAAGCTGCTAGGTAAGTGGCTTTGGCTATATCTGAATTGTGAGTGTTGAGATATGGCGGAAGGTTTGGTAGAGTGAATACACGAAACCTCTGCCCACACTCAACGTGGGAATTTGCTCACCTGCAAATTGGTTTCTCGACAGGGGATTGTGGACAAGACAATTCCCTGTCTTTGTTTATCTCAGTGGTGCAATAGCACAAAGCACCCTTACCTGACTCTCACCCTACCACCGTGCACAGAACCACCAGAATTTTTATGACTAACGGAAATCTTTATATTCAGCTAAAGATTTAGATTTGGATGTTCGCTTGCCATCTTTATGTGGGATAGAGGGCAATAATGTCGAAACTCATGCGTCGGCAAAGATAAACTTTTCGTGGTGTATAACTCCAGTGAGGTGTTGTTATACCAGTTACATCCACGCTTCATCCGGCCTAAACACATGCCATCAGACAATGAGGCCTTAACTACCTTAATGCGATTTTTTGGGTAAGTACTACTTGTTAAGTAAAAGACTAACTACTAACTGTTTGGCGATGGGAGTGTATGGGTATCACTATTGCCAGTCAATACCTTATGCAAAGAAATCAGTATTTTTTTGCACGCTTCCGGTTATTCCTACATAACCTGCCAATCAAGTTTCCGCTGCCTGCTACCCAAGTCAGACGAATCCTACAAACATGCTCTGAAAGAAATTCACCCTCACTGGATAATTCAATCAAGATGATGAGATAATTGGCTTTCTGACAGGGATCACGATATGAACAGTTCCAATAACTGCTTTTGCGACAGGCTTTCGCATCTTGAAGGTGCTGCAGTGCAGGCTTACATTTCCGATTATCTGCAAAAAGCTGATTTTTCGCAGGAATCGGAGAAATCCATTTACATTTGTCGAATCTGCGGCTGCTTTTGGACGATGATAAAACTTGAAGGACAAAGCAGAGACTCTCTTGTCAGGGAAAAACGTGATTTCAATGTTTAGGAAGGAGCGGTTGAATGGCTTTACAGACCAGACAAAATCCTGAGACAAATGCCCTGGAGGTTTTCGTTAATGATGAGTGGGTCAGGTTTGAAGAATATCGTAAGAAACAAATAGACGACGCTTACCAAAGCTCGGTCAGATTTTTACGCGAACGGTTGGGCGAAGATTCAGCAACCGCCCTCAATAAATCCGCGTCTGATGAAATTGCCGAGTAAGAGTCAACTGAAACATCTTTTGCTCAACTGAAAACAGATGGCCACAAAAACCAAGGTTCTAATTTACGCGCTTTTGATCTGGATGATGATCCCCTCTCTTTCAGACAGTTCCCTGGCACAGAAGCTTCCCGAAAACGACCGCAGGTCGGCAGAAATTCGTCATCTTGATATGACTTATTCCCTGCCAGAATATCGAACCAGGGAAGAATGGATGGCCAGATCCGCAAATTTACGCAATCAGATTTTGGCCAGCGCTGGTTTACTGCCGATGCCGGATAAACTACCAATCAAGGCTGTTACCTTCGACAAACTCGATCGCGGTGATTTCACCGTCGAAAAAGTATTCTTTGAAAGCTATCCCGGATTTTATGTTACAGGCAATTTATACCGACCGAAAAATGCCTCAGGTAAATTGCCTGCAGTGTTATGCCCTCACGGGCATTGGTCGTATGGCAGACTGGAAAACACTCCCATAAATTCCGGCCCGGCGCGGGCCATAGGTTTTGCCCGGCAAGGTTATGTAGCTTTCATTTATGACATGGTTGGTTATAACGATAGCTCGACTATTACTCACAAATTCGCAAACCACAATGTTACTGGACGCGAGGCTCTGTGGGGCGTGAACCTGTTGGGGCTTCAACTCTGGAACAGCATTCGTGCTGTTGATTTCCTGCTTGGCTTACCTGAAGTTGATCCGCAGAGAATTGCCTGCACTGGCGAATCCGGCGGAGGAACACAGACCTTCCTGTTAATGGCCGTGGACGAAAGAATCAAAGTAGCTTCCCCTGTAAACATGGTCTCTTTCCTAATGCAAGGCGGTAGCTTATGCGAAAATGCGCCTAACCTGCGGATAGATACTAATAACGTAGAGCTTGCCGCCTTGATGGCTCCGCGTCCGATGTTGCTGGTTTCCGCCACCGGCGATTGGACTAAAAACACGCTCAAAGATGAGTACCCGGCTATTCGTAACATCTATCGCTTACTTGATGCTGAAAACAAGCTGGCTGCAATTCAGGTTGACGCTCCTCACAACTACAACCAACAGAGTCGCGAAGCCGTTTACGGCTGGTTTGCACATTGGATGTCAGGGCGGACGGAAACAATTCCAATTAAAGAAAAAGGCGGTGGCATTCCATCCATTCCTGAGCTTCTGGTGTTTTTCAGTCGGCCAAGACCTGATAACGAACTGAATGAATCCCAACTGACGGAATCCCTGATTGAAAGCCGTAAAAAACAGTTTGCCAGTCTTCAACCAAAAACAGCGCAGGAGCTTCAGCGATTTAAGAAACTCTTTGGCTTGGCTTTCAGCTATTCGTTAATGGCCGAATACCCGGAAGCTGCCGATCTGATTGCCGAAACTGAAAAGCAAAACACCGGCGACAGGTTGATTATCAACGCCACATTATCACGACGAGGACGAGGCGATAGAATAGAGATAGCTATTCTTAGCAACAAGTCCCAACCTGTTAATTCGCTGGTGTTACTTTTATCTTCGCAGATGGTAGCTTCACAGGATACTCTTATTGACCTGCTGCTTCAATCCGGCCAGGCAGTTGTTACTCTCAAAACCTTTCAGGGAGCACAACACACAGAGCAAGCCGGAAAATATCGCTACTTCACAACCTACAACCGTACTGACGTAGCCAATCAGGTGCAGGACATTCTTACAGTGATGTCATATCTGAATAACAAAACAGCCGGCGAACTTCAGCCTGGCGGTGAAAAACTAAAACTGAGCGTTGTGGCAAGTGGCTCAGCCGGTTTGTGGGCGTTACTGGCCAAAGGATTTTCGCCGCAGGTAAGCAAAATGGTTATTGACGCCGCGAAGTTCGACAACACAAGCGACGATGATTACCTGAAACACCTGCCAGTGCCCGGCCTTCGCAGAGCCGGAGATTTTCAAACCGCCGTCACCATTTCCCCGCTGACGCCGTTATTGATTCACAACACCGGAAACAAGTTTCGTACGGATAATCTGTCGGCTATCTACAAACGGTTTGGTAACGCCGAAAATTTCAAAACGCAATCAACATTGATTGATAATAAAGACCTGGTGGAGTGGCTTTCGTCGAAGTAATGAAAGACTGAAATTACACCAAGCGCTTTGCTAATGCGGGCAGGATGCCCGCGACACCGTGCGAGCAGTATGCTCGCACTCCCATTTTAAGGAGAACAAATGCCAGAAAGTCGCAGTCAAATATCGAATTCACAGACTCTTGTGATCGAATCCAACAACTTCAACTTTGAAACCGTCGAGCAGGAAAATGGCGTTGCCACTGTTGTCCGCTTTAAGCTTGAAAATCCGAGTATCAATCCGGGAGATGTTTTATTGATTCTTTCGGGAGAGGAAATCAATTTTCACGGCTTCATCGGAGGGATAGAAAATGGCTGGGCTACTGCCACAGACCGGCGAGGCTCATCGCTGCCTGCCGGTGTTCATTGAATGACGACAATCATGGCCGATGTAATTGATCAGCTCACAAGTTGATCAATTACATCGCCGCCAAAATCCGTCAGTCTTTCAAATCGTCCGTTGTGCAGGTAGGTAAGCTTCATTTGATCCAGACCGAGCAGGTGCAGCATTGTGGCGTGTATGTCTCGCGGGTGATAACGTTCGCCGACGGTTTTGAATCCGAGTTCATCAGTTTGGCCGATGACCTGCCCGCCTTTAACTCCCCCGCCCGCCATCCACATCGAAAACGCAGTCGGATTGTGGTCGCGGCCTTTGCCGTTTTCAGACACGGGCGTGCGTCCAAATTCCGTGCCCCAAATAACCAGCGTTGAATCCAGCAATCCGCGCCCTTTCAAATCCTTTAGCAATCCAGCAACCGGTTTGTCAGTCCAACGGCACATCTGTTCGTGATTGGCTTTGATGTTGTCGTGAGCGTCCCATTGAACACTGACCGGCCCTCCGCCGGAAAACAACATCACAAAACGAACTCCGCGTTCGACCAATCGGCGAGCCAGCAAACATCGGGTGCCGAATTCATTGGTTTGAGGATCGTCCAGGCCGTAAAGCTTTTTGGTTTCCTTGCTTTCTTTGGTCAGGTCAACGGCTTCGGGCGCGTGTTGCTGCATTCTGAAGGCAAGTTCGTAAGACGCGATGCGCGCCGCAAGTTCGGAGTCGTTTTGGCCCTGACTCATTTCGTTCATACGGCGCATGTAACCCAACATTTTACTTTGCTGCTCGCGGCTGATTTCCGACGGAGGTTGCAGGTGCAAAATCGGAGTCGAACCATTTCTCAACAAAGTGCCTTGATGAACCGCTGGCAGATAACCCGCGCCCCACATCGGCGCACCGCCTTCCGGCAAACCTTCGGGTTGAGTCATGACGCAATAGGCCGGAAGATTTTCGCTCTCGCTGCCCAAACCATAAGTCACCCAACTGCCCAGACTGGGATGCGCGGCCAGCACGCGGCCCGAAGTCATCTGATACATCGCCGGAGCATGTACGAAGCTTTCCGTGTAACACGATCTGATGACTGCAATGTCATCAACACAAGTTGCCGTGTGCGGCAACAGGTCCGAAACTTCTATGCCGGATTGACCATACTTTTTGAACTTCCAGGCGCTGCCCATCAACGGCGTGCCGGATTTGACGAACTGACTTTTGACCTCGCCGAAACTGGCTGGCATCTGTTGGCCGTGCATTTTGTCCAGCACAGGTTTCGGATCGAAGGTTTCCATCTGGCTGGGACCTCCAACCATAAACAGGAAAATGACGGCTTTGGCTTTTGGCGCGAAGTGAGGCGGTTTGGGCGCGAGCGGGTTAAATGGCTTTTTATCCTGCTTGCTTTCAGCGACCGCGTTTCGTTCCATCAAATAGGAAAGCGCGAGCGCGCCGAATCCGTTGCCAGCCTGATAAAGAAATTCCCGGCGAGAATTTGCAGCCGGTATGTGCGATGGAAATCGTTTCATAAAGATTCCTCTGATTTACTCCAACTCGAATTCAGCCACGACCGGCACGTGATCCGATGGTCGCTCCATTGCGCGCGGAGCCTTGTCTATCCAAACCGCGCTGCAAGTTTCGGCCAGCGGTTCGGTCGCCCACATATGATCAATCCGCAATCCGTGATTTTTCGGGAAAGCTCCGCCGCGATAATCCCACCAGGTGAAAACGCCTTCGTCGGCGTGATGCTGACGGAAAACATCAACCAGTCCCCAGTCTTCTATCTTTTGCAGAGCCGCGCGTTCGGCTTCGCTGCATAAAATTTGTCCCGCCCACAACTTTGGATCGTGAACATCGCGATCTTCGGGAGCGACGTTGAAATCTCCGCATATCGCCAGCAATTGCTGCGGATCGCAATGATCGTCGAAAAACTTCCTGAGCTTGCCGAGCCATTCAAGTTTATATGTGTATTTTTCCGACCCCACTTCCGATCCGTTCGGTATGTAAACGTTGACGACGGTGACATCGTTGATTGTCGTCGCCAGCAATCGGCGTTGAGCGTCTTCGGCGTCTCCGGGAAAACCTTTCATCACTTGCCCGGCTTCGGCCAGCGAAAGCGTGGCCACGCCGTTGTAAGTTTGCTGGCCGAAAACTTCCACCTTGTAACCAAGCTCGCGAAATTGTTCAGCCGGAAATTTCTCGTCTTTGCATTTGATCTCTTGCAGACAAAGCACGTCTGGCCGATTGGTCTTGACCCAATCCAGAACGTGTTGCTGTCGAACGCCGATAGAATTGATGTTCCAGGTAGCTATTTTCATTTGATTCGTGGAGTTTCAGATTTTTATTCGCCCGGTTTCATGCTTCAACCGAACCTGAGCGTCAACTTTAACCAATCCGTCGGTCTGCGAAAAGTCGCAAAAGCATTTCTGCTGCTCGTTCATTGTTCTTGCATATTTCGGTTTAAGTCAATGGCGTCTGAGGTTGTATAATCGCATTACCCTATCAACAACAACCGCCGGATCAACCGGCCACTGCTTCGGAGTTAAGGAATGGTTATGTCAGTAAATAAATCGCTGCGCTATATGGTTCGAGTTGCAATAGCAGCTTTGCTCATTGGATTTTTGGGCTTTTACGTCATACATCGAACCAGCGCACAAGACCCGCCGAGGCCCCCGCAACCTAAACCAACCCCAACTCCCAAAGACCAGAAAGACCGCAAGGGCGCTCAACGTCAAGGCTCTCAAGCCGATCAGCAATCGCTCGACAACGATTCGACAATTTCGATTGATACGGACGTTGTGGTTCTGGACGTAACCGTCACCGACCAAAACAATCAACCGGTTTTTGACCTGAAGAAGGACGATTTCACAGTCTTCGAAGACAGAGTGAAACAGGAAATTCAAGATGTCACGCGAGAGGAAGTTCCCGTCAGTTTCGGACTGGTGATTGACACTTCGGGCAGCATGCGAGCCAGATTGCAGCAAGTGACAGACGCTTCGATGTTACTGGTCAAACAGATGCGCGAACAGGACGAAGCTTTTGTCGCCATGTTCAAGGCCGAACCCGAACTGGTTCAGGATTTCACTGCCGACCGGCGCGATCTGGAAGACGCGCTCAACGAACTTTACAGCAGCGGGGGCACTTCCCTGTTGGACGCCATCATCGCCACGTCCGATTACGCCCAGCAAAAGGGAAAACAACGCCGCAAAGCTTTGATCATCATCTCCGACGGTGTGGAAAAGAACAGTTCGGTAAAGGAAAAAGAAGTGATCGAGGCAATCAAGGAAAACGAAGTTCAGCTTTATCTGGTCGGCTTTATTGATGAAGACGAAGAGGGCGGGCTATTCAAAAAATCTCCGGCCAAAAAAGCCAGGGAGTTGTTATCCAGACTGGCGGAAGATTCCGGCGGACGCGTCTTCTTCCCGAAAGAGATGAGCGAGATGCCAGCCATCGCAGAGCAAATCTCCAAAGACTTGCGGACTCAATATCTGGTTTATTACACGCCGACCAACAACATCAAAGACGGTTCGTTCCGCACTGTCAAAGTTGGTGTCAATCCGAAAGGCAGTCGCAAAATGACGGCGCGAACGCGGCAGGGTTATTACGCCCGACCTCCGAAATCGTTACCGCCCGCCGCCAACGCCAAAAAGATGCAGAGTCAATAGGGCGAGCGAAAACCGCTCGACCATGCGAATGGCCGCCAACGGGATCACATCGTTTGATCTTTTGGCGGCCATTCTTTTATTCAAACCGTCTGCGCTACTCTCGACTTCTCCGTCAACTTCTCGTGCAGTTTTTGAAAAACCAGTTGGTTGTCCCAGTATTCGGTGTGAGCGGCCAGCAATGTTGTGGCTTCGTTGTCATGAATGTTTCTGACCGGATTGATCAGCTTTCTGGTGCTGGATTTGGCCGGTGGATCGTAAAAATCCAATTTGCCGCTGATGATGTCGTTATAGGAAAAGATGTTGATCCATTCAAACTTTTCCGGGTCGCGAAATCTTGGATGCAGAATCAACGGCTGAGAAGCGGCAACCAATGCTTCGCGCTCAAGGCTGGTTTTCTCTCTTTGCAACGAGAACAGGAAAGCGGTCTTGTCCAACGGCGAACCGAAAGTCATCAACAGTTTTGTCCGATTCAAAACATCCAGTTCCGTCGCCCTTCCCGCGACGACATCGTCATTGAGCATTTTGTTCAGCGCGTCATAAGCGATGACCGAACCGAGCGAATGACCGACGATGAACACTCCTTCATATTCGAATCCGCCGGTGATTTCAGAACGGCAGGCGTATACGGCTCGCACGGCACAGAAAACGTGATGCCTGATCCTGTCTCGCACGACGTTGAAGCGATCGAGCGTGTGCGAGGAAATGTAAAGCGCGACATCGCCGACGTATTGCACCAACAAACGCCTGACCATCAAACTGACAACGACCAGCAACACCCAGGAGATATTGGTCTTGATCGCCAAAAACACCGAAAGCCAGAATTGACCAAGTCCCGCCCAGGATTGATAAACATTGAGGGCCAGATAAAAGACCACAAAACCGATCATCGTCAGAATGATGGCCGTTCCGACCAAAACCTTGAGCGAGTTTTTATCTATCAATCGCATCGCGCCAAAAAACTTGATGACGCCTCTGACAGCAATGACGATCACGACGACGAACAATAGACCGACGAACAGATAACTGACCGTGTCGTTAATCCAGCGTTCAAAATCATCGCCAAATGCTCTGGCCCAGTATGAAACTCCGGGCAGTTTTTGCTGGTTGTGAGCGTAAACCAGCAATGGGATAGTTACTCCGCAAAGTATGGTCGCGCCGAGCGTCAAACTGAACAGCCCCCAGGCAAGCAGGTTCAGCGCGCGGCTGAGCGTCAGCGCGGCTCGCCGTCCCCAGATTTTCTTCAGGCTTTTCGTCTTGATCTCTATTTTTCGCGCTTTGATTGCCAGCTTCCTGAACTTCGAACCGGCGAACAGGACTCCGCCAAAAAGTATGGCCAGCATGATGAAAACGTCGTAGGTGGCCGTCAGGTCTCTGGTCAACCCTTTGACCCATTCCCAATTTGAATTGGAAAGCAGGTTGAAATAATTCCCTATCGCCTGGGCCGCAACCAGCACAATCGCCGTGTCCATGACAATCAGCGAAGTGACGACGCCAAGCGCGACCAGCAGGCTGATGGTCAGGCTGACGCGCGATGGGAATCTGCGATATTCGCCGAACAGCCATCGGTCGAAACAATCGCCGAAATTGCGCAGACCGTTCAATCCGGCGGTGAAAAGAAACTTGATGACGTCGCGCAATCTGACTTCGCCTTCGGCCAGCGGGGCCCAATAACCTTCGAAGATGTGAACCTCGCGGTCTTGCAAATCTTTGCCCAACAAATTGATCTTCAAACCGTGAATGACTCCGCCATCGGATTTGATCGTCACAACAGGCGGTTCGGTCGTTATATCTTTTCGTTCTCTGCCCGCTGCTTCTTCCACTTCGATCAATCCTTGAGCGACTTGGTCCAGCGTTTCGAATTTCAATTGCTGTCCCATTCCGTGCGCGACGAAAACCGCCAGCTTTTTCGGCTTTAACGGATCGCTGACCTGCGTGTCGTAAATTGTTTGGTTGCTGGTTTCAGGTGAAATCACGGCAGTTTGACGAGCCGCCGAGGCGGAGGCTGAAGGCGATTGCTGTGTGTTGGCTTGAGGATTGTTCATGACTTTGCTCCTGTGAAAGCTTATACCTCATCGTTCGACGCGGTTTGAATGATTGCCGGTCAACGTGCTCAAGCTGACCGGCAACCGCGTCGAATACATGTTTTTGATAACAGCTAGAATTTCAAACCGCTCGCGGGGCTTTTGCCTTTGGCTGAGACTTCACGAAAACGAACGGCAAAAGAATGATACACAGTCCGCGTCAATCTATGAAGCGACAAGCTGGCTATGAAGTGACAAGCTGGCGCGCGATGACCAATC
>CAYRQB010000143.1:0-14568 GCA_964426025.1 uncultured Heliomicrobium sp.
CGCGAATGGCTCGATCCGAAGCAAAAGCGTCAGTAACGAGCGGACGAAGACGTCCGCGTTCCATAAGAAAATGTCCGCGCTCCCGGCACAATGGCAATCCTCGCAATCACCACAATGTATGCCGCTTTTTTGTTCGTCGGCTGGCTGGCTGCTCGCAAAGTCAAAGACGGCACGCCGGAAGATTTGCTGATCGCCGGTCGTTCAATGCCGATCTGGATCGCCACGCTAACGATGACGGCGACGTGGGTGGATGGCGGCTATTTGCTTGGCACTGCCGAAGGCGCTTTCAAATCTTCGCTGTCGTCGGGCATTCAAGGCGGGTTGTGTTTCGGCATCAGTTTGATTCTGGGCGGACTGTTTTTTGCGCGGCGAATGCGACAACAGGGTTACACCACGCTGATTGATCCCTTTGAATCGCGATTCGGCAAACACTGGGCGGCGGTGTTGTTCGTACCGGCAATGCTCGGCGAAGTTTTCTGGAGCGCGGAATTGCTGGCAGCCATCGGCTCGACTTTCAGCGTTCTGCTGGGAATGAAGCTGGCATTGGCAATTCTGATGTCGGCGATTGTCGTCATCGCTTACACGATGGTTGGCGGAATGTGGTCAGTCGCCTACACCGATGCTTTTCAGTTGGCGCTGGTCGTGCTGGGACTGCTGGTCGCTATGCCGTTTATCTTCGAAGCCGCAGGAGGTTTCGATGCAGCCTGGTCGGGTTATCTGACTGCGCGAGCCGAACGCGGCGGATTCTTTCCACCATTGCAACCGCGCGGCGAATTCTGGAGTTCGCAGGCGATCATCGGTTGGTGGGATGTCAGTTTGATGTTGATGCTGGGCGGCATTCCGTGGAACTGTTATTTTCAGCGCGTGCTTTCCTGCCAGACTCCGCGCAAGGCTCAAGCTCATTCTATCTTCGCAGGCGTACTGACCATCGCCTTGACGATTCCGCCGCTGCTGTTGGGAGTCGCGGCGTTCAAATACAACTGGCCAACTGAATTGCTCGGCCAGTTACAGGCGCAACCTTCTCAGACTTTGCCGATGCTGCTCAAACACGTTGCGCCGCCGCTTGTCGCCTTGCTCGGATTCGGCGCGATTATCGGAGCCGTCACGTCCAGCTTCAGTTCGTCCATCCTGTCCGCGGCTTCGATGATCAGTTGGAATTGCTGTTACCGTTTGTTGTGGCCGCAGCTTTCGACGACGCAGATGAAGCGAATCATTCGCGCTTCGATTGTGCTGTTGGGAGCGGGCGCGGTCGTTATGGCTTTGAAGGTTCAGAGCGTGCAAGCGCTGTGGTTTTTCACCAGCGATCTGATTTTCGTGCTGCTCTTTCCGCAACTCGTCTTCGCCCTGTTCGACCCGAAAGCCAATCGCATTGGTTCGATCACGGCCTTTGGCGTTTCTTTGATTTTGCGACTGGGAGGCGGAGAGCCATTGTTCGGTCTGCCTCAATTCATTCCTTATCCGGAAATGTTCACTAGCAATCCCGCGAGTTGGTACGATCCGCAGTCTGGCGTGCTGCTCTTTCCATTCAAAACAATGGCGGCGATTACTGGATGTGTGCTGTTGCCTGTCGTGTCGCGGTTGACGGCTAGGTTTGATCCGCCTAAGCCGTTGAGTTAATCGCCAGACGATCAAAACTGATGACCAAAGAAAAACTTCTGGCTTGGAGTGTTCATTTATACACGGCGTCGGGATTGATTGCGGCAGCCGGGATGGCTTATTTCATCGTGCGCGGCGATGCCGAGGCTTTTCGCTGGACGATTGCGTTGATGATCGTGGCTACGTTTATTGACGCCACGGATGGAACTCTGGCGCGGCGGTTCAGGGTCAGCGAAGTCCTGCCTGATTTTGACGGACGCAGGCTGGACGACATAGTTGATTTTCAAACCTACACTTCATTGCCGTTGCTGTTCATCTGGCGCGCGGGAATTCTGCCGGAACATTTAAGCTGGTGGTTATTGCTGCCATTGCTGGCCAGCGCCTACGGCTTTTCTCAATCCGGCGTCAAAACCGAAGACCATTACTTTCTCGGTTTTCCGTCTTACTGGAATGTGGTGGCGATGTATTTGTACTGGCTGCGATTGCCCGTCTGGTTGTCGCTCGGCTTGATCATCCTGCTATCGCTGCTGACCTTCGTGCCGTCGTTGTATCTTTACACTTCTTACAAAGGCCGTTTCAGCCGTTTGACTAACTGGCTGATATTGAGTTGGGCGATTCTGCTGATGGTCATCGTCACTGAAGCCATCGGCGATCCGAAACCGCTGATTTGGATTTCGCTGATCTTCCCAATTTATTATTTTGCGCTCTCCTGGATTATCACTTTGAACCGCTGGCTGAGAAAAAAGAACTCTTGAGGCAATAAAATTTCAAGACTGCGTTCAATGATCGTCTATTGGCCGAGATCAGAAAATTGGCCGGTTGACGGTCGCCCGCAGCGGCGGCTACACTTTTTCGTCAGGCGTAAACCAAAATCCAACGGAACAAACCATGAAGCATTTATCGAAATCATTCACGCTCATTTTGTGTTCAATCCTTTTACTCAGCGGGCAATCGGCAATGGTTGGCGCGCAGAGCAAGGACAAGGCGAATCCGCTTTTGCCTGAAACGGCTGCCACCACTGCTTACAGCGACGTTAGGCGAGACAATCTGCTTAACGGATTGCAACTGGTCACGCTGGACCGGCAGGCGGATTCAATCGTTAAATGCGATCTGGTAATTCGCGGCGGAGCGATGTTCGATCTGGCGGGCAAGACCGGCCTGGCGGCATTGACGCAGGAATCCCTGATGATCGTCAACCCGCGCATCAAAGAAGAACTGGAATCGTTGGGAGCGAAGATTGATTGGGGAGTGACCTGGGACACCACCTGGTTTCACGTCGAATCTCCGGTAAACAATTTCGGCACGGTTTTCGAGATCATCGCGCGTTTGTTGGTTGTCGAAAATGTTCGCCCTGAAGCTTATAAAAACGCGCTTCAGGCGCAGATCGAAAAGGTCAAAGCGCGGAATAAGACCGTCGCCGAACAGGCAGACGCATCGTTCTTGAAAACCATTTACGGCGTTCACCCATACGGTCACAGCGTCGAAGGCGACGAAAAAACTCTGTCGGCGATCACGCAAGGCGACGTTTACGATTTCTTCCGCAAGTTTTATATCGCCAACAACGCTTCGGCGATTGTCGTCGGCAACATCTCTCACGATCGAGTGATGCAGGTTTTCAAGGTTCTGTTCGGCGGCTGGGTCAAAAGCCAGATCGTGCCAGCCACTTTCCGCCAGCCGTTGCAAACCGCTCAATTGCGCGTGGTGAAGGTGGATGTGCCCGACGCGTCGAATATCGAATTGCGTGGCGGATTGATCGGCGTCAAACGCACCGACGCTGATTTTCTGACGCTTCAGGTAATGGCGCGCGTTCTAGCCAATCGGTTGAAACAGGATGCTGAAACTGCTTCGGCGAATTTTTCCGTCAAAGCCGACGCGCGAATTCTGCCCGGACCATTTTTCTTTTCGGCTTCGGTCAATGCGGACAAAGCTCAGGAATTTTCCCGTCGTGTGACTGACGCCTTTGCCGCGCTGGCATCATCGCCGGTTTCGGCGGAAGAATTGGCCGCAGCCAAATCCGACTTGTCAGGAAATTACGCTGCCAGACTCATCGAACAGAATCTGCGCGAAATCGAGATGTATCAATTGCCTCGCAATTTCCCGCTTGAGGTGGACAAGGCAATCCAGAAAATCAGCGCCGCCGATCTGCAACGCGTAGCCAAACGATTGCTCAACGCCAATGCGCTGACCGTCGTGGTCGTCGGCAAAGTCAACGAAAGTTTCAAATCCGGCCTGTGAAATCAGCAGAAATTCCAACCACTAAACCCAACGCGGAGTTCAACGCCCCGGGCAAACACAGCGCAGTTCGCGAGATGTTTGCCGAAATCGCGCCCAGCTACGACCGGCTGAACCATCTGCTTTCGGTCAATATTGACAAGGTCTGGCGACGATTCACGGTCAAACATCTGATGGACGTTCTGGAAAAACCGGACGCCATCGCGCTTGATCTGTGTTGCGGCACTGCCGACCTGACGCTGGAACTCGGACGCCACGCGCGAGTCATCGGCTGCGATTTCTGCCATCCGATGCTGGTCATCGGCAACGAAAAGATAGCGGCCAGAGAATCCGGCAAGGCCATGCTGGCCGAAGGCGACGCGCTTCATCTGCCGTTCGCCGATCAGAGCTTCGACGCCGTCACCAACGCTTTCGGACTTCGCAACCTGGAAAACGTCGAAGCCGGTTTGGCCGAAATTTACCGAGTTCTGAAACCGGGCGGACGGGTTGCGATTCTGGAATTTTCGCGCCCGGTGGTTCCGGTCTTTCGCCAGATGTTCGAGTTTTACTTTCACAACATACTGCCGCGCATTGGCGGATTGATCTCCGGCTCATCCGCCGCCTACACATACCTGCCGAAATCGGTCAGAAACTTCCCGGATCAGAAACGACTGGCCGAAATGATGCGCTCAGCCGGATTCGTCAACGTGCGCTATCACAACCTGTCCGGCGGAATCGCCGCGCTGCATCTGGGCGAACGCAAATGATCCTGATGGCCGGTCAGCTTGCCGCGCTGCTCGATAAAAACCTAAAATCAAAAGGCAAAATTTTCAGCGGGAGGAAAAGCGATGACTCCGACAATACAAACAGCAACTGCAGCCACTGCGTTTATTGACGACGCGGACAAGATTTATGAATTGGTGGACGGGCAATTGGAGGCGAAAGACATGGGCAGTTCATTGCACAGCGGTGTTGGTACTCGTTTGGTCATTGAGATGGGAATGCACGTCAAGCTGAACAAGCTTGGAGCCGTTTACGGCCCGGACGCTACGTTTCAAATTGGCGACAATGAACGCATGCCTGATGTCTCCTTCATTTCTGCTTCTCGCATCCCGGAAGAAGGTGAGACCGAGGATAAATGGCATATCGCACCTGATCTGGCCGTTGAAGTGATTTCCCCCAGCGAAAGCTGGGTCAAAGTCAATCGCAAAATTCGTGATTATTTTGCTGCCGGAGTTCAACAAGTTTGGTTGATTTCGCTCGAACTGCGTGAAGTTCATATTTACGATTCTTCGAAGGACATCAGCATTCTTTCGGAAAGCGATGACTTGACCAATGACGACTTACTTCCTGGTTTTCATTGTCGTATCGGCGATTTATTTCAAATGACAATTCGAGCTTGATAAGCTGTTGCAGCAAATGTTTTGAAAGGCAGGCGCGCTTTGTCTTTATCAAGTGAGCGGTTGGATAGATCAGGGAACCGGAATTTTGCTGTTTGGACAGTTTTATCAGGTCTCTCGCTGGCGCTTGTAACCTTGCTGCAAATGAACGCAAAGGTTCCTGAAATATGGGCGCCATTCTCTTTGATTTTGGCCGTCGTAGGTTGGAGCACTATTCATTGGTGGCCAATATCATTACTCTTGCTTCTATCGATGATGCCGGTATTAATGTGGGGATGGAACCCATCTGCTTTTACAGGTAAGGCCGTCATTCCTAAAAGAAGCCTGGTCCTGCTATTCATCTCAATTTTCCTATCTTCCTGGTATTACATATCTGCTTGGCGATATGGCATCAGATATCAAGGACAAACACATACAGTGGTTGTCGCATCCTTGAACGTCTTTTTAATACTTTGTTTGTTATTGGCTGCTGACTTGGGCTGGCACAGGCCATCTTTTGCAAAGAGTTTGGCTTTTCACTGGCTGTTATTTGCGTGGCTTATGACCTACGCATTTCCTTATCTTGGCGAACTACCATAGTTATGATCGAACCAATCAAATTTTTCACTGACAAATTCAACGTCACGGTTTCGCAGATCGAATCGTTGCTCGGCTCGGCGCTTTCGAAAGGCGGCGATTATGCCGATCTTTATTTCGAATACAACGTGTTGAGCAATCTGGGTCTGGAAGAGCAGATCATCAAATCGGCGAATCGTTCGGTGCGGCAGGGAGTCGGCGTCAGAGTGATTTCAGGCGAACGTACGGGTTATGCCTACTGCGACGAAATCACTGTGGACGCCATCGGCAAAGCGGCGCTGACCGCTGCCTGCATTGCCGATAGCAATTCGACGGTCGGAGCCGTCAACGTTTCGGAAAACAAACCGACGCGCGATCTTTATCCGGTGAAGCATCTGCTCGGCGACGAACCGCTTGAGCGCAAGATTGAATTGCTTAACCGGATTGATCGCACGGCTCGCGGATACGATCAACGCATTCGCGAAGTGCAAGCCGGGCTGGCAGACGAATTCAAAATTGTTTTGATTGCCACTTCCGAAGGCTTGCTGATTGGCGACGTTCAGCCGTTGGCGCGAATGCGCGTGATGTGCATCGCCGACGATGACGGCAATCTGCAATCGGGAGTTTCAGGCGGAGGCGGGCGCATCGGATTCGATTATTTCAACGACACGTTGATCGAACATTACGCCAACGAAGCCGCGCGTCAGGCGATTGTACAGCTTGAAGCGATTGACGCTCCCGCCGGAACGACTGAAGTTGTTCTGGGTTCGGGATGGCCGGGCATTCTGTTGCACGAAGCTGTCGGCCATGGATTGGAAGCCGATTTCAATCGCAAAGGCACATCGGCGTTTTCCGGTTTGATCGGCCAGAAAGTCGCAAGCGAACTTTGCACCGTGGTGGATGAAGGTTCGATTCCAAACCGGCGCGGTTCGCTGAACGTTGACGACGAAGGCAATCCGACCGGCCAAACCGTGCTGATCGAAAACGGCATTCTGCGCGGTTATCTGCAGGACAAACTCAGCACGCGGTTGACGGGCGCGCGCTTGACCGGCAACGGACGCCGCGAAAGTTATCGCCACATGCCTATGCCGCGAATGACCAACACTTTCATGCTCAGCGGAAACGACGCGCCGGAAGACATCATCCGTTCGGTCAAACGCGGTTTGTACGCAGTGCAATTCGGCGGCGGACAGGTTGACATCACCAGCGGCAAGTTCGTCTTTTCGGCCAGCGAAGCTTATTTGATCGAAGACGGCAAAGTGACTGCGCCGGTCAAAGGCGCAACGCTGATTGGCAACGGGCCGATTGCGCTGACAAAAGTGACGGCTGTCGGCAACAATTTGGCGCTGGACGAAGGCGTGGGAGTTTGCGGCAAGGATGGCCAATCGGTTCCGGTCGGAGTTGGAATGCCGACGATCAAAATTTCCGAGATGACTGTCGGAGGCACGAAATGACCGAACAAATTTCCACCGACTTGCTTTCGGATATTGTCAGCCGCGCGATCAAACTTGGCGCAACCGACGCCGAAGCCATCGCCGTCGAATCAACGGATTTTTCCGTCGAAGTTCGCTTGGGCGAAATTGAAAAGTTGCAGGAAGCGGCTTCGCGCGGCGTCGGTCTGCGCGTGCTTTACGAAGGGCGACAGGCTTCGTGTTCGACTTCGGATGTCAGCGGTGAAGGGATCGAAGAGTTGATTGCCAACGCCGTCGAGATGGCCAAATTGACTTCTGTGGACGAAGCCGCCGTTTTGCCAGCGCGTGACGAACTGGCGAAAGAAATCGCCGATCTCGGCTTGTTTGATTCGGCCATCGCCGAACTTTCAACGGAAAAGAAAATCGAGATGGCCAGACAGGCCGAAGCCGCCGCGCGCAGTTTCGATCCGCGCATCGTCAATTCGGAAGGCGGGGCTTGCAGCTCAAAATCCGGTAAATTGACCCTGGTCAACAGCGTTGGTTTCGCCGGCCAATACATTGCTACGAGTTGCAATTTGTTCACCGCGCCAATTGCCAAATCGGGCGATCAGATGCAGGTCGGTTTCTGGGGAGACAGGCAAAGACTGCTTTCCGCGATAGATGCGCCGGACGTGATTGGCAAGGAGGCTGCGCGAAGAGCGTTGCGCAAACTTGGCGCTCGCAAAGTGGCGACAAGGGAAGTCCCGATTGTTTTTGAAAATGGCGCGACCGAAGAATTACTCGGAGATTTTTTTGAAGCTGTCGAAGGCGGCGCGATTTTTCGTCGTTCGTCATTTCTGGTCGGCCAGTTGGGCGAGCAAATCGCTTCGCCATTGTTGACAATCGTTGATGACGGCGCGATTCGCGGCGCTATCGGTTCCAGACCCTTCGACGGCGAAGGTCTGGCGACGCGGCGCACGGTTGTGGTTGAAAACGGCGTGCTGAAAAGTTATTTGCTGGATTGTTACACCGCCCGCAAACTTGGGTTGAATTCGACCGGCAATGCTTCGCGTGGATTGACCGGAGCGCCGAGCGTCGGAGTCGGCAACTTTTTCCTCTCGCCCGGAGTCAACACACCGGAAGAAATCATCGCTTCGGTCAAAGAAGGTTTTTACGTCACTGAATTGATCGGCTTCGGTTTCAATCCCGTCACTGGCGATTATTCGCGTGGAGCTACCGGAATCTGGATTGAGAACGGCAAACTCACATTCCCGGTCGAGGAAGTGACGATTGCCGGGAATATGAAAGACATGCTGAAGGGAATTGAAATGGTCGGGAACGACATTCGATTCCGCGGCAACATCGCAGCGCCGACGGTCAAACTTAACCGAATGATGGTCAGCGGCGAATGACCTGAGTTATTTCAACTGTGAGCTTCGAGGTGAGTTATGTTCGAGAACACGAATGAAACTGAAAAAAGCGTAGAGCAATCTCGCTCCCGCGTGATTTTATGGGGAGGAACGATTGTCATTTTGTTGCTGGCCACGCTTGTCATTCTGGTAGCGCGATCCAGGCCTAGTTACAGTGTGAACCTGGAAGACGCTTTGCGCGCGGGTTCGGCGGAATTCGACGCCTACAAAGGCAAGGTTGAAGTGGAAGTGACTGACAAGCTGGTTTACGACAACGTCATCGGCATGTTTCAGATAGACATCAGAGCCAGAATCCATAACCGCGGCGACCGTCCCATTACCGGGTTGGAAATCGTGGGCAAAATGTTCGACATGGATGACAAAGTCATTGCTGAGCGAGTCAGCATTCCGATTCCACGAGTTCGGGAAGACCCGCTCAATCCCGGCGAATCAATTCCTGTCAGAGTCAAAGTTGACGCTCCGGGCAAGATCACGGAAAACGACGTGAAGGACGTGACGATAGAATTGTTGGCGCTGAAGTTTCAATGATGTTCGGATTTACAGGCTGAAGCGCGGACTCTGAAACTTGTAGGACCTACGCAAAAAGGACAATTTCAACGCAAGGTCGCAAAGATTCGAAGATGCAAAGTTGGTTTCAGCAAGGAAATGATTCAAGTGGCTAAAACCAAAATGGCATTGCGCCTTTGCAACCCGGCGTCTTTGCGTTAAGGCAGTGACTCAGCGTAAGTCCAGACTTGATTCCATTGAGCAAAAGGGCGATTGCAGATCAACTTTCTGCAATCGCCCTTTTGTGGTTTTCGACTTGGAACAAGCCGGATCAGTTCTGGGTATTGTTCGTAGTTTTACCGGTCGGAGCGCTAATTTCATCGCTGGCCGCCGCCGGTATGACCATCCGTTCGCGGAAAAAGCGAGGCGAGATTGCTGAATAAATCTTGCCAGCAATTTCGGCTGCGCGCTTTCCAGCTTCGGTCGAACCGGTAGTGATGACCGTGACGACAACACGCGGATTGTCCACGCTGGAAAAGGAAGTGAACAGCCCCAGTTTATCGCGCGCGCCGGTGCAGGTTCCGGTCTTTCCGGCGACCTGACCGAGCGGGTTGTAAGCCAGTTTGGCCGTGCCGTAATTAACCGCGCCGATCATTCCCGACATCAATCGCGTGCGGTCTTCGGGAGTCATTTCTATACGGCGCTTTAATTCAGGCATGAACCTTTCGGCCTCTTCAGCGGTACGCGGCACGCGCGGCACGTATAAATCTCCGCCGTTGGCAATTGCGCCAGTAAAGGCCGCAAGCTGAATGGCAGTCACGCCGAACCCGTCGCCGTGGCTGCAATACAAACGGGTTTCTTCCTCCGGCAGAAAGCCTTCGCTTTCACCTGGGTAATTGACGCCGGTTTTCTGGCCGAATCCAAAGTTATTGGCATACTTAACCACGCGTTCGTAACCTAGCATTCCGCCCAGAACCTGGAAGACGGGATTGTTCGATCGCGCCAGAGCATCGGTCAAATTCATGCTCGCGCTTCTGCCGAACTGAACATCCTGATTCGGATCAAAGACGCTTTCGTGCAGCGCGGCCAGTCCGACAATCAGTTTGGTTGTCGAACAGGGTTTGACCGGAGAACCCAGCGCCATCTGTTGATTGACAATGGTGTAAATGCGCCCGGTGGTTGGATCCATAACCACCACCGTTCCCGAACGTCCGCTCAAAGCCGCAATTGCTGCCTGTCGGATTTCCAGGTCTTCGCCTGTGGAGTTGTCTTTCTGAATGTTTGCTGCGGCGGCATTGCGCAAGGCTTCGTCGCGCGCGCGAAGCGCCCTTAAACGAGCCAGGTGAAGCGCGCGAGCACGACGGCGGCGAGCCGATCTGGAAGAGACTTTCTGACGCGAAGCTTTCGATACCTTGTTTTTCGAAGTCTTCGTTCGCTTTTTGCTGGCGGAAGCTCTTGCCGCGCGAGAAGTGCTTTTACGGCGGCTCTTGCTGCTGGCAACGCTCTTGCCTTTTTTGCCAGTAGATTTGCTGACGGCTTTCCCGGAAGATTTTTTGGAAACCGTCTTGGTTGATTTGGTTTTTTTGCCCGCCGTTTGTTTTTTCGATTTGGACTGAGCCATCGAAGTTCCCACGTTAACGACAAGCAAAGCTACAACTATCAGCGTCAGAAAGACGCGAGAGTTCTTCCTCATTTTCAATCCCTTTCCAGTCCCGACACGTTGCGCCTTGATTACGCGCTGGCTGCTGATGGGCATCTCTTTTCTTGGAGCAACTAGGCCTAATAACTCTAGTGCCAGACAACAACACTTCAGCAGATTTGATTTACGGGACCAATTGAATCATCGGCTTTCTCAGGTGCAAAGCCGGGGGTTGGCGCACGAACCGGAGTCTAGCAAAACTTGCCCAATGCAACAACCGTATAGTTACAAGCGCGACCAGTCGTGTCCTGAAGGCGAACACCGCTGGGCATGTGGTATGCTTAGCGCCCAAAACCGTAAACCACGGTTTTATTTATTCGTAAAGTTATCGAAAAATTTTCCGGTCGAAGACCAAGAACTTTGACTATAACGAGCTTTAGCTTGACGAGATTTCTGTATGTACGAGCTGTGGTCATATGTGCAATCGGCTTGGCAATATGTCGAACTCCGGCACATCATAGACATCTTAATTGTGGCCTTCCTGATATACGAGCTTTTAAGGCTTGTACATGGGACTCGTGCGGTTCAAATGGTCGTCGGGCTGGTGCTGATAGGCGGGCTGTATGGAATTTCCAGCCGATTCGGACTGAGTACCATGCAGTGGGTGTTGCGCAACGCCGCTGTTTATGTCGGTTTTGCCGTAATCGTGCTTTTTCAGCAGGAGATTCGCGCGGCGCTGACCAATCTCGGCAACAACATACGATTGCCGTTCGCCAGACAGCAGCAACGCGCCAGAAATCCTTTCGGGCAGGAATGGTATGACGAAGTAGTTTTGGCGGCGACGACTCTGGCATCTGAAAAGTTGGGAGCGCTGATCATTTTCGAGCGCGAGGTAGGATTGAAGACCTTCATCGAAAGCGGCATCCGATTGGATGCGCGCATCAGTTACGATTTGCTGGTGACGATCTTCAATAAAAACACCACCTTGCACGACGGCGCGGTGATCATCAGCAATAATCAGGTGGCGGCGGCCTGTTGTTTTCTGCCTTTGACGCAGAACCCGCTGATTTCACGCGAGCTGGGAACCAGACATCGCTCGGCGATTGGGGTAACGGAAGACAGCGACGCGTTCGCCGTGATCGTGTCCGAAGAAACCGGAGTCATATCCTTTGCCGTCGAAGGCCGTTTGAAACGCAATCTGGACGGTCCCGGATTGCGCCGCCGGATTCAGCAGGCAATGGAACCCTGGCGAAGCGATGAAGAATCGGAAGAGTTGGAAGTCGAAGAACGCGAACGCGAACGTGAAATTGACGCGTTGATTACCAATCGCAAACGCGGGCGTCAAACCGTGGCCCAATCGCAAAGCGAGGAAGTGCAGGAGGGATCAACGTTATGAAATCCCGCAGGCTTCCGCGTTGGGCATATCCGGCTCGCTGGTGGCGATGGTTGCGTCGTCTTCAGATAGAGAATAAAGGCTTGAAACTGTTGTCGCTGCTGTTGGCGCTTTTGCTGTTCGCACTTTCGCGTCAACCGATCAGCGATTTGAAGCTGTTCAACGTGCCTTTGGAATTTCGCGGCTTGAGTCCGAACGTCGAAATCAGCGGAGCTTTCGATCAAACTGTCAGCGTTCGCGTGCGAGGTCCGCGCGATGTTGTGCGCGGGCTGACGCCCAACCAGCTTTCGGTCGTCGCCGATCTGACGAACAAGGAAGCGGGCGAACGCACTGTGCAGCTTCGACCCGGAGATGTTTCGCTGCCGGACGACAGCATCGAAGTGATCCAGATCGAACCGGCCAGCATTCCGTTGTTTCTGGAACCGAAGCTGAGAAAGTCAGTCGCAGTCGAGGCTCAGTTCACAGGCCAATTGGCTGAAGGTCTGGAGGTTTATCGCATCGGCGTCGAACCTTCGACTGTTGAGATAGAAGGACCGCAATCGCAGGTCAACAAGATCGGTCGCGTGTTGACCGAAACCGTAAACCTGAGCGGGCGCAACAGAGATTTTCGAGCAACGCTGGATGTCGAAACTCCTCATCGTTCGTTGCGCGTGTTGACCGTCGCTCCGGTCAATCTTTCAGTCGATATTGGAGAGCGTCGCAGCTTCAAACGATTGACAGGTGTTCCGGTTCATTGGGTCAATCAGCAGCAGGGTGCGCGATTGCTGACGAAAACCATCGAGGTCGAGCTTTACGGCCCGAAATCGGCGGTTGAAGCTCTGAGGCCGAAAGACCTTCGCGCCGATGTGAATGCAAATGACCTGCCGAGCGGCATATCAAACCTGAAACCGGAGGTGGTTCTCCCCGTCGCCACCGATTCCGATATAGAAGTGCGCAGCATCAATCCCAAAGAGGTAAAGGTGAAAAAGTAGTATGGGCAAATTTTTTGGCACAGACGGCATTCGTGGCGAGGCGGGACAACATCCGTTGGACGAACTGACAATCGAACGAATCGGTTATTCATTGGCGATGGAGTTGAGCAAGAGGCTTGGTCGTTCGCCGCAAATCATCATCGGACGTGATACTCGCGAATCGGGCGATTGGATCGAAGCCGCCATCGCTCGCGGAGTGATCACGGCCAAAGCAGGAGCCCGCTCCGCAGGTTTCATTACCACGCCGGGCGTGGCGTATCTGACTCGATTGTTAAACGCGGATGCCGGTGTGGTCATCTCCGCTTCTCACAATCCGTATCAGGACAATGGCATTAAAGTTTTCGCGCCTTCGGGCCAGAAGCTTGACGATGCAGCCGAACAGGCAATCGAACGCGATCTGGAATCGGATGCAGAAAACTTTCCGCCGATGATTGATGCCGCGATCAGCGCCGACGCAAGTTTGAAAGAGAAATACCTGGCCTTTTTGCGCAGCGAGATCGGCAAAGGGTTGAAACTCTCCGGCCTGAAGTTGGTGGTTGATTGCGCCAACGGAGCGTCTTACGAATTGGCGCCGAAACTGCTTGCCGACCTGGGCGGCGAATTGACGGTCATCAACGCCGATCCCAATGGCCGCAACATCAATCGCGATTGCGGATCGTTGCATCCGGAAAAATTGCAACAGGCTGTTCTGGCTGCCAAAGCCGACGCCGGTCTGGCTTTCGACGGCGACGCCGACAGATTGTTGATGATTGATGAGCTTGGTCAATTGGTGGATGGCGATCAGGTACTGTTCGTCATGGCCGATTATTTTCAGAAGCGCGGCCAACTGAAAAACAATCGCGTTGTCGCCACGGTCATGAGCAACATGGGATTGGAAGTTGCTTTGCGACAGCGCGGAATCGAACTGGTTCGGACATCGGTCGGCGACAAAAACGTTCTGGATGAATTGCTGAAAAACGGCGGCAACATTGGCGGAGAGCAATCCGGGCACATCATCTTTCCCGAAATCAGTCTGGCCGGTGACGGCATGATCACCGCGCTGGAAGTTTTGCGCGTGATGGTCGAATCGAAAAGAACCCTGAGCGATCTGGCCAACGGTTTCAGGCGCTATCCTCAGGTGACGCTGAATGTCCGCGTCGCGAGCAAGCCGCCGCTGGATTCAATCACGCCGATCAAAATTGAAATGGAAAAAGTCGAAAACCAATTGGCGGGCAAGGGAAGATTGCTGGTTCGTTATTCGGGAACTGAAAATCTGGCTCGCGTGATGATCGAAGGGCCGGACGAACATTCCATCAATCATCAAGCCGAATCTTTGGCGCAGAAGATCAAACAGGAAATCGGCTGAGACAGACAGGCTTCACATCGCGATGTGAAGCCTGTCATCTAAAATTTTACGCAGGCAACAAACCTTTGATTTCGCGAACGACGCGTTCGACTTCTTCCTGATCGGCCAGAGCGATCATAAAGAATTTGTAGCCTTCGCTGATGCAAACCAC
>CAYRQB010000144.1:0-2796 GCA_964426025.1 uncultured Heliomicrobium sp.
GCAAATTTCAAACCCGACCACGTCGCGTCAATCGCGCAAACCTTGTAATCAACCAGGCCGTTGGCCAGGCCGGTTTCGCGGACGATGTTCTGGTTCAAATCCGTTTTCAATCCCGAAGCCTGTTTCGGCCAGACCAGCCAGATTCCGCCGTCGCCGGTCAGTTCGCGCATTTCGTTGACGCGGTCTTCCAACTCAACGCGCATTCGCAAAAACCAGATGATGAGCGGTTCTTTGCCCGAAGCTTTCTTTTTGAACTTCACGCCTTCGGGCAATTCGCCCAAAGTCTTCTCAAAATCTTTCGGAGCGTTGATCAGCGCGACGGTTGAGTTCGGCTTGATGCCGAGCTTTTTCGGCAGTGGCGTGCCGGAATAACCGGCCAGATTCGATTCGGTTCTGACGGGATTCGCGGGCGGATTGGCGATGGCGTTTTTCAACGCGCTGCGAATTTTGCTCCAGGTGGTGTAAGTCGCGTCTGGCAAAATCTGTTTGACGCGTTCGACCTTTTCCGGCTCGCCTTCGACGAAAACCAGCGGCACGTGGCGAGTGGCTTTGTAACCGCGCAAACCCGCGCCCACATCGCGTCCGTGCGATGGCATTCGCGACAGGTCAATCACGAAGGCGGCAGGCGGATCATTGCGCAGAGCTTTGTAAGCTTCGCCGTCGAGTTCTTCGTACTCGACTTCGTATCCGGCGGCTTTCAGTTTCTCGATACGCTCCGCAGCCTCTTCGGCCTTCCAGTGAATCAATCGCACGCGAGTTGTTTCCATTGCTTTTTTCTTTCGGATAAGCCGTTCAACTTGCCAACGCCAACGAACGCACTGTCAGAATTTCGTCTGCCCGAAGAGTTTCCACAGCAGACAAAGGTACTGTCACGACGGCAATTGATTCGCCAATGGCGTTGAATACTTCCAGCACACAGCCATCCTCACCATTGACTGGATGGGGAACGAACTCCACCAGCATTGCGACGTCGCCGGCTTTAAGTTGGTTCTCCGGCAAATCGCGAGTAAGCGAGACTTCCTGAAATAACTCAGGCTTCATTCCAACTCCTTTCTGGGTATGAGGGTGATGAACTTGAATCGGCCATCGGCTGTTTGTTCCAACCAAATCGTCGTCACCGACAAATCAACGCCATTGATGCCATGCAATATTCCTTCAACGCTATAAAACGCGCCGTATTCATCGGCTCTATTCTGCATTGCCTCGGTTTCATCTGCCAGCAGCCGAATCGCTGCTCGCAATGCATCAGGATTTTCGAGTGTAAAGCCGGCTTGTGCGAGAAATTTAGATTTATCATTGCGCGCTCGCCTTACCAGCAAATAACCCGTAAGTTTTTCATTTGCGATAATCGCATCCGATGGAATTTTCACGTTCAATAAACCTTCTGCAACAAGCTTGGCTACTGAAGAAATTTCCCCCCACAACGGCAAACGCGGGATAACGATCAATCGAACGTTATCCCGCATTGTCAGCAAGAATAATTTCCCCAAGCTATTGAGACGCTTTGCTGGCCTTGACCGCTTCGCCGCTTGCGCCAACGGCGAGCGCGAATAGTTGGTTGCGGTTCATGATGAACAGCGCGCCGTTGGCCGGGACCGGAGTCGCGTAAACCGAACTGCCCATGTTGATTTCTGCGATCAGTTTCTTTTCGCGTCCGGCTTGCAGAATCACTACGTCGCCGTCTTCGTCGCCCAGGTAGACTTTGCCGTCAATGACCATTGGCGATCCCCAAATGGCGGCGAACAAATCGTGTTGCCAAAGCTCTTTGCCGGTACTGGCTTCGATGCAATGCAGGAAGCCGCTGAAGTCAGAGTAGTAGAGCAGGCCTTCGTGCAGAGCGCCGGTCGAAATCGAGCGGCGAATCTTGTCGAAATGCCAGACCTGACCGTCTTTGGTAATGTCGCCGCGTTTGGTGGCGTCAATGCAATAAAGATGGCCGATGCCTTCGCCGTGTTCAGGGTCCTGGCCGTTGCCGATATAAACTTTGTTGTCGTGAATGATCGGCGTCGAAATGATTTCGTTGCGAGTCTTCGGCCAGACTGAATCTTTCGGATTGGTGTCGAAAGACCAGAGCAGTTTGCCGGTCAGGGCTTCGTAACCGCGAACATAACCGTCGCCTTCGCCGATGACGACCTGAACCACATCGCCGATCTTTCCGACTGCCGGTGACGACCATTGGCCGTGCAGAATCTTGTCGCCCACGTTATTGACTTCCCAAACCAATTGGCCGGTCTTTTTGTTGACGGCAATCATCGAAGGAGCTTTGGGCGACGGAACGTTGACGTGGCTTTCGTCCTGGCCGTTCGATGTGCTGACCAAAATCAAATCGCCGTAAATGACCGGCGAGCAATTGGCCAGATTATGCGGATGCGCGCCGACTTCTTCGATCATGTCGTAGCGCCAGACGATGTCGCCGTCATTCTTGCCGGTGAACTTTTCGTCTTTGACCGGGCCGTCATTTTCGTCATCGTGAAAGCCTTTGACATCGGCGCAAATCAATTCGGCGCGGTTCGACACGTAATAAAGCCTGTCGCCTTCGATGGCCGGTGAAGAAGCCACGCCCTGAAACGGCCAATCGTTGACGCGTCCGGCGGAAAGTTTTTCGTGCGTGATCTGCCACATAAACTCGCCGTCAGATTCGCGGAAAGCCATGATCACTCCGCGATCATTGGGCTGTTTCGGATCGCGCAAGGCTTCATTGTTCGTGCCAACGAAGACCATTCCAGCGCCGACCGTCGGATTGCCGTAACTTTGCGAACCGAGCGTCGCCACCCATTTGACGTTGGTTTTCTTGGC
>CAYRQB010000144.1:2896-14448 GCA_964426025.1 uncultured Heliomicrobium sp.
TGCCGTAACTTTGCGAACCGAGCGTCGCCACCCATTTGACGTTGGTTTTCTTGGCCACATCCCAGGTGGTCGGCAATCCCTTCATCGTGGAAACCATATTTCTGGCAGCCGTCCCCCCCCACATCGGCCAATCGCCGCTGCCGGGATCGGAGGCAATTGACCTGGACACCGGTTGCCAAATCAACAGGCCGGGCAAAGCTGCTAAAAACAGAAACGAAAATGAACGAATCAGAACTGATTTCATAAAATCCTCTTTTCCCGCCACGCGGGTTGGTAACTTTGGGTTACGACTCTTAGTCGTGTTTCCCATTACGATTCTCGTCAATGTAGCGTCCGAGCACGTTGATGAAAACATCCAGCCGTTCTGACACTTCTTTGACGCGGGTATCGGTCGCTCTCTGCGCCTGTATGACGTCGGCGACAATTGCCATCAAACCAATCACTGCCTTGTCGGTTTTCTCCTGTTGCTCCTGGAATTTTTCCTGGCGTTCGGCCAACTTGTCCTGGCGTTCGCCGACTTCATGCAAGGTATTGATTACATCCCGCAAGGTATCTGAGAAACTCTCCTGTTGTTTCAACAGAAACTCCATCTTATGTTCCATCTCTTCCTGAGTCATACCTTACGGCTCCTTTCCCAAGATGTGGCTATTTGTTCGGCGTGACCCGGATGTTATCGAAAAAGGCTTCGTTGGCGCTGTCGGCGAAAATGCCTGCGCTACCCAAACGGTTTCCGATCGGGTCTGTCCATTCAATCAGCCAGTCGGCGGGTTCCGCTTCGCTTTTCGGCCAGACTTTGCCGCGGGCGCGGGTTTTGCCGCCGGGCAGATTTTGCACTTCCAACTTCACGCTGTACCAGGTGTTTGCTTTCCAGGCAAACGGCTTGCTGAAACTGCGTTTCGGTTCGATCTGCCACGAACGCAGTTCAACTTTCTGAATGTTGCCGAACAGCACCAGTTCGTATCGTTGAGCGACGACGCCAAGATCGCCCATCTGTCGGCGGCGTTCGATGCCGTATACGTCAGCCTGTACGGTGTAATCCGCCGGGTCGACCGCGCCGAACGGCGAGCGCGTGCGTTTGAAAATGCCGTTGTCGGGTTTTTTGACCAACACTTTATTGCCTTCAACTTCGCGCACGGTGTATTTGATCGGCACGCCGTCGGCGTTCAGCCAGTAGCTCGGCGCTTTGTCCACCGGCACGTTGCTGAAATCTTCGGTGTAAGGCAGCGCGGGAATGATGCGGATGCGCGCTATTCCAGTCACGCCCGCAACAGTGGCTTTCAATTGGCCGCCCTGCAATGCGCTGTCTGCGGAAGGGGAGAATTGATTATTCGCCACATTACCCTTCAACCCGGCAAGCTCCCATTGCGCATTTGCTTCTTCGCGAATGAAGCGTCCGTGATCGTCAAACAATCGAACTTTGAAAGTCTTCGTCTCGCCGGGTTTCATCACCAGATCAACCGGGACGATTTGGACGTGAGCGACTTTGGCATCAGCCGGAGCCGCGTCGGCTTTTTCGACGACAGTAGGCAATGCAGGAGTTTTCTTTTTGCCGATAGCGTAAACGTGTTTGGTCGAAACGAAGTAAATTCGTCCGCGCGAAATCGCCGCTCCGCCGATGATTTGTTCGTTGGCGGCAATGGCTTCGTCACCGGATTCGGTTTTCAGGGATTCCTGGGTGATCGGCTCCAGTTGGTCTTTGTCCAGAATCTGGCAACCGGTTGGCGATGGCTTCAGGATATAAAACGTGCCGTTTTCTGTTCCGACATACAGTTTGCCGTCGGCCAGAACCGGCGAAGCTTTTTGAATCGTGCCCAGATTCAACTCCCAAACTTTCTTGCCGTCAGCGCGGTTGAACGCGAACAAATTGGCTCCGGCGTCAACAAAGTAAATCAGGTTTTCGTCAATGACGGGCGATGCCGGGCCTAACTGATAGTTGTAAATCGCGTATTTTATTTTGTCGGCGTTGGAGGTTTTGGTGATCGAACCTTTGGCGCGCAGATCAATAGCGGCCAGATGACCCATTTCGTTGACATCCAGGTTTTCTTCCTGATGGCTGACGTAAGCGACTCCGTCTTTGACGACGACGCCAGGATTCACGCCGCGTTTGGACATCGGATAATTCCAGACAGGTTCGCCAGTGGCGACTTTCATGGCGCTGACCGATCCGTCGCCGCCGCCGGCAATCATCAGCCGAGTTCCTTCAAAGGTAGTAACAATGGGCGTTGAATACGTCGTGTCAAAAGGTCGTCCGCCCGGAGTGCTGATCCAGACGGCTTCGCCGTTGAGTTTGTCGAAAGCGGAATACCGGTGACGCCGCGAAGCGATGTCGGCGAAACCGTCTGTGACCGTGCTGACGATGACCAGATTGCCTTCGATGATCGGCGAAACGGTGCGACCGCCATGCGTTGTCCACGCGCCAAATTCGTCCGTCAGTGAACGTTGCCACAACACTTTTCCGGCAAACGAAAGCGCAACCAATTCATTGCAGACTCCGAAAGCGTAAACGTTTCCGGTCAGAGGATCGCCGACCGGCGAAGACCATGCAGCGCGACGCGGCGGCACATCACTGGAATACACGTTGAACTTGTATTCCCAAATCATCTTGCCGGTTTCCGCATCCAGCGCCAAAACGCGTTCCTGAAAGGTTTCGCCTTCGCCCGAAGTATTGAAGATGAACACTCGGCCATTCATCACAATCGGAGCCGAGCGTCCGCCGTAAGGAGCTTTCCAGAGCAGATTGTCCCCGTCTTTCGACCATTTTTCGGGCAAGCCTTTTTCCAGCGAAGTTCCATCGCGAAGAGGGCCGCGCCAATCAGCCCAATCGCTGCCTGATTTGGCGCGAGCGGGCGATTGCGCCGAACTGTTGTTGTCAAAAGCGGAAAAAGTCAGAGCGGAAATTATCAGTAAGAGCAAAGCATAACGATTCATTTTTGATTTCATAAGCGATCCTGCGAGCGTATAGGTTTGGAACCAGAGTGTCTGTTTATAAAGACTGGCTCTCAACGTGTTTGGTTGCGATGTTTGTCTTCAGCTTGACGTGATTACCATCAAACTATAATTTGCAGACGACCACAGTTCAAGACGAGTTTCCCGAAACTTGCTGGCAGCCAGCTTCGTTTTTGCTGCTGCACGCCAGACCTACTGAAGTTTTTACCAAAGCTCATTGGAGTGGAAAACGAGTCACGAAATTGGATGGTTTGATAATACGATCCGGCAATTTTCAACTTGCCGGGTTATTGAATTGACTAACGCTCTCGACAAATCGGAATTTGTCCAACATCTTTGTGAGGAGAAAACCATGCGAATCAGAAATGTGGTTCTATCCTTATCGGCAAGCCTGCTGCTTTGCCTGCCTTTTTCCGCCAAAGCTCAAAGCGCTGGCGATGAACTGATTGCCGCCGCCAAAAAAGGCGACGTCGCGGCAGTCAAAGCTGCGCTGGCCAAAGGCGCTGATGTCAACACGCGAACCAATTATGGCGCGACGGCGCTGCATTTCGCCGCCGATCGCGGTCATTTGGAAGTCGTCAAAACGCTGGTCGAAGCCGGAGCCGATGCGAACGCCAAAGACGATTTTTACAAGATGACTCCCGTTGCGATGGCGATGATGCATAGTCAGAAGGAAGTCGCGGAATATTTGCAAAAGGTCATCGTCGAGAAAAAACAATCTGATCAAAACGCTCAATCCGCGCCGCCATCGCAAACCGCCCCTGCCATCAATCCGAAACTCAACGAAGAAATTCTGACCGCCGCCAAGCGCGGCGAATTGGCGAAGGTCAAAGACCTGCTGGCCAAAGGCGCTGACGTCAACGCCAAAACCAATTACAGTCAAACGCCGCTGATGTTCGCGGCTCAAAACGGTCATCTGGAAGTCGTCAAAACTCTGGTTGAAGCCGGAGCCGATCTGGATGTTGTGGACACTTTTTATAAAAGCTTCACGGCTCTTTCGGCTGCCGCTCAGGGCAATCACACTGAGGTCATCAGGTTTCTGATCGGGAAAGGCGCGAAAGGGAAAGAGAACGTTCTGGTCATTGCGGCGATGGAAGGCAATCGCGACGTGGTGGATTTCATTCTTCAAAACGGCGGATTGAACCAGCAAATACTGGATGTCGCCCTGTTGCGCGCCAATGAAGCCGAGCAGAAAGAAACCGCCGAGTTATTGAAAAAAGCAGGAGCAAAACTTGCCGGGAAGAAAGAGTTAAAATCCGAAGTCGAAATTGACGCGCCGACGCTGCAAAAATATGCCGGACAATACCGCCTGGACGAAGCTCGTCAATACACATTCATTGTTCAAAACGGTAAGCTCAGCGGATGGGATGTCAGACAGTACAGCTTCCCCCTGACAGCGATTGATAAAAACATTTTCCGCATCGGCAACGACGACAGCCGCACAATTGTCTTCAACGAAGAAAACAATCGCATCGTCAGCATCACCGTTACCCAGGGCGGTTTCAAACAGACTTATAATCGAGTGGAGGGAAAGTGAGATTTTCGATCAAGTGTTTGGCCATGATTCTTCTTCTTTCGGGCATTTCCGCCAACGCGCAAAACTGGCCGTCTTTTCGCGGCGCGAATGCTTCTGGCAATGGTGACGGCCAGAACGCGCCGACCAACTGGGATGCGACCAAAGACGCGAACATAGTCTGGAAGACTCCCGTTCCCGGTCTTGCTCACGCCAGCCCGATTGTCTGGGGTAACAAGCTGTTTGTGGTCAGCGCCATCAGCAGCGCCGATCCGGGCAAATTCCGCCACGGACTTTATGGCGACGTTGATTCGGACAAAGACCTGTCGAAACATACCTGGAAGATTTACTGCCTGGATAAAAAAACGGGCAAGATTCTGTGGGAGCGAGTCGCCACCGAAGGCGTGCCCAAAGTCAAACGTCACATCAAATCAACTCACGCTTCTCCTTCGCCGGTAACCGATGGCAAATACGTCGTAGCTTTCTTCGGCTCTGAAGGTTTGTTTTGTTACGACCTGGACGGAAAGCTTGTTTGGAAGCAGGATTTGGGTGTGTTGGATTCCGGCTGGTTTTTTGACGCCGATTACCAATGGGGAATGGCCAGTTCGCCGATCATTTACAAAGGCAACGTTATCGTACAATGCGATACGCAGAAAGATTCTTTCATCGCGGCATTCGATCTGAAAACCGGCAAACAGGTCTGGCGAACCAAACGCGACGAGATACCTTCGTGGGGAACGCCGACCGTGTTTGAAAGCAAAGACCGGACGATGATCGTCACTAACGCTACAAAACGAATTCGCGGTTACGATCCGGCAACAGGCAAAGAGTTATTCGAGCTGTCGGGTAACTCGGAAGTTACAGTAGGTACTCCGGTGGTAGGCCACGATCTGGTTTTTGTTACCGCAGGTTATCCGCCGATTCAACCGATTTATGCCATTAAACCTACGGCAACCGGCGACATCACTTTGGCCGAAGGCAAGGATTCCAACGATCACATAGCCTGGAGCAAGAAACGCGGCGGAACTTATATGCCAACGCCGTTGGTTTACGGAGATTATCTTTATACCTGCTCTAACAACGGCGTGCTGGCCTGTTATAATGCCAAAACCGGCGAACGAATGTATCAGCAGCGAGTGGCCGGGCAATCGAATGCTTTCACAGCTTCGCCGATTGCCGCCGACGCCAAAATCTATCTGGCGGGCGAAGACGGCGATGTTTTCGTTGTCAAAGCCGGGCCACAATACGAATTGATCGCCACAAATCCGATTGGCGAAGTTCTGATGGCTACACCTGCAATTTCCGAAGGCATGATTTTTGTGCGTTCAATCAATCACCTTTACGGTATTTCGGAAAAGGCGGCGAAGAATCAGAAGGCCGCAAAGTAACTCGGATCAGTACCGAGAGCGGTAGCGACAGGGTATTTGTGATAGTAAGCTTCGGATCAGTACCGAGAGCGGTAGCGACCGGGTATCTGTGTAAGCTTGCCTGTGAAACTCGAAATCCGAAAAGTCAAACCAGAAGAGGCAGCAACGCTGACCGACATAGCTTTTACTGCGAAACGTTATTGGGGTTATCCCGAAAGCTGGATCGAAGCGTGGCGCGAAGAACTGACGATTACGTCTGATTATATTCAAAGTAACATTGTTTTTGCCGCTGAAGAAAATGACAGATTGATAGGTTTTTACGCGATGGTTACTCTTCCAGGGAAAACCGAACTCGATCATCTGTGGGTTTTACCTGAAGCTATCGGTAAAGGTATCGGGCGTCAATTGCTTGAACACGCGATTGGACAAGTTATGGTCGCAGGCGGCAACAAACTGGAAATCGTTTCCGATCCGAATGCCGAAGGTTTTTATCTGAAAGCCGGAGCAAAAAGAATCGGCGAAGTTATTTCAGAAATCGAAGGCAGGCAAAGAAAACTGCCTCGACTGAAAATCGAAATTCAAAGCTGAACCAGAGAGGAACTATTCGTAATGAGAAGATTGCTTGTCTCTTTATTTTCCGCAGCGTTGATTGCGCTGAGCTTTTCACTGGCAAAAAATGATTCGCCGGTCGGAGCGGCAGAAACATCTAACTGGCCGCAATGGCGCGGGCCTGATTCACAGGGCATTTCAAACGACAAAAATCTTCCCGCCGAATGGAGCGAGACTAAAAACGTGCTTTGGAAAACGGCGATTCCCGGACGAGGTTTTTCTCAGCCGGTTATCTGGGGCAATCGAGTTTTCCTGACCACAGACATCGAAGGCGGCCCGGCTCCTGAAACTCACAAACCGCCGAAACACATGATCGGCGAAAAGGAATTCACGCATCCCGAATGGGACGGCATCAACCGATTGCATACGTACAAAACAATATGCCTTGACCGCGACACCGGTAAGGTTCTGTGGGAACAGGTTTCCTACGAAGGTACTGCCTTCGATTACCGCCACAAACGAGGTAATTACGCCGCACCCTCGCCGGTTACCGACGGCAAATACGTTTGGACTTACTTCGGTTCCGAAGGTTTGTATTGTTACGATTTCAAAGGCAAGTTGATCTGGAAAAAATCGCTCGGACCGATACCTACTCTCGGCATGGGCGTAGGCACTTCACCGGTATTGCATGGCGATTTGTTGATCCTTCAATGCGACGAAAACCTCGGCAAAAACTCTTTTATTACCGCCTTGAATAAAAAAACAGGCAATGAAGTATGGCGGGTCAAACGCGAAGTGCAAACCAGTTGGACGACGCCGGTTATTGTCAAAACACCACAACGAACCGAACTGATTACCAGCGGTAACGAATTCCTGATTTCTTATGATCCAGCCACAGGCAAAGAGCTTTGGCGAGTTACCGGATTGAAAAGTCACGCCATAGCTACTCCGGTTGTCGGTCACGGGATGGTAATTCTTTCTTCTGGTTATCCTGCAAAAGTAATTACTGCCGTCAAACTTGGCGGAAACGGTAATCTGGATGGCACGGATAAGATAGCCTGGCGTTATAACAAAGGCACTGCTTATGTACCTTCTCCGATACTTTACGGAGATTATCTGTACCTGATGAGCGACGCTGGCATTCTTACCTGCCTTGATCCTAAAACCGGGGATGTTATTTACGAAGGCGGACGAGTGCCTGTCGCCACGAAATTTTACGGAGCATCGCCCGTAGCTTTCGACGGCAAAATTCTGTTGACCAGCGATGACGGCGACACATTCGTTATCAAAGCCGGGTCGAAGCATGAAGTTCTGGGACAAAGCTCGATTGGCGAACCCAGCCGGACTTCAATTGCCATTGCCGACGGCAAACTTTTCATTCGCGGCGACAAGCATCTGTATTGCATTGGCAATAAAGGATGACGGTTTCATGACCTGGGAAGAAATCATCAACAATCCATTGCTGCAAAACTTGCCGTTCAAAATCGAAACGAACAAGTTTGGGCAGATACTGATGAGTCCTGACTCCAATCGGCACGGTATGATTCAATCCGAAGTTGGATTTGAAATTCGCCGCAGAAAAAGAGCGGGTAAAATCATCAACGAGTGTTCGATTGAAACTTCCGACGGGGTAAAAGTTGCCGATGTCGCCTGGGCGTCTGACAAATTTATCGAGGAATATGGCGAGACAACCCCTTATCCAAAAGCTCCGGAAATTTGCGTTGAGGTTGTTTCGCCCTCTAACTCCAAGATGGAAATCGAATATAAGACCGAGCTTTATCTTGCCAAAGGCGCGCTGGAAGTCTGGGTAGTCAGTAACAAAAGAGAAATTTCCTTTTACACCCACACCGGCAAAATCAAAAATTCCAAGCTCGTTCCCAAAATCAAAATTTGAAACTGATTTTTCAAAGTAACTTGTTGACTGACCGTGATCATAAACCCTGCGCTTTTACCGAAAGACAGGAGTAACAACTTAATGACTGGAAAAATAACTTCACTGATTCTGACTGTCACATTGGGTTTGTGCGCCTTTGTGGCATTCAAACCTGCCACGACTGACGCTGCGCCAAATACCAACTGGTCTGCCTGGAGAGGCAACGACGGCACAGGCATTTCCACAGAAACAGCGCTGCTAACCGAATGGAACACCGACAAAAACATCAAATGGAAAGCAGCCATACCCGGACACGGCCATTCTTCGCCGATAGTTTGGGGTAACAAAGTTTTCCTGACCTCCGACATCGAAGGCGATGTTATTCCCGGAGCTAAGCCGGTAGCTCATAAATTGGAAGGGCAGGATTTCGTTCATCCAGACAGCGTTGGCGGTAACCGCAAACATACATTCAAGGTACTTTGCCTGGATCGGAATACTGGCAAGATACTTTGGGAACAAACAGCCTACGAAGGTTCTGTGTACGACGACCGTCATCGTAAAGGCAGTTATGCCGCTCCGACGCCTGTTACCGATGGCAGGAACGTTTATGTCTGGTTCGGTGGAGAAGGCGATGGACTTTACTGTTACGATTTCAATGGCAAGCTGCAATGGAAAACCTCAGTCGGCAAGATCGCGACAGTAGGCATGGGGCCGGGAACTTCGCCGGTGCTTGCCGAAGGCGTGGTTGTCCTGCAATGCGACGAGGACGAAGGCGCGAAATCCTTCATCGCCGGCATAGACCAGAAAACCGGCAAGGAGCTTTGGAGGACGCCGCGAAAGGTACAATCCAGTTGGTCAACGCCGCTGGTTGTTACTGTCGCCGGGCGCACCGAAGTGGTTACCAGCGGTTTTGAATGGATCATTTCCTACGATCCGAAGACCGGTAAGGAAATTTGGAAATCGAAAGGTTTGGAAAGCAATGCCATACCATCGCCGCTGACCGGTCACGGTTTGGTTTACCTATACGCTGGTTATCCGGCCAAAAGGACAATTGCCATCAAACTTGGAGGCACAGGCGATCTGACTGGTAGCTCGAATATAGCTTGGCAGTACGAGAAAGGTACTGCTTACATACCTTCTTCCATCTTATACGGAGATTACTTGTACCTTACAACAGATCGCGGAATCCTGACCTGTCTGGATGCCAAGACCGGCAAGGTAGTTTACGAGGGTGGGCGGGCTCCAGTGCCTGCAACCTTCAACGCTTCGCCAGTGGCTTTTGATGGAAAGATTCTGATGACCAGCGAAGACGGCGATACCTATGTCATCAAGGCCGGGCCAAAGCATGAAATTCTGGCGACGAATTCGGTCGGCGAGCCGGTTTATGCTTCGCCTGCCATTTCCGACGGAATGGTTTTCATTCGCGGAGAGAGAAACCTGTATTGCATCAGTAACAAAAAGTAACAGGAGGCGAATATGAATACCAGAAAACGGATGCTTATGTTTGCCTTGTTATCGGCATTATTCAGTTATGGCTTTGCCGATCAGAAACCGAATTTCAACGGCAAATGGGAGCTGGATAAAGGCAAAAGCTTCAGTAACCCGGCGGGGCTGGAACAATCCGCAACCATCACTCAGACCGGCGATCAAATCAAATTCGACACCAGGCTGAAAACTACCAGAGGCGGCGAACAGGCAATTACTGAAACCTATTTGCTTGATGGCAAAGAGGCTGAGTTCAAACCATCCGCTCCGCCAAATGCCACAGGCAAACGTACGGCTTCGTGGCTGCCAAACGGACGCGGAGTTCTGATTAAAGATGAAACGCTGGTAGACGGCAAAGTTGTTACCACCATAACTAGAAAATGGACGCTTTCCGGCGATGGCAAAATCCTGATTGTTGATTACTTCATTGATAACGCGAACGGTTCTTTTGAATCGAAGCGCGTCTTCAACAAAGTCGAATAACAGTCCGGTAAAATTTGAAACACGATGGGGCAGTGGTTAGCTTCGCTGCCCCAATTCTATTACTACGAAAATTCAATCAGAGTTTGAATATGACAAATAACATCTTCGCCCGGTTACTGCTTGTTTCTTTGTGCGTAACCGGCAGTTTAACCGGCTATGCCCAATCAACGATGTCCGGCAATTGGCCGCAATGGCGAGGCCCGAATGGCAGTGGCATTTCCAACGAAAAGAACCTGCCCACAGAATGGGCGGCAGACAAAAACATTCTTTGGAAAACTCCTCTGCCCGGTCGCGGGCATTCTTCGCCGATAGTTTGGGGTAACAGGATATTTCTGACAACAGACATCGAGGGCGAAGTTATTCCCGGAGCCAAAGCAGTTGAGCATGTTCGCAGCGGAAAAGTCTGGGTTCATCCTGACGCCGTATCGGGTAACCGAAAACATACCTTGAAGGTGCTCTGCATTGATCGTACCACAGGCAAGATGCTGTGGGAGCGAGTAGCTTACGAAGGCGCTGTGTTTGACGATCGCCATCGAAAAAATACCTACGCTTCCAGCACGCCGGTAACCGACGGCAAGTTTGTTTATGCCTTCTTCGAATCGGAAGGTTTGTATTGTTACGATTTCAACGGCAAGTTGATCTGGAAAACCTCTGTCGGCAAAATCAGCAAGGTGGGAATGGGGCCGGGAACTTCTCCGACGCTTTACGAAAATCTGATCATATTGCAATGCGATCTGGAAGACGGCGGGCCTGATTTGTCGTTCATTACCGCCGTGGATAAACGCACGGGCAAGGAAGTCTGGCGCGTCAAACGGGATCATCGCAAAACTCATGCTACTCCGTTAATCGTGCGCAAAGGCAATCGCGCGGAACTGATTACCAATGGCTGGGAGACTATTATTTCCTACGATCCAGCTACGGGAAAAGAATTGTGGCGTTGTGCTGGCGTAAACGGTTATGGAATTCCCAGTCCTGTTACCGACAACGAAATGGTTTTTGTCGCGGCTGGGTATCCAAACAAACGGACTATGGGCATCAAGCTTGGCGCATCAGGCGATTTGACTGATACTTCAAATATGGTTTGGAAATACGACAAAGGCACGGCGTATGTTACTTCACCGATACTTTATGGCGATTATCTGTACCTGGTCAGCGACAAAGGCATCGTCACCTGCATTGAAGCCAAGACCGGAGTGATCAAATACGAAGGCGGCAGAGTCCCCATCCCGGCCAGCTTCAGCGCATCGGCAGTAGCTTTTGACGGCAAAATCTTTTTGACCAGCGAAGACGGCGATACCTTCGTCATCAAAGCCGGACCCCGGCACGAAGTTCTCGG
>CAYRQB010000145.1:0-14301 GCA_964426025.1 uncultured Heliomicrobium sp.
CAAAGAGCAGAGAGCCTGGGAAGAGCGCGTCAAAAGAGTTTACTAACGTTGGGTGGTTGAAGACGTCCGCTGGATCATCACCGACGAAGAGCGCAAGACTTTCAATTCGCTGAAAACGGATGACGAGCGCGAACAATTCATCGAACAGTTCTGGCTGCGCCGCGATCCCGATCCCGACACCGATTCAAACGAGTATCGCGAGGAGTATTACCAGCGCATTGCATACTCCAACGAACACTTCACCAGCGGCATACCGGGTTGGAAAACCGACCGCGGACGCATTTACATCATGTTCGGCCCGCCACACCAGAAAGAATCGCATCCGTCCGGCGGCAGCTACAACCGCCCGATTTGGGAAGGCGGCGGATCAACATCCACATATCCGTTCGAAATTTGGTGGTATCGTTACATCGAAGGCGTCGGTTCGGACGTTGAAATCGAATTCGTTGACCCGACCGGTTCCGGCGAATACCGCATTGCCCGCAATCCCAATGAAAAAGACGCTTTGCTTTACACTCCCAATGCCGGTTTGACGCTGGCCGAAGAGTTAGGGCTTTCAAGCAAGGCCGACCGCATCGCATACGGAATGTTTGGCCCGAGCGGCGGCGGCGCTGGTGGCGGTCAGCTTTTCGGAACTCGCGCCAAAGATCAGCCATTTGAACGGCTCGATCTTTTGGCCAGACTGCAAAAACCGCCGAAGGTCAAATTCAACGACCTGGCCGCTCTTGCCTCCGAATCCGATTTGCCCAAAGCCAGCTTCGATGTGCTCAGCGCAGGTTTGAACATCAACATGCTACGCGTGACTGACGCTGCCGTGCTGACTTCATTCACGGTTCAGTTGGAAAATCAGGACCTGGTTTACAAGGAAGTTGGCGGTCTGCCACAGGCGGCAATCAACATTTACGCCAAGATCACAAACGTCGCCGGACGCCGCGCGGGTCAATTCGAAGACGTGGTGACTTCCAGCTACACGCCTGAAGCACTCACTTTGGGAATGCAGCAACGCTCGGCTTATCAAAAGAACGTCGTGCTGCCTCCGGGCATTTACAAGATTGATCTGGTCGTGCGCGATGTGAACAGCGGCAAAACCGGCGTTATCAAACAGGGCTTCGTAGTCCCGACTTATGAAGAAGGCAAGCTTTCGACTTCGACAATGATTCTTGCCTCCAGAATCGAACCGTTGGCCGGACGGCTGCCAAGCGGCCAGTTCGTGCTCGGTTCGCTGAAAGTGATCCCGAACGCCACTGGCGAATTCAAACAGGATCAATCGCTGGGCATTTACATGCAGGTTTACAACGTGGCTATTGACCAGGCTACGTTGCGCCCAAGCACTGACATCGAATACGTCATCACTCAACGCGATAAGGAAGTGATGCGCATTAAGGAAGACGGCAAGAGCAGTCTGAGTTCAATCAACACGCAACAGATTACTCTGGCGCGAACGATCCCGCTCAAAGACTTCGCTCCCGGTCATTACGACGTTCAGGTCGTCGTCAGAGACAATGTCGCCGGACAAACGGTGACCACTGACAAGGACACGTTCCAGGTTAAGTAGTTTCAGTTTCCGAATGCGGAATCGGCAATTGCCGATTCCGCATTATTTATTCTAAAATCCGCCTTCGATCTTCCCCCGCCTTGTTTGCTCGCAATTTAACTGACCCCAACGCGGACTTATTCACTTCCGCCCCCTGCACAATCCCTTCAAGAGGTTCTTATGATCAAACTGACAAATCGAAATGTGATTGTAGTTGCGGCGCTCTCTCTGGCTTTGATGACTCTGGTCTCTTTCGCCCAGGAAAGAAGGCTGGCTTACGATGACTGGTATGGCGACGTGAAGAAAACGCTTGCGGATCATTACACCGGCAAAACCGTCAAACTGCGAATGGCGATTCCGAACACAAGGCGCGGGCTGGAAATGTTCGACGGAAATTTCGCCGCCGATGCCGATTCCGCACAGACGCTGGTTCAGCCCGGCGATGAAGTGATTATCAAAAGCTTCAGGGTGAACGATCAAAACATAGAGCTTCAATTAAGCAAGCTGGGAGCAAAACCTAAAAGACGATTTTTCAGCTTCGCCAAACAACCGCGAATCAACATCCGCTTTTCGCGCGAATTGAATTCAACGGATATGACCATTGAAAACATCAATCAATGGCTGTCTCCAATGGTTGATGTAACTCCGCTGGGCGGACTGGCAGCGGAGCAAACGACAACTCAGGCTTCCATCGCGCCTGATCCTGAACCGACGGCCAAAACCAATGGCGTTGAAAATTCGCAGGGATTGCCAACGCCCAACATCTCCGGCGATCTGAAATCTGTCGAAGCAGATGTCAGCGAACTGACGGTCGAATGTTCAACCGGTAACGCGCGCATTTACATTGACGACGCGTACAGTGGTTTCGCTCCGCGAACCGTCAGATTGAAATCTGGAATCCATTCGATCCTGGTAATGGCTGACGGTTATTCGGCGTGGGAACAGCGGCTGTTACTTCCCGGCGGCAAAACATCAACCGTCAAAGCAGAACTTAAAAAATAAGCGCAAGATGAAATTCGACGGGTAAGTAGTTTCATCAAAAAAGAACCGTAACTGCTCAGCCGCGTAGCGGCTTTTGAATTTAGGCAGGTCGTTTACGGCCTGCAAAGCGATTGAAAATCAGTTGCGTCACGTAGTGACGCTTGAGTTTTTTGCAATGACGCACAATTTCAGCCGTCGCTACGCGACGGGGAACTTTTTACAAAGCGATGCAGGCCGTAAACGACCTGCCTAAGGTCATCCGTCACTCCGTGACGAAGAGGACTGAGCAGTTACAAAGAACCATTCAAAACCGTGATTAACCATTAGCCACTACCCATTATTAGGCAGGAGAAGAAATCGTTCACCTGTCTGTCAATGGCTGTGGATAATGGTTAATTGCATTTCTACCCGCAGAATGCCTCAAATTTGTTTCCCGCCTTGCTTATCAGCTTCTCTCAAACGATTGACCAGCAAATGAGCCTGTCGAGTCGGTTCGGGTTGGCGATACTTCGACACGGATTTCATGACCAAAGGCACGGCTGAATCCAAATCAATCAAATGCCCCGCCGAAACATAAACCGGCGAAACATTCTTTTTCGTCCGCAACGCGACTCCGACCAATTCTTCTTTGTGAACCAGCGGCGCGACGCTTCCGGCCTCAGGATCGAGTTCCCTGTGAGTTCCAACCAAAATGCTTTTGGCGCAACCGATTGTCGGCAGATCAAGCAACAGGCCTATGTGACAGGCGATGCCAAAACGTCGCGGATGCGCCAACCCCTGACCATCCAGCATCAACACGTCGGGCTTTATCTTCAACTTTTTCCACGCTTCAAGTAATGATGGCGTTTCGCGAAAACTGAGCAAGCCCGGAACATAAGGAAACGTCGCCGTGCCGCGAATGCCAGCCGATTCGATGATGCGCAAATCGGGCAGCGCTAAAACAACTATGCCGGAGTAGATCACCTCCGAAAATTTGTTGAAGGAGATGTCTGCTCCGGCAATTGTTCTGATTTCGCGTCCCAGCGGCTTGATGCGAACAAGTTCGCGCCATTCCTTTTGAGCCTCAACCGCTTCTTTCGGCGTCAGGTTCCAACTGTTCAGCGGATAGCGCATTCGAGTGAAAGATTTAAGCGGCGATTTCGACCAGAGTCAGATCGAAATGCAACGCTTCACCCGCCAGCGGATGATTGGCGTCAAGCGTGATCGTCGTCTCGGTCATTTCGGTGATTACCAGCGGGATGCTTCCTTGCGGGGTTTGCATTTCAATCGCCATTCCCAATTCAGGCTCTACGCCTTCCAGACGAAATTGATCGCGATTGATGGTCTGAACCAGTTCCTCCACTCGCTGGCCGTAGGCTTGATCCGGCTGAATGATGACTTGTTTGGTCTCGCCGATTTGCATTCCTATCAAAGCGGCATCGAAACCAGGAATAACCTGTCCGCCGCCGACCGTAAATGCCAGCGGCTGGCCGCCGTCTGAAGAATCGAAGACCTGGCCGTCATCGAATTTACCCGTGTAATGCACTTTCACGGAATCGCCATTTTTGACTGTTGACATCTTAAATTTTCCTTTCTGTGCTGATGCTTCGGGCTGAATTTGCCGAAGCACGATATTCGTCGCCAGCTTCGCATAGCAATCATCAAAAAGCCAGTCTCCTTTTTGCCTTGCTTGAAAAAGGGCGATGGTTACTTTATGAACGACAAGTGATTGGATGAAACCGGATTATGAAAGCATTACGTGTCGAAAACAACGAACTGCGTTTGACTGAACTTGACCTCCCGCGTCGCGAAGGCGAAGCCCTGGTGCGAGTGACGATGGCAGGGATTTGCAATACGGATTTGGAGATCGTCAAAGGGTACGCCGGTTTCAACGGCACTCTGGGACACGAATTCGTCGGCGTGGTTGAAACTTCACCCGACCAATCTCAAATTGGCCGAAGAGTCGTCGGCGAAATGAACGTCGGTTGCGGACAATGTGAGCTTTGTCAAACTGGCGATCCTCGTCATTGCGCGAATCGTTCGGCATTGGGCATACATTCGCGCGACGGAGCCTTCGCCGAATTTCTGAATCTGCCGCCACAGAATCTGCTTTTTGTGCCGGATGCGGTGACCAATCGGCAGGCGGTTTTCGCCGAACCTTTGGCCGCGGCTTGCGAGATATTGGATCAGGTCTCGATCAACAAGAATAACCGAGTCGCCGTCATTGGCGACGGCAAACTCGGTCAATTGATCGCGCGCGTGCTGGCCACAACCGGCTGCGAATTGATTTTGATCGGCAAACACGACGACAAGCTGGAACTTGCGGCGCGGGCTGGAATCAAAACGATCAAGCTGGAAAAACTGAAAACCGACGCGGCTTCACGCTTCGATTTCGCAATCGAAGCCAGCGGCGCTGCCGGAGGATTACGACTGGCGATTGACCTGATCAAACCGCGCGGCACAATCGTGCTCAAATCAACTTTCAACGGCGCTGTGACCTTAGACACTTCGCGAATAGTAGTTGATGAAATCAGCGTCATTGGCTCAAGATGTGGGCGTTTTGAAAAGGCGCTGAAGTTGTTGGAAGAAGGCAAAGTGAATGTCGAGCCATTGATCGCCGCCGAATTCGACCTGAGCGACGGAATCAGGGCGATGACCGAAGCTTCGCGACCGGGCAGATTAAAAGTTCTTCTGAAGATGTGAACGATTATGTACCCTGCTGGCAATCTTTTTATTCCATCGCCTCACGGCAAGCTGGAATCCATCTATCGTCCGAAAAATAATTTTGCAGAACGCGTTGCGATGGTTTTGCATCCGCATCCGCTTCACGGCGGAACCATGCATAACAAAGTCGTTTTTCGCGCGGCGAAGGCTTTGCAGGAATCCGGCTTTGAAACTCTGCGCTTCAACTTTCGCGGCGTCGGCCACAGCACAGGCGAATACGACGAAGGTCGCGGAGAAAGCGACGACGCGCGCGTTGCGCTGGATTATCTGCTGGCCGACCAGCCGTCGGCTGGCGAAGTGATAGTGGCCGGATTTTCATTCGGCTCGATTGTCGGTTTGCGCGTCGGTTGCAGCGATCCGCGGGTTGATCGCCTGATCGCCATCGGCGTGCCTGTGCGATTTGGCAATCTGGATTTTCTGTTCGAATGTCAGAAACCCAAATTATTCATCCACGGCGAAAATGACGACATTGCGCCGCTCGCTCCGCTCAGGGAATTTCTGGGAAAACTGCCCGCCCGTTGCAACCATCAATTGAATGTCATTGAAAGCGCCGGTCATTTTTTCGACGACCAGGCTCAGGAATTGAGGCAAATAATCAAGAATTACGTCAGCCAATAATCTGACGAAAGGCTGTCAAGGTTATGCGGTATAAACCTTTTCAAATTGCTCGCATATTCGGCATCCCACTGATGATTGATTACGGCTGGGTGCCGATGGCTTTGTTGCACGTCTGGCTGGTATCGCAATTTTGGCTGACGATGAAAGTCGAACCCAATCTGCCAACCTGGCTGAACTTCGCTTTGGGAATAACCGTCACCGCGCTGTTTTTCGCTTCGGTGCTGGGCCACGAACTGGCGCACGCGCTGGTGGCGCGAATGGAAGGCATCAGGATTTACGATATTCAGCTTCACATCTTTGGCGGATGGGCGCGATTGGTCGGCGAACCGCGAACGGCCATGGCAGAGCTTCGCGTAGCCATGGCCGGGCCGGTGGCGTCTTTCCTGCTGGCATTCTTCTTCTGGCTGTGGTTGTACACCGTTCAGGAATTCGCTCCTAATTCAATTGCGACGGATGCGGCGGCAGCGGCTTTTTTGTATCTGGCTATGGCAAATTTTCTGCTGGCCATTTTCAATCTGCTGCCCGGATTGCCGCTGGATGGGGGACGTGCGCTTCGCGCTTACCTCTGGTATCGGCGCGGAGACATTCTGTCGGCAACGCGAACGATGGCCAGAATGGGCGTCGGCATCGCTTACATACTTATGTCGTACGGATTGTTTCTGATTGGTTACGGCATGTTTCGCGGAACCTTGTGGCAGGATTTTGTGATTGCCACCTGGTTGTTGATCGTCGGCATATTTCTGAAAACGGCGGCGGAAAGCGATTATCGAAGCCGCCAACAGCAAGCCGTCGCGCAGAATCTACAAACTCATCGCGAACAACCGACAGCGCCTGGCACGGTCGGCGCGATAATGAAAGCTCCGGCAATCAGCCTGGCTCCTGAACTCCGCGTCAGCGAATTTATAGATCGCATTCTGCCGAATTATCGCCACACGATTTTCGCCGTGGCTCACGACAGGCGATTGCACGGCATTCTGTCGCTGGAACGATTGCGCGAATTGCCGCCCGAACGATGGGATCAAACTGTCATTCGCGATGTGATGGAACCGATCAGCGACGATCTGTTTATCACCGCGCGCGCTTCGATCGAACACGCGCAACGCAAGTTGAAAGAAAATGAAATGGGTTTTTTGGCTGTTATTGATCAGGATGGTTTCCTGATTGGTCATTTGAACGCCAGCGATCTGGAATTGGAACCAGAAGTTGAAAGAACTTTCTGAACGACAAAGGCGAGCAGAACACCCGCCTTTGCATTTGAACCGTTCCGACGTTGCGAAACTGATTTACCTGATAATTCGTCTGCGCGGAGGCGGCAATCTCCTATCGCGAGACTTCGGCCCGCGCCCATCCCAACGACCATCGCGAGCGTCATGGCCGTTGATGAACTTTTCATCTTTCTTGTCCAAATAGCGCCCTCGCCTATCGCGACAATCGTAACAATCGTCGTAATCCCTGATCCGTTTGTCCGCTTTCTTTTCTTTCTTCCACTTTCCTCGTCCGCGACCACCCTGAGGCGGATCGGCCCAAGCGCCCAACGACAGAACAAAAGACAGCATCACCGTTGCGGCAAACAGCCGCGCGATAATATTTTTCAAGCTAATCATCTTTTTATCTCCACAATGGGGGAGAGGATTTTGACGGAAAGGGGTGAAACGATAGTAACGCGATCGGTTTCGTGAATCCAGAAAACTAATTTTAGAAGGCCGTCGGATGGCTACCTTGACGGAAGCAGATCGGTTGGCTAATATGCCTTTGCCTTCAACGAAGGCACGTTCTCAGACATTAGGTGATACTGCTTGTGGGGCTATAGCTCAGTTTGGAAGAGCGCTTGACTGGCAGTCAAGAGGTCAGGGGTTCGAGCCCCCTTAGCTCCACTTTCTCTCCACATTCAGGTTCTCAACCGGTTCAAATCAATCTTCTGTTTTAATCGGGCATTGCCTTGCCTGTTTTTCCTGCTTTGATCTGAAAGTCCCGAAGACGGGTAGTTGTCATTGTCGGCGTTTGACTTGCCCGCAGGCCTTTCATAATGTACGGCCAATAATATGGCCTCAAAGTATTGTCCAAAATGTAATCAGGTTTATTCCGCGACACAGCGATTCTGCGCCAGCGATCAGGAAGTTCTGTCGCTGAAAGACCCTTATCATCTGGTCGGCAATACGCTAATGGACAAATACAGGATTATGGCTCTGGTGGGATTGGGAGGAATGGGAGCCGTTTATTGCGCGCATCATCTGGGAATTGATCGCCGCGTAGCCTTCAAAATACTTCAGCCAAACGTTGCAGTCGGAAACGACCACATAGTCGAATTGTTCGAGCGCGAAGCCAAGCTGGCAGGAAGGCTGATTCACGAAAACATAGTGGACATAACAGACGCCGGTCATACAAGTGACGGCATTGCCTACATCGTCATGGAATGGCTGGAAGGACGGACGCTGGACGAAGAATTGTCCGCCGAAGGACGCTTCAGTTTTAAGCGAGCGATTGGCATCATACGGCAGATCAGTTCTGCGCTCGGCGAAGCGCACGCCAAACGAATCATTCATCGCGATCTGAAACCCGGAAATGTCATGCTTGTTGACCTGCCCGATGGCCGTGATTACGTCAAGGTTCTGGATTTCGGCATCGGAAAAGCGCTCGAAGAAACGACGGCCAATTCGCCGGTTTCGGCAATTATGGGAACGCCTCAGTACGCCAGCCCGGAACAGTTGACCGTTGGAGGTCACATTGATGGGCGTTCGGACATTTACTCGCTGGGAGTGATCTTTTACCGCCTGCTGGGAGGGCAGTTGCCTTTTCGCAGTTCGTCAATTGGCGAGTTGTTGCAGATGCAGTTGACCGCGATTCCCAAATCCATCAGAGCGCTGCGGCCAGAAACGCCTGTTGAAATCGAACAACTGGTCAACAGCATGCTTGCCAAAGACCCTGCGGAACGCCCTCAAACCGCCAGCGAGGTCATAAATCTGCTTGATCGAGTAACCGGCAAATTAAACGATGATGAAACCGTCGGCGCTCCTGCTGAAGATCGCTCCTACAACACCGAAGCCGGAACTCTGGAAAATCTGAAGCTGGCGGATCAAACGACTGAAACAATTGAAGTGAATCCGCCGCCGCAAAGGTCGAAAGGCAAAATCAAAACTCCGGCTCATGCGGATACTGAAGCGGAAACAATCCTCTCGACTTCAACATCACAGAGACGGGCAAAATCGCCAGCGCTGTATGGACTTGCGCTCTTATTGGTTCTGGTCGGGGCTTATGGCTCGTACCGCTACTTTTCCAATGACAGCCTGAGCGGCGACGGTCAGATCGCCAACAAAGCTTTGGGAGAACTGACCTTGGATGGAAGTTCGCCATCGCCATCGCAAATCGAATCAACCGACTCTTCACCGAAACCGGCGGCAAGCATCGTTGTCACTTCGCAATCATCAATCCCCGCAAAGCCAGCAAAAGAAACTTCCGCCAGAACGGACCAACGACCAACTCCCATTCCGAACGACAACCAGGCTCAGACTCGGTTAAATCAAAAACAGGCGTTGGAACATTTGCAGCGCGCTCGCGCGTTGTATAGGCAGGGCGAGTATCAGAACGCATTACGCGAATGCAACGAATCGCTCAGACTAAATCCGCAACTGGTCGAAGCTCGCAGGCTCAAACGCAAGATCAGTGACGTTCTTAGAATCTTGAACAACCGTTAGTCGTGTTCAGCAAATCCGAATCGGAGGCAGATCATGGCCAAAACGCTTTTGATCATCGCTCTGTTTGCAATTCAGTTTCATGCATCCGTCCAATCAAATCTCACGGCGGGATGGCAATCCTTTGATTTGTCAGTCGCCAACAATCAACAAAATGATCGCCCGTTGACGCTCAGCCAGATCGAGCAATTGCTGGAAATAAAATTCGAGGACGAAAACATTGCGCGAGAGGTTCGCAAACTTGGAATCGCTTTCGACCTCGCGCCTGCAACCATTGACCGTTTGCTGAAACTCGGCATGGGAGCGAAAACCCGGCAGGCGCTGATGGATCAGCAAGTGCGCGCGGATTTCACTGCTTATTCAACTGAAAAAGACCCTGCGCGGCGATTGGCTCTCGGTCGGGAGTTTTTGCAGAAACATCGCCAAAGCTCCGAAGCCGCGAATGTCGGCGGCGAGATTCGCAAACTGGAAGTTGAAGTTTTTGAAGCCGAGTTTCAAAAGTTTTCTGACAATCCGGACGCGACGGGTTTGGATCGGGTGCTGATGTTGGGACGCGATCTGCTCAGACGCAGGCCTGAGCGGGCAACGGTTGTTCAAGTCACTTCAAAACTGGCTCTGGCCACCGGCAGAGGAATGCTCGGCAATTTTTACAGCGATTTGGAACAGAGCCGCGAGTACGCGAATCAGGCTCTCAGGCTGCTGGAAGACACAACTTCGCTGGCGGATGTTGACCAGACGACTTACAAAAAGTTGCGAACCGAAAGCCTGAGCATTCTTTATCAATGTCAGGGGCTTTATCTGTTGCGGCAACCGTCGCCGGATTCCGAACAGGCAATCGCATTTTTGACCAAAGCCGCCCTGTTGAAAGACGGCCCCAGCGCCAATGATCCGATCACTTTTTGGTTGCGAGCGCTGGCTCGCGACCTGAATTTTCAGAAGCTCAGCGATGAATATCGCGCTCTGCCAAAATACCAGCGCGCCGGTAAACAGGGGCAATCGCTCTGCTCAAAAATCACCGAGATCATCAATCAACTGATTTTGGATTACACGCAGGTTGTTTCCCTGAGCAGTCGCAGGGACTCGACTCAGTTGAAAGACGAAGCGATTGCCGCCATCAATTCGCTGGCAACCGGCGAAAGACCCTGCGCCGGAGGGCGAAGCGAGTTTATTGACGAATGGCCGGGCGAAGAGAAACGTTATGCTCTGGTCATTGGAGCGGAAGATTATCTGGACAAACGCGTCAGCAAATATAACTTCGCAGCTTCCGATGCTCGCGCGATTGCCGACGCGCTGATTCGTCACGGCAACTTTCGCAAAGAGAATGTCGTTCTGCTGGCAACCGGCGAAACTGTTGACCGCCAACCTTCGCGCAGCATCATCCTGCAACATCTGGCCGATCTGCCGAACCACTTAAAGCAGGACGGGCTTCTGTTGATTTATTTCGCCGGGCACGCAGTTGAAATCAATGGGAAAAGTTACTTGCTGGCGGCGGATTCATTGACCGCCAACGAATCGCTGATTGCTGACACAGCCATCAACGTCGCCCGATTGAAGGAAATGATTCTAAGCAGCGGCGTCGGACAGGCGATGATCATATTCGATGCTTTCCGCCAAACGCCCGTCAGCGAAAACTTCTCGCGTTCGATCACGTTCGACATACGCAAAAACGAACTGGCTGCATTTGCCACAGTGCTGGCGGCAAGCCCCGGACAGCGATCATACGAATCTCAGACAAAGAAGCTGAGCTTTTTCAGTTCCGCGTTCATCGAAGCGGTCAAAGGAAAAGCGGCCAACAAAAACCGGGTCGTGACGTTGGACGATCTGATCAAATATTTGCAGACCTCAGTCCCGCAGGAAGTCCAAAAAGAGCTTGGCTCGGATACCAGACAATTGCCTGCGGCTGTCGTCGAAGGTTACGAATCTGACAATCTGGTGGTGTTTTTGCCGGAAGCAGGCGGACAACTTCGCTCGCAATCGGCCAAACCAGATCTGGCTGATTTGGTCCGCAGCTCAAAAGCAATCTTCGTTCGATCCAAAACCATCTACCTGAACCCGACTCTGCTGGAAGCGGAGTTAAGCAAATTGCCGGAGTTTCAGGCTCTGAATTTGAACCTGGCCAGAAACGTGACCGATGCCGATCTTGTCGTTGAAGTGACTTTGCCATTTCTGAGTTGGGAGTGGAATTTCAATCTGTCGCACAGAACAAGCGGCGTCGTCATTGCCACAGGCAAAATCAGAGAGCTGACAGCCACGACCGCATCGCCGAAATTGGCGAAAGAAATAGCCATGCGTTTGCAAAGTCTGCGCAATCCGCCGCCGACTCCGCGTTGAAACCGCTTAGAGGCGCCGTCGCCAACACATTCCAGACCGTTTGCTAGTTTTTCCCGCTTCGAGTAATATCCGCGCCTTTGTTTGAGGCCGATTGATGAAATTCGACTTGAACAAAGATTCATAACCCCAACTTACTCATTATTAGGAGACTGAATGTTATTAGTTCGCACTTTGATTTTGATATGTTGTTTCGCCGTTGCCGCTCTGGCTCAGGGTCGCGAGGCAAACAACGGTTACGCTCAAATTGAATTGAAAGAAGTTGCCAGCCGTTCGGCTGAATTGGAAGGACGCCGTGTGACGGTTACCGCTGACGTCATCTCGGTCGGCGCTGACCTTCGCACGCTGGATGTTTTCGACAACGGCAGCAAAACGCTGGTCAGCGTTTCGTTGACTCAGTTGTCTAAATCGCAACGCCAGACGCTGGTCAACAATCCTGTTCACAGGGTTTCGGTGTTTGGCCGAGTCGAGATGAAAAATGGCCGCACGATGATCAAAGCCGATCAGGTAATGCCGCTGGCGACCAATCTTGTAGCTTCAAATTAAGCCGAAAGGCAAAAGACATTTGGCGGTGAACGGAGCAATCTGTTCACCGCTTTTTCTTTTTGGATCGTGCAAATTTGGCGCAACCGTCCGACAGCCGATCACGTAAAAACCCATGCAGTCAGCGCCTTCTTGCAACACCGAGCGGCAACCGCTTAGACTGCGCACTCCTAACCGTGATCAATCATCGAAATTAAAGTCGTAAAAACGAATACCAACAGAAGCTCATCGCGTCGTTCGACGGTTCGCCGTTGACGATTCTTCGGAGGAAAACCTTATGTTCAAGCTTAATTCCAGACGGGGTTTCAACAAGGCAATCGCCCCAATCGCCGCAGTCCTGATCATCTGCCTGACTGCCGGCGCGCAGGTCGCGCAGGTCGAAAAAGTTGACCTGGAGATGATGAAGAAAATTCGCGCCGAAGGCATGGAGCGTTCGCAGGTGATGGAAACGCTAAGTTGGCTGACGGATGTCAACGGCCATCGCCTGACCGGTTCGCCCGGCATGAAAGCCTCTAACGAATGGACGAAAAACAAACTGGCCGAATGGGGTCTGCAAAATTCCCACCTGGAAGCCTGGGGCGAATTCGGACGCGGTTGGTCTTTTGACAAAGTCTCAATCCACGTCATCGAACCGACGCCTTATCCCGTCATCGGTTACCCGAAAGCCTGGACGCCCGGAACCAACGGCCCTGTTGTTGGCGAAGCAGTTTTCGCCGACATCAAAACCGAAGCCGATTTTGAAAAGTACAAAGGCAAGCTGAAAGGCGCGATCGTGTTTTCATCGCCCGCCCGCCCCGTCAACGCCTGGTTCAAAGCCCCCGGCACACGTCTGACCGACGAAGAGTTGCTGAGGATGGCCAATGCCGAACCATCTGCGCCGCAACAGCGCGGCCCCGGCAATCCTGATCAAATGCGCCAATTCGCCCAGATGCGCGAACTCAACAACAAGAAGGCCGAGTTTCTGAAAGCCGAAGGCGCGGCTGTCATGGTTGACACCAGCCGGGTTGGCGACGGCGGAACTGTCTTCGTCCAAAGCGGAGGCCCGCGCGACAAAAACGCTCCGCAATCACTGCCTTCTATCACCATCGCCGTCGAACATTACAACCGTATCATCCGCACGCTGGAAAAAGGCGTGAAGGTCAAAATGGAAGTGGACATCAAAGCTCAGTTCCACGACGGCGACACTAAAGGCTACAACACGATTGCCGAAATCCCCGGCACGGATAAGAAAGACGAAATCGTCATGCTTGGCGGACACATGGATTCGTGGCACGGAGGAACGGGCGCAACCGACAACGCCGCCGGAGTTTCAGTGGCCATGGAAGCCGTCCGCATCCTGAAAGCTCTGGGCGTGCAACCGCGCCGCACCATCCGCATCGCGTTGTGGAGCGGCGAAGAGCAGGGCTTGCTGGGTTCTCGCGGGTACGTCAACGATCACTTCGCTTCGCGGCCAGCGCCGCCAGCAGGCCAGCAAGGTCCCGGCGGAGGATTCGGCGGCCCTCAAGGTCCTCTGACGCTGAAAGCCGAGCACGAAAAATTCTCGGTCTACTTCAACCTGGACAACGGCACTGGCAAGATTCGCGGCGTTTACCTGCAAGGCAACGAAGCCGCGCGCTCGATCTTCCGCGCCTGGTTGTCGCCGTTCAAGGATTTGGGAGCCTCGACCCTGACTATCAATAACACCGGCGGCACAGACCATCTGGCATTTGACGGTGTGGGCTTGCCAGGCTTCCAATTCATTCAAGACGAAGTCGAATACGACACCCGCACACACCATTCGAATATGGACGTGTGGGATCGCATTCAAGCCGACGACATGAAACAGGCTTCGGTGATCATGGCTGCATTCATTTACAACGCCGCCATGCGCGACGAAAAATTCCCGCGCAAACCCATGCCCGGAAG
>CAYRQB010000146.1:0-14249 GCA_964426025.1 uncultured Heliomicrobium sp.
CGATGACGAAAAACCATTTTTTGCCGATGGCCTGCGCCCAATTGCGAATGCGCGCAGAAAAACCCGTGAACAGAAACAACGCGGCGATTCCGAATCCCCAAATCAGATTTATCACCCACAAAACCAAACCGCTGCGGTGATATTGCAACGCCTTTTCGCTCGGTTCGGGAACAGGAACGATACCGTTGGTTTGAGCGGAAGCCGATGCTGATGATTCCTGGGCAGCCTGGCCGGTGTTGGCTGGCGCATCAGGTTGTTGAGCTAAGACGGCTGTGTTCAGAAACAGACAAAGACCGGCAATCAGGATCAATGTACGCATGCTTGCCTCCTTGCTTGTGATGAATGACCAGCCGAGAGAATTACCTGCCAACTCGCCCGGCCATTTTCCACTTGCTGACTTTTTGGGTTTGAGAGGTTGTACTGCTGATTTGTTGAGCGCGAGCCTGTTGCGCGAAATCCATTGCGGCAACAATCGCGGCGGCAATGTGATGCTCAGCTTGCTCGTTCTCAGCTTTCGCTTTTTGCCGTTCCAAAAAGCGCGCGATGTAACCAGTATCCGTTTCGCCCTGGTGGAATTCTTCGTCTTCAAGCACGGCCAGGAAAAAGGGGATCGTCGTGCGAATTCCGCCGACGTGATATTCGCCTAGCGCGCGTTTCATTCGTGCGATTGCTTCGTCGCGAGTCGCGCCCCACGTTGCCAGCTTTGAAATCATAGGGTCGTAATAGAGCGGAACTTCCCAACCTTCGTAAACTCCGCTGTCGTCGCGCACGCCCGGACCCGAAGGAGTTCTCAATCGAGTGATTTTTCCGGGCGAGGGAAGAAAGTTCTTGTCCGGGTCTTCGGCGTAAACTCGGCATTCGATTGCCGAACCCGTCCAGCGAACGTCTTCCTGTTTGATCGTCAACCGTTCGCCCGCCGCGATGCGAATCTGTTCGCGAACCAGATCAACTCCCGTGACCAGTTCCGTCACAGGATGTTCGACCTGCAATCGAGTGTTCATTTCCAGAAAGTAGAAATTGCGGTCGGCATCAACCAGAAATTCAACCGTCCCGAGGCTGTGATAATTTGCCGAGCGAGCGATTTCGACCGCCGCCGCGCCCATTCGCGAGCGAAGATTGGCGTCGTTGAAACTGGCCGGGCATTCTTCGATAACTTTCTGATGACGACGCTGGACTGAACATTCGCGCTCGCCCAGATGAATGACGTTGCCGTGTTTGTCGGCGGCGATCTGAATTTCGATGTGGCGCGGGCGTTCTATCAGCTTTTCTATGTAAACTGCCGGATCGCCGAAAGCGGCCAGAGCTTCGGCTCCGGCCATTTGAACCGCCGCGCCGAGTTCTTCTTCTGAACGAACGATGCGCATGCCTTTGCCGCCGCCGCCAGCCGATGCTTTGAGCATCACCGGATAACCGATTTCTTTGGCGACCTTCTTTGCCGTCGCTTCGTCTTTGATCGGTTCGGTGGTGCCGGGGACGATCGGAGCGCCTGCTTTGACCGCCGCCACGCGGGCGTTGGTTTTGTCGCCCATCATTTCAATTGATTCGGGCGATGGGCCGATGAAGTTGATTCCGGCTTCGCCCACTGCTCGGGCGAACCATTCGCGTTCCGACAGAAAACCGTAGCCGGGGTGAATTGCTTCAGCGCCGGATCTTTTCGCCGCATCAATGATCTTTTCGCCGACCAGATAACTTTGCGAGGCCGGAGCTTCGCCGATGAAATAGGCTTCGTCGGCCAGGCGGACGTGAAGCGCCTGACGGTCGGCTTCCGAATAAACGGCGACAGGCGAAATGCCCAGATCGCGGCAGGCGCGAATCAATCGCACGGCAATCTCGCCTCGGTTGGCAATCAGGATTTTGCGAAACATAAGTCGGCGGTCGGTTGCAGATAGCCGGGGAATTGCCGGTCATCTGACATAAATCAGGTTATGGAATGATTGAGCTTCCCGGACTTTTCGGATCGTAGCGAACGGTAATGCTGGCTCCGGGAACGTATAGCTGAATGCGTTTCTGTTGATCAGTCGTCAGCTTATGCGAGGTTTCGTAATCAACGTTGGCAATGTTGTATCGGTAAAAGATGGTGATGTCCGATTCAATCTGTTGTGAATCAATCACACGGCCTTCGGTGATCCGGCCAAATTGAATCAGCCAGGTGTAATATTCAGCCAACGGGTCACGTCCACGCAGGCGATAGTAAAGTCGAACAAGCCAGTTTCGGCGCATGTGCTTCAGCGTTAGGGGGCTACAAAGTTTTTACACGTAAAAACGGCCTCAAGCTGAACTGCCAATGGCACGCAACTCGAGGCCGCTAGTTTGAACCCAATCGGGTTCCGAAGGCGAGATCGGTTCGGCGAAAATCGCCGACCGAAGTTCAAAAAAAACTAGAAGCGCGGTTTTTCCGGCACGGGCAGCGTTGAGGGAATATCACTTCCGGCTTTTCCTTCAACGATGATTCCGTCAACCATTGTTATGTCGTCGGCTGTGCCAAACTTGCCATCAGATCCTGCTGAAACCAATTTGTAATTGCTGAAACTTACCGCGCTGCCCCTTGAAGCAATGACGCTGACTGGCGAATAACTGAGATTGTTTTCCCAATAATCGCTGTGCGGCACCTGCTCGGCATTGACGCGCGATAAATCGGTCAGTTCCTGCGGATAGCTGCCGTATTCGTGATGGTATTTCTGCAACGCTTCATAATGGAGCGCATACATCATCGCTCTGGTTGCGGCTGCGCGTTTTGCCCGGCCTCGCTCAATGGCTCCTGGAATGGAAGTGACGGTCACCGCGCTGAAGACGACAATCAGAAAGGCAGACAGCGCGACCGAAACACGAGCCAACGGTAACCCGCCGTATTGCGCGGGATCATTGATAGCTCTTCGCATCGCCTTTTTGCCAAACCAGAAAGCGATGATCGAAAGCGGGATCAGTCCGGCAGACATCAAAAACGCCAGGCGATATGCGTCATAAGTGAAGATGCGGTAGCGAAGCAATTTGGGATCGGCCTGTAAGAGACTCTGGGTGAATTTCGTGCTGTCTCCGATTGCCCAAACCAACAGTGAGCGACCAACTTTCATGTCGTTGCCGAAAATCCATACGGCGAGAAAGGCAATGACCACCAACGAAACACAGACGATTGCCGCGAATGGAAGACCCAGTTTGGGTAAAAGAACATCTGGAGGAGCCAGCGGCTCGCCGATTTGTCTGGCGCCACAACTGCCGCATTCAACCGCAGTAATACCGCGAAGATCGCCACAGCATGGGCAGATCATAGAATCTTTTTGAATCTTTTCTTTCATAGAATGGTAAATGATATGGGGCTAAACCGATCGAACCTGAAATCCAAAGCAAAAGTACAAAGCGCGAATGCCAGATTCAAAAATCAATTTCACACCGGATTGTTATACAGGATCGTGACCCAAACGAAGCGACCTTGCGTCTGTTTGGTCGTTCGTTTCAGTAACAGAAGACGATCCTTGTCGTTCAATTTCACGGATTTGCCGCCAAGTGTGATAAAGACGATGAGCGAAAGTCCAATAAGACAATACGGCCATTAGCCAGATGGTCGCAGGCATCTTATTAAGAAAGATGCTGGACGAATTTGGCCAAACCGTCAAAGAGCCGAGAATCAGTAAGACAACTCGCTCCGGGCGTCGCAAAAAACCGACATCACATTTGGGAATCAGAGATTCGGCTCGTGCACTTGTGTAACTGACCATGACCGAGCCAATTAATGCCGCTCCAGTCAGAGCCGCATAAAGAGTGCTGTGGTATTCAGTGTCGCGGGAATAAAAGATGATGATACCCAGAAAAACGACCATATCGGAAAGCCTGTCCAAACTTGAGTCAAGAAAGGCTCCAAACTTGGTAACGCGACCTGTCAACCTTGCAACACGTCCATCCAGCAGGTCAAAAATGTTGGCAAATATCATCACCAAGCCTGCATAAAAAAATTGGCCGTACCCATACAGAAAAGCCGCAAATACATTGATACCCAATCCAATCACAGACAAAAGGTTTGGATTCGGATTGAGCCTCGCAATCAGGCTGACAATCCCATCAAGGATTCGTTGGCAAAACTCGCCAATGTAACCGCCTAACATAATGTGATTGCTTCTTCCCTGTATATGCTCATCTGATGTTGCTGATTTCTTTTCTAAATGTACCGGACTTAAGCCAGTATCCAAAAAAGCGGTTGCATCATACGGCGCACTCAGTAAAAGTGTCAAGAAAGCTCCAGGAGTGGATTCGAGCCATTATCCGAATCTTCAATTTCATTCCCCATCGTCGGGGCGCCGGAATTCATAACAACAATCAACTCGCCGCCACAGGCGCGAAGCCAGTTTGATCTCAGCGCTCGAAGAATCGCCTGAACATTGGACAAACTCTCACACTTTCTTGATGTGAGAGGTTTGTAGAGGAGCAAATGAGATCAAACAGAGATATGAGCATAGGAGTGATTACTAATATTAAGGTGAAGATACTGATTGTCACTGATTATTTTACCAAACTGATTAGGCGTAATAATTTAGCTAAAACGTGTTGAGTTTTTATTATTAGTAGTGTATTGTCCTACAATATAGCGTAGCTGGTTTTGTAGGACAACTGGTGCCATCCTACGGTGTTAAAACTCAAACACACAGGAATAAAAGATTTACAGTTGTGTAAACAAGGCTTAGATGCGAGTCTGCAAGTTCTGCATCGCTTAGGGTATTGACCGAAATAGAGCGGAAATCATTTGCTCGTATTCTTTCCACACCATAACCCCCAAAGTGGCTTAGTTCTGTCTTTCAGGATGATTGTAAATTTGTGTCGGCACATTACTTGACGTGCCAGTTAGGGTAAAGCCAATGTCTAAAATTGCCCTTGTACATGATAATTTTGTCCAAATGGGAGGAGCGGAAAAAGTCGCCCAGGCGCTTCATCGTTTATTTCCTAAGGCTGATCTTCATTCCACGCTGGCTGCTCAGGACAGACTGCCCGAAGATTTGCGCTATGCAACTATCAAAACTACCTGGATGCAGCAACTTCCGGCATTGCATCGCTATTACCGCCATTACTTCATGCTTTATCCATTTGCGATTGAAAGCTTGAATCTGCTGAATTACGACCTGATTGTGACAAATTGTTTTGGATATGCGAAGGGGGTCAAAAAGCGTCCCGATGCCGTGCATGTTTGTTATTGCCACTCTCCAATGCGCTGGATATGGAGATATGAAGATTACGTTGCTCGTGAATCGTTTGGCGGATTCAAAAAGAGCATCTTGCCGGTGATGCTGGCAGGGCTAAAACAATGGGAACTCAGGGCGTCGCGCCGACCGGATTACTTCATTGCGAAATCAAAGACTGTCGCTCAACGAATCATGGATGCTTACCATCGCGAAGCTGTGGTCATTCCGCCGCCAATTGACGTTGATGGATTTAAGGTTAGTGATGATTACCAGGATTACTATTTAGTGATTTCACGTCTGGTTGCATATAAAAGGATTGATCTGGCCATCGAGGCCTGCAACAAGCTGAAGCGCAAGCTGGTGATTATTGGCGACGGGCCTGACCGCAAAAGATTGGAGCGCATTGCCGGACCAAGTGTGATGATACTTGGGATTCAACCGGACGAGGTCGTCAAAAAGTTCATGTCGCATTGTTGCGCGTTGCTTTATCCGGGCGATGACGAGTTCGGAATGATTCCGTTAGAAGTAAATGCTGCCGGTCGCCCGGTGATTGCCTATCGCGGCGGCGGAGCGATAGAAACCGTGATCGAAGGCGAAACCGGCCTCTTTTTCGACCTGCCGGGCAAGTATTCGTTGGCCGATACGATCCGCCGTTTCGAGAGACATTCCTGGAGCCAGAGCACGCTTAGAAGTCACGCCGAAAAGTTCGATTACAAAGTCTTTGCCTCTCGCTTTGTGGATTTTTTGGGATCGGTAATGCCGTCCGTAATGCGCGAGGAATTGAACAAGGCTCTGACGCCAGCAAGGTTGTTAGGGCGTTTGCCTGAACTTTCACTTAGGGGGTAATTCGACCAGTTGGTCGGTCCCCATACGCGCCACAGGGACTCAAAGCACAACTGAGGATCACTGGGGATTTTCCTTTTTTGCGCTTCGTGTCTCTGTGGTCGTGATAGAAGTTTTTATTCCATCCAGGGCTTTGCCGTCCCGATTGCTCTCAGCCTTCCGTGAAATCCGAGCAACCCTGTTGTATCATACGCCCATCAGTGTCCCCGTATTGCCAAGCCCCTTGAAATGCAGCCAGATAATGGTCGCGCAACCAGGCTTAAAGAGCCAGATCAAAGTTAGGAGCGGTATGAAACTCAAATCAGCCGGTAAGCTGCTGTGTCAGACAGGCGTCATCATCATTTCTCTGTCCTTGTTCATCACAAAGACAGAGGCTCAGGCAATTGGGCATCTGGGAGTAAATACTGAACCGATTCCGCTGGTTCAAGCCAAACGCCCGCAGCGGAAATTGGCAACGCGTTCCGGCGGAAACCTGTTGGCAAAACGTCCTGATCCGTCCAGCAAAGATTTACGCGCTGAAATCGGCGAGGGCGGCGATCCTTCAGGCAAACCGTCGAACGTGAAGTCAAATACTTCGGCAACGGTGGTTGTCGCCGTTGCTCCGCCGACCTCTACGAAAACGCAGCCGACAAATCCGGCGGCTTCGAATCCTGCAACTGCAACAACCAAACCGACGCTCTCGGCTTTTGAAGTAAGCCTGGCCAAAGCGGAAACGTTGTTGGAAAAGGGCGAATCTCGTTCGGCAGTTGACGCCTTCCGCGAAGCTTTGAAGCTGAAGCCGGAATCGCTGGACGCGCAGCTAGGTCTGGCCGAATCTCTGTTCGATGCGAAGGATTATTCGAACGCCGAATCCGAATATCAGAGAATCATCGCGCAAAACCAGAATCTGGTTGAAGCTCGTCGCGGTCGAGCCGACGCCTTGTACGAACTCAACAAATATGAAGACGCAGTGGCCGAGTATGAAGCCGCGCTGAAAGCCGGTGCGAACGATGCGGGCATTTTCAATAACTACGCCAATGCATTGTTCCGCACAGGCAAACGAGAGAATCGCGACCGCGCGATTGAAAATTACAATGTCGCGATCAAGAAAGAACCGACCTGGCCTGACGCGTACGCCGGATTAGCCAACGTGTTGCGCATACAAAAAAGACTGGACGAAGCCAAACAAGCCGTTGAACGATCAATTCAGCTTTCGCCAAATTCCGCTTTGTCTCACATGGTAGCAGGTCGTGTTTACGCCGAACTTGGAGATTTCAATCGCGCCAACACTGAAGGCCAGAAAGCCATTCAGCTTGCGCCGAAGGATGCTTTCGCTCATCTGAATCTTGGCGGCATCCTTTATATGCAGAAACGGTACAGCGAAGCGATTACTGCTTACGTCGCCGCGCAAAGTTACGACTCGACCTGGGCGTTGCCACGAAACAGCCTGGGCAACTTGTATCTGAATGTGAACCGCCCGAAAGAGGCGCTGGATGAATTGGAGATCGCGGCCAGGCTTGAGCCGAGAAGTTCGATCATCCACAATAATCTGGGCACGGCGCTGTTGATGCTGCAAAAATATGACGGAGCCATCGCCAATTACCGGATGGCAGTGCAATTCGACGACAAAAATTCGCAGGCGTATTCAAACCTCGGCGTGGCTTATTTCAGGCAAGGCCGTTTGGATGATTCGATCAACGCTTTTCGCAGAGCGGTCGAGCTTGAGCCTGATAACCAATTGTTCAGAACCGCGCTGACCGATGTTTTGAAGAAAGCCGGGCGAGGCAAGGAAGCGAAAGAAATGGATCGCAAAGACGAATCTTCTGAGAAAGGAAAGAAGAAGAAAAAAGGGTAGGTCGTCGGTTGTCGGTAATTTCGTCGCTGAGCCGATTGCCGACAGCCGAATGTTTCAACATGAACAACCTGATCGGCAAAATCGTCTGCGGTTATCGAATCGTTTCTGAAGTCGGAGAAGGAGGGATGGGCAAGGTTTATCTGGCCGAAAGCGCCTTCCTGACCGAATACAAACAACAGGTCGCAATTAAAACCTTAACCGGTTACGCCACCAGCGAACGACAAGCCGCTTTGTTGCGCGACCTGTTCATTCGCGAAGCCAATCTTCAAGTCCAGTTCAAACACCCTCATATCGTCAGCGTCATTCAATTCGCGGTCGAAGGCGATCAGCATTTTTTGATCCTCGAATACATGCCCGGTTACAGGCATAAGGAGCGGCGCATCAGCAATGTTGCCGAAATGATCGCCTACGAAACCGGTCCGATTCCGCATAAGCGCGCGCTGAAATTGTTCGTGCAGGCGCTGGACGCGATGCAATACGCGCACAATTTCAAATACCGCTGGGAAGGCGAGGAGCGCGTCGGCATAGTCCACCGCGACATCAAACCGGGCAATCTGCTGATGCTTGACACTGAAACGGTCAAGATCAGCGATTTCGGCATTGTCAAAGTTCAACAGCGACGCGGTGGAGTTACTCAAAAGCTGACTCCCGGAACCAGCGCTTATATGTCTCCTGAAGCGATTCTGGGGCCGCAGCAATTTGGTTTGTCGGAACTGGATGCTCGGTCGGACATTTATTCGCTGGGCGTAACCTTGTTTGAAATGCTGGCCGGGCGTTTGCCGTTTGCTCCCGATCCTGAAACCAGTCCCGATGTTTCGCTGCGTCGCAAACATGTCAACGAAACGCCTCCGCCTCCGTCTGCATATTATCCGGGCATACCGAAACAATTGGATCAAATAGTTCTTCGCGCGTTGGAAAAACGCCCTGAACAGCGTTACCAGTCGGCGGATGAATTCAAGAAAGCGATCCTGGCATTTGACAGGTCGCTTGGTTCGGATGCGGCGGATAAAAGAGCGACGAGAGCATTCGATCCGGCGGCGGCTTCGGCTCCGACCGAACGTATTCAACCGGCGGCGACCGGTTCCACTGCTGCCGTGACGACCGATTCCGGCAAATTTTCCGCCGTCGGAACAACCGCTCATTCAATGGGCGGTAAAACTACCGCGCGTTCAGGCGGATTCAAGGTGATGGCGGGAATTGGAGCGCTGGCTCTGATTTTTGCAACTGTAATGACTGTGCTGTTTCTGAAAAATCGCGACAACAGCCAGGCCGGAGCAGCAAGTATAGGCGGCGCAGCGACAACAGCCACTTTGCCGCCTGTGCCCGAAGGAATGGTTCCAATTGAAGGCGGCAGTTATATGATGGGGCGAAATCTGACCGATGCCGAAAAAGATTACACGATAAATTCCGTCGGCGGGCCTATCAAAATCTTCAGCTACGATTATCCCGCGCATCCTGTGGAAGTGAAGACTTTCTTTCTGGATAAATATGAAGTATCGAATGCCAGGTATTTCGAATTCGTCCGTGCGATGAATCACGCGCCGCCAGAAAATTGGGATGGAACTTCTCCGCCGCCGAATGCCGAGATGATTCCGGTGACGCATGTCAATTATCGTGATGCCACAGATTACTGCCGATGGTTGACCGCCAAACGCAATGACGGTTTTGAATATCGTTTGCCGACCGAAGAAGAATGGGAATACGCCGCTCGCGGAAAAGACGCCGGGAAGACCGGGGCCAGATTGAACCTGTATCCTTGGGGAGACGATTGGATTGATGGGAAGGCAAACACCAAAGAATCGCGACTTGAACATCCTCGCAATGTTGATTCGTACACCAGCGGCGCGACTCAAACCGGGATATTGAATTTGTCTGGCAATGTATTTGAATGGACGCGGAGCGATTTCAATCATTATCCGGGCAGCGACCGACAAACTCCACGCGAAACCGGTTATCAGGGAACTTATCAGGTAGTGCGTGGCGGCTCATTCGATTACCCGAAAGAATACGCCATGACGACGACCAGAGTTTGGGCGAAACCCGAAGACAAAGGGCCGAGTCTAGGCTTTCGTTGTGCCGCCGAATCAGGCCGATCAAGTGTTGCTCGCCGAAATACAGTGAAGCGAAAGTTAGGCCAAAAACTCACCGAGGTTTGGTCAAAAACCTCCTAAATCTTTTACCGAAGAATTACATCAAACGGCTAAACATCCATACCCTGAACTTTCGATATTGTGGATTTGAATCAAGGTAAATTTCATCTCTGCCAGCCTTCTGGTTTCAGGATTCAAGAACGCTGACATCTGAATAGTTTTTTCTTGGTCCAGGTTTCTGGTTTATACAAAAAACTTGCGGCTTATCCCGGCTCGTTATACCATTCGCTCGCATTTCACTGGCAGTGTTCAAGGCTGACCACCAAAACTAAAGACAAAAGTAAAAAAGATTCGCTGTTGCTTTGCTAAGGGCTGTTAGTTGATACGCCCACGATTCAGGTTGGGAGTATAGTCCGCCGAATCTCCGGGTTGAGATTGTCAATCCGGCGACTCAGCGAAATTCCATTACCATCATCAACAATTCAGGAGGGTTATTATGCTAGCCTCTCGTAATTTGAGACAGGGCATTTTGGCGTTCGCGCTGCTCATCGGCGCGGTTGGTCTGTTTGCGTTGCCCAAAGGTGTCTCTTCACAGTCCGCAACAGGCGGTATTCGAGGCGTGGTTACTGATGCAGCCGATGCCGCAGTGCCCGGTGCAACAGTGACAGCTAAAAACAGAGCCACTGGAATTGAATCGAGAACCAGAACCACAGGCGATGGTTTCTATGCAATTTCAAGAATTTTACCTGGCAAGTATTCGATCTCCATCGAAGCGGCTGGATTCAAGAAAGCGGAATTCACCGACGTTGAAGTTTCTGTCGGCAAGGATTCAGTGGTTGACGCCAAACTGGAACCCGGCGCAATCACCGAAGTCGTAACCGTCGCTGGCGGCGCTGAAGCTTTGGTCGAAAAAGACACCGTTCAGATTTCGACGACTTTCGAGCAAAAGAAAGTTCAGGATTTGCCGGTCAACATTCCGGGACGCGGATTGGATCGAATCGCATTGCTGACGCCTGGCGTCACCGTCGGATTCGGTAACGTCAACGGCAATGGCGTGACGTTATCAGCCAACGGCCAGCGCGCGCGTTCCAACAACTTCACGATTGACGGCGTTGACAATAACGATCTGTCCATCGGAGGGCCGAACTATTTCGTTCGCAACCCTGAAGTCGTTGGCGAATATCAGGTCGTGACCAACAACTTTTCTGCCGAATACGGTCGAAACCAGGGCGCGATCGTCAATATCGTCAGCCGTTCCGGCGGCAACGAATTTCACGGTTCGGTTGGCTGGGATCACCTGGACAACAAAAATTTCAACACCTTGAGCAACATCGAACGTCGCTCCGGTCAGAAAGACCCGGCGGCTGATCTTGACAATATCTTCACTTACGGCGTCGGCGGCCCGGTCATCAAGAACAAAATTTTCTTCTACACGACCGGTTATTTCCGTCGTAACCCGCGCCTGGCAGATTTGCGCACGACCTCAATGGCGCCAACGGCGGCTGGCATTCAGGCATTGAAGGCGGCTTTCCCCAATAATCCTGCGATTCAGTATTACGCTGACTTTTCCGCTTTCAATTTGCCGATTGGCAATCCGACGGCTCGCACGGACGTCGCCGGTCAAACGTTGACCCTGGGCACTGTCAGTGTACCGATGGCGGCGGTTCGGCGACTGGTTCCGTTAGTAAATCGTCAAGACGAATACACCTTCCGCAGTGATGCAAATTTGTCCGAGAATCATCGTTTGTGGGGGCGATATTTCTGGCAGGATTCGCCGAACGTCAACTCGTTGGCCGATGTCAGAGGCTGGGCCGGTAATAGTCCTGCTCAATCGAAACAGATTGGTGGCGGATGGACCTGGACGCTTTCGACCCGCCTGGTCAACGAAGTTCGCTTCAATTATTCGCGTTTGTTCGTCCTGTTTGGCGGCGGCAACACTGGCGGCAAAGGCCAGATTCCGCATCCGGATGAAATTGACAAGGCTTTTGCCTTCCTGAATCCGACCTTCACAGTGGGCGGTCAGGGATTGCTGAACATTGGTCCGGCGACGAACCTGCCGCAAGGCCGTACGGTCGAAGCCTATCAGATTACAGACAACCTGACCTGGACGCGCGGCAATCACCAGATGAAGATGGGCTTCGATTATCGCAAGCTGCAAAACACAGCTCCGTTCCTGCCAAACGTCAACGGCAACTTCCAGTTCGATTCGGTGCAGCAATTGATTGACAACCGTCCGACGCAGATCACGGTCGCCTTTGGCCCGGCTACGCTGAGTTACGGCGAACACGATCAGTTTTATTACTTCCAGGACGATTGGCGAATTAAACCAAACCTGACATTGAATCTGGGCGTGCGTTACGAAAACACCGGACAGCCGATCAATCTGTTGAACGATGTGACCACGTTGCGCGAGAGCAATCCGGCTGAGGCTTTCTGGCGTCAGAATCTGCCGATTGAAGCCCGTACCAACAACCGCATTCCCGTTGATGGCAATAACTGGGCGCCGCGTGTTGGTTTTGTTTACTCGCCCAACTACGATAGCGGATTTATGGGTCGAATGTTTGGCCGTGACAAGACGACGATTCGTGGCGGTTACGGCATGGCCTATGATGCAACGTTCTACAATTTGATGTTGAACATTTCGACGGCGGCTCCGACTGTCTTTTTGACCAGCGCGCCGCAGTTCGGTGTGCCGAATGCCAACCCGACCGGCGATGTGGTTCGCGCGGCGGCGGCCAGCAGCGGATTGATTCGCTTCAACACTTTCGATCCGCGCTTCCTTTCCCGCACGACGATCAACCCCGTCATGCGTTCGCCGTATTCGCAACAATGGTCGTTCGGCATTCAGCGCGAAATCGGCAGCGCCGTCGCTGAAGTTCGTTATGTTGGCAACCATTCGGTCGGGCTGTTCCAGACGATCAATGCCAATCCGTTCATCGGCAACCTGGTCAACGGTTTCAGTCGCAATTATCACGACCCTGTGGCTAATGCCGCGAAGTCGTTGGCCTTCCCCGGATTCCCGAATGTGATTCCGTCGGGCATTCGTCCGCTGACCTGCGCTGACGTTGCCGGGACACCGGACAACGAAGGAGCCTGCAATGGCCGCGTTTTGCCGTTTGGCGTGGCTCGCGAACGTATTAACGGAGCGCAATCCACTTATCACGGATTGCAAACCCGCTTTGACGGACGTTTCCGCCGCGACTTTCTCTACGGAGTCACCTACACTTGGAGCAAAGCTCTGGACAACGCCAGCGAAGTGTTCAACTTTGCGGGCGGCAATTCGGTGGCTGTGGCGCAAAACCCGCTCAACCTGACCAGCGGCGAAAAGAGCTTTTCCGGCTTTGACGTGCCGCATTCGTTCACGATGAACTTCATTTACGAATTGCCTTTCATGAAAGAGCAGAAAGGCATTCTTGGACGCGTGATCGGCGGTTGGCAGATAAACACAACGGCTCGTGTTCAAAACGGCGTTCGCTTCACTCCGACTCATCCGTCGGCGGCGCGCAATCCGTATGAAGACGTCACTTTCATGGCCACCTTCTTCGGAAATTCGCAAATGCGTCCGTTTGCCGGTAACCCGAATGCCGCAGCAGGATCAGTTGCAATTACCGACGTGGATGCCTGCATCTTCTACGCTCGCTGCGGAACGACCGCGGGCAATCCGAATCTGAGAACCAGTTCGACCGGTTTTTACCTGATGTCGGATTTGAACCGCAACGTCTTCACGGCTGTTTCGCCGAACGATGTTCGATACATCGTCAATGGTCCTGGCGCAGCGATGAAGTTCAACAATCCATTCGGCACTGTCGCGCGTAACAGCGCCCACAGTGACAGAATTGAAACCGTTGACTTCAGCCTGTTCAAGAACTTCAGGATTTGGGAATCGGTCAACCTGCAATACCAGTTGATTATGATCAACGCGCTGAACCATCCGGTCTTCGGCACTCCGGCCACCAATGTTGACAACATCAACTTTTTCAATTTCCAGGAAAACGACGGCGGACGCCGTGTGCTTTCTATGGGATTGCGCGTCAGGTTCTAAATCTGACGGCGGAAGAATCTGATCAGGTTCTTTCGTCCTGCTAATCCGAAGCCGCATCAATCGGTTATTTTCGACCGACTGATGCGGCTTCTTCTTTGCTGCATTGATCGCGTGGTTGACAACCCCGTATGCGGCCAGTAAGATGCGCCTTCGTTATTAGCGGTACAGATTCTTTTCAATGCAGTTTTTTCGGGGCGTGGCTCAGCCTGGTAGAGCGCTCGGTTCGGGACCGAGAGGTCGGAGGTTCAAATCCTCTCGCCCCGACTTTTATAGTC
>CAYRQB010000147.1:0-14104 GCA_964426025.1 uncultured Heliomicrobium sp.
ACTCGCATCGGGATTTGGCCTCTCCTTCTGGTCCATCAGCCTCGCCTCACCGTAATGAACAAGCGAACCAACATTCTTGCCCTCCACGTTGGAATCGGGAAACACTATTCCCATACTCAGGCCATAGATATTTTTAGCAGATAAGTTCTTAAAGACGATTTCCATCGAGAGTGGAAAGTCCGCTGCTTGCAGGTTCTTTACTTCCACGATCTCTATCACATCTGGAACGGTTGTCTCAACAAGCTTGTAAGCCCTCTCTTCAACAGGAAGCGGAGGGTTTGGGCGTGAAGCCGACGTCTCGGATTTGATGGATGCTTTAGCTGATGGAGCGTGATCTAAGAGAGAGATTGACAGCGCCAATATCCCAACAACGGCCAGAGTCAAGAATTTCATTCTTGTAGACATCGTAACCTCCTTTGATGGTTATGCATGGTTGACAAACCGCCACTTCAAAGGAAGCGGCGTCAGGCTAAGACTCGTTCGGCCATACCGCTTATATGGAGCTAATATACTCACGGTTCGCGTGAATTTTTTGAGAAAACGAAAATTATCTCAAGAGAAATTGTGAAAATTACTGGCAATTCTTCGAAAACGCTCTGTTCATTCTAAAAATAACAGGCACAAACTGGGTTGAAGGCCTTTGAAATGGAACCATAAGTCAAACGACTCGAAGGGCTATTTGTTGCATAAGCTATTCCATCCCAGTAGTTTACAAATCTCAAAATCTCAATTTAATTCACGCGAACTGTGAGATTGAGGTTTAAGAAAAAAAAATTGCGGATTTAAAAGTCAGGGCTGGCGAGTCTGAACTGATGAACAACTACAGCCGGCCACCCCTGACTCAACTGTACTATTCATCGGCCAGACTTGCGCCAGCCCACCTTTTGCCACTTTTCACGAGGGATCGTGGCAAAATTCAGATCCATGTCTTACTGACATCTGCACCATCCTACACATCAGTAGCAATGAGTGTTTTGGCAAACCATTTTTAGCTGAAGTTTGCTGGCGTGCCGAAAGATCCCTTTCATCTGTCAGCACGCCAGTGCTGAGGACTGAAAATATACAGTTCCAACTTTGTTTTCCGAGCACTAAAGATGTCCAGAAAATCAGATGCTGAGTATTTAGTGAAAAAAACTTCCGTATTTTTTCATTTTTCCAGGTTTGGCCTGAATCAATGCTTAAATTCGATTATATTCGCTAACCAGGTTAATGATTGAGAGTTTAGAAGCTCGGTTCGATGGAGAGGTTGAAAAGTTGATATCCAATCCGTGACCACAGGTTATGACTCAAGGCAAGCTTTAGTTTGGAATCTTTGGGGTAGAAAATAAGAAAGGCGCACCGAATGTCATTTCTGAAAAGCGGCGCGCCGAACTGCTGAGGACGAGAGATAAATCGTCACTACGATTTATCTGCTGCAAACGGTGAAGATGACCGAAAACCAACGACCTTAGCTTGTCGCCCAAATAAATCTGTGGAAAGTTTTGTCACTTCTTGCTAATTCCCATCAGACAGAAAAATTAAAATCTAAGGTCGCAAGCCGCGCAGCTTAACCCCCAGCCGAGCAGGCAATAATTCGTAAGCCATCTCCACCCAATCGCAAAGCAGGCGGCGAGTGTCACGCGGATCAATGATCTCTTCGATTCCAAAGGCTTCGGCGGTTCGGAACGGGGAGCGAAGCTCGTTGAGCATTTCCTCAATCTCTTGTCGCCGGGCGTTCGGATCGGGTGAGGCTTCAATTTCTCGCCGGTAAGCGGCCATAACTCCGCCTTCAATCGGCAATGATCCCCAATCACCGCTTGGCCACGCGTAACGAAAATTCAAGGACTGCGCATTGCCGTGAGCAGCGCCGGCCACACCGAAAACTCTTCGCACGATGATCGAAACCCAGGGAACCGTCGCCTGATAAACCGCAGCCATCGCTCGCGCGCCATATCTGGCAGTGCCTTGCCGTTCGGCTCTGGTTCCGATCAGGAAACCAGGTTGATCAACGAAGTTGACGACAGGCAGGTGAAAGGTGTCGCACAAATCAACGAAGCGCGTCATTTTTTCGCTTCCATCGGCGTCGAGTCCTCCTCCGCCTTGTCTGGGGTCGCCAGCCAGCACGCCGACGGCGTAACCATTCAATCTGGCCAATCCGGTTACCAGAGGGCGTCCGTAAAGTCGTCCAATTTCAAAAAATGAATTACGGTCGAGCACGAGATTGAGTAACTGGCGAACATCGTAAGATCGCCTGCGATCGCGCGGAATGATGGAAATCAATTCTTCTTCGCGCCGATTCGGATCGTCCTGACTTTCAGAGCGCGGAGGAATTTGCCATACGTTCGATGGCAGGTAGGAAAGAAAACGGCGAATCTGCGCGAATGCTTCGTCTTCCGATTCGACCTCGTTGTCCACGCAACCGCTTCCTTCGGCGTGAATATGCGCTCCGCCGAGTTCTTCTTTTGTCACTTTTTCGCCGACGCCGCGTTCGACAACCGGAGGACCGGCTACGAAAAGCTGGCTGACGCCTTTGACCATCACCGAAAAATGCGAACTGACAACGCGCACCGCTCCCAAACCTGCACAAGGCCCAAGACAAGCCGCAACGACAGGAATTTCCGACATCGAAGCGACGACCAAATCCCAGGCCGGGTTCGCCGGGACGTATGTTCGACCCATGGTTTCCAGCATCTTGACGCTGCCGCCTCCGCCTGTGCCGTCAACCAGCCGGATGATGGGCAGTCGAAGCTCGCGCGCCATTCGTTCCGAATAACCCATCTTGTTGCCGATCGCCGCGTCTGCCGCGCCGCCTCTAACCGTGAAATCATCTCCGCCGACCACCACTCGCCGATCGTTGATGCGCCCGGTTCCGCAAACAAAATTTGACGGAATGAACTCGATCAATTCGCCGTCAACGTAAGCGGCTTTTCCGGCCAGCGCGCCGGTTTCGTGAAAAGAGCCTTGATCCAACAACCTGTCAATGCGTTCGCGGACGGTCAACCTGCCGTTTGCGTGTTGCCGAGCAACGTTGGCTTCGCCGCCCATCTGTTTGGCCAATTCTTCTCGGCGTCTGATTTCGTCAACTTCTTTTTGCCAGCTCAAGTTTTGTCCTCCGAATTTTGACTGCCCCTGATTGGGCGGCTAGACTCACCGAGCGGTCGGCGAACTGTCAAGCCTGCTGATGCGGTTTCAATCGCGTCGGCTCAACTTCAATCTGCAATTCAACACATCACCCGAAACATTATGGCCAACACTATTGACGAAGTTATTGCGCGGCTCACTGAAATCATTGACCGATCGCGCCGCGAACCGAGCCGTCTTGGTTATTTTGCGGCGCTTTATCGAAAAGTCACGATCAGCGTCAAACAAGGCATCGCCACAGGGCGATTTCAAAACGGCCAGCGCATGGAAAAACTGGACGTGATTTTCGCCAGCCGTTATCTGGAAGCTTACGACCTGCATCGTCAGGGCAAACAGCCGACGGCATCCTGGCAGGTTTCATTCGATGCCGCCGAACAGTGGCGACCATTGATCCTGCAACAATTGCTTTTGGGAATTAACGCTCACATCAACCTCGATCTGGGAATAGCTGCGGCAACCGTAAGTCCGGGCGATCAATTGGCGGCGCTGAAACAGGATTTCGATACGATCAACACCATACTTGCCGAATTGGTTTTGCCTGTGGAGCAGGAAATTGGCGTTCTTTCGCCGTGGATAGGTTTTCTGGAAAAGATTGATCCGAGCGCGGACGACGCGATCATCAACTTCAGCATGAGAGTCGCTCGCAACGAAGCCTGGAAGTTTGCGCTGAAGCTGAACGGGCTGGATTCGCAGCAACAAGCGGCGGCAATTTCTGATCGTGACAGGGAAATTGCCGACCTGGGCAAATTGGTTTTGCGACCGCCGGGAATTTTATTCAAACTGGGTTTGACTGTAATCAGGCTTCGCGAAAGCAACGACATTCCCAAAGTGATTGACGCGCTCAGCAAATGATCTGAGCGCTCACGGCGTCGGACTTTTTCCTGACAATCAGATCGCTTTGGACTATACTCCGCTCACCCCTTTTAGATAACCAAAACTCAAATCATCACTGAGGAGCAAGCCATGATTCGCTGCGCGCATTGCTTTGGCGAGTTGACGCAATTTGCCGTCTTCTGTCCCCATTGCTCTCAAACCCACGAACTCGATCTCACTCAATTGATCAATCAAACGATTGGCAGTCGTTACCGCCTTTACCGTCGAATGGGGCAGGGAGGTCTTTCGACCGTTTTTGCCGCGACCGATTTGCAAACTGACAGCGTGTTGGTTGTGAAGGTCAGCGACCCTGCGCAATTGGTGCGGCGGGAATTGACTTATGCCATTGATGCCGAAGCGGCCAAAAGTTATTGGGGCGAAATGCTGGAAAGAATGCGCCGCGAAGCCGAGACGCTGGCCTGCGTTGATCATCCGAACATAGTGAAGTTTTATGAAACCGGTTTGATCGGGGACGATCTGCGATATGTGGTGATGGAATTCCTGCGGGGCAGAACTTTGCGCGAAGTGTTGAATGAGAAAGGCAGGCTGGATTCAAACGAAGCCATCCGCGTCGCTTTGGACATCTGCGCCGCTCTGGAAGAAATACATCGTCGCGGCATCGTTCATCGCGACATCAATCCCAGCAACGTCATGATCGTGGATTGCGGAATGCGGGATGCGGATTCCCAAACCGTCAGAAGTCATCAATCGGATTTCGAGTATTCATCAATTGAAGAAACCGAAGCTACGCATTTCGCAATCCGCAATCCTCACTCCGCAATCAAGCTGATTGATTTCGGCATCGCCAAATTTCCTCAACCTCCGGGCGCGCCGCCTTTCACTCAGCATTCGGTTTTGAGCGGGACGGTTTCTTACGCTTCGCCGGAACAGTGCCAGAGTCGAGCGGTTGATCATCGTTCGGACATTTACTCTCTTGGAGTAATGCTGTACGAAATGTTGACCGACGAACGTCCGTTCACAGGGCGAACGCCAACTGAAATCGCGCTCAAGCAGATTCAGGATGAACCCGTGCCGCCGCGTCAGCTCAACGCTGAAATTCCGGCGAATCTGGAAAAAGCGATTTTGCGCGCGATGGCCAAATCTCCTGACGAACGTCAGCAATCCATAACCGATCTGGTCGAAGCCATCAGCCGCAGCGCGCGTCAAATTGTGGCGCCTTTGCAAGCGGAGGAATTTACTGAATCCGAGGCGATTCCTTTTGCCGAACACAATACGGGCGAATCCGATGAAGTCGCTGTTGATCGCGCGAAGCTTGTTCGTCGCCGTCGTCGCCGATTGGCATTGGCTGTGGCGACTTTGGTTGTAGCCATGGTTGTGGCGGGCGCAATGCTGGGCAAAAACTGGTTTGCTTCGCGCATAATCGAACCGTTGATGTCTGGCAGTTCCAATTCGCAATCGTCGAATGACATTCAGGGAGGACAGAGCGGATTTTTAAGTGACGCCGATTCGCTGGAAGAACTGGCTGCGCAGCTTCCAGCCGATGGCCTTGCGGCGAAAATGCAATTGCCTCAGGCGCATCCGAACGGCACGGTTCAATCGGCAGCCGGTAAATCACCAATTGTCAATTCGGGTAACGCCTCATCGAACGTACCGGCAAGGACAGTTATCGCGTCTGCGCCGAAACCTTCGCCATTGCCGACACCGATGTCGCCGAAGTCTCAAAGACAAACCGCGTCAAATCAGACTCCGGCTGCAAATCCAACTCGTTCGCCGCAACCTGTAACTCAACCTGCCGGTCAGACAGAAACTGCGCCAACCGCGAGGAGAGCCGAAGAGAACACGACATTGAAACGCGATACAGCAGATTCAGCCAACAACGACAAAACAAACACGACCAATAACCCGGTTCAGCCAACTGCCAGCCGGGACAGGATTGCGTCAAATCGCAATCGCAGCGACGAGGATAATGGTTATCGCCGATATCCTAGTACGCGTTCTCAGGAACCGGACGACGATGAAGAACCGTATCGCGACGAGCCGCAGCAAATCGGCCCCAAACTGATTCAGTGGAGCGGTTCGGTCAATCGCGAACGCGAAATCACGATTGAATTGCCCGGCGTTCCCGGCACTCTGGAAATTCCGCGCGTGTATCGCGACCGAGTTGGCATTGTCGAACCGCCGAGCGCTTCCAATCGCTGGCGTTGTGCCAGATTGCGAGTGTTCGGAAAAGGCGGAGTTTCCATCGTCGTGCGATGGTGGCCGTCTTCGTATCAAACCTCGCGATTGGCCGGGCAGTAAATCATTTTCGTAACTGCTCAGGCCTTAGAATTGACTCGCAACCAAAGGCATCAGAGAGATGACGGAACAAACGGAAATAACGGAACAGACAGAAGTTCACCATTTTACTTTTCCGTTTTTTTCGTTATTTCCGTTTGTTCCGTCGTCTATGCAAGTATTTCATTATCAGGGCGCTTGATAGGCTGAGCAGTTACTCATTTTCAAAGAACAAAGCTGAAATCGCTGGCTGACTGTATTGCATGGTTGCGGTCCGGCAGTGGAGTTGTTGTCTTTGAAAATGCCCGCTAGTAGACTCACCGTTGTTGGGTGCTTTGAAGTTCAGCCAATTCCACCCAAGTGAAGTCCTGAAAAAACGAAAGTAGAACAGGCTTTATCCTGTTCATGCTCCGAACAGGATAAAGCCTGTTCCATTATTTTGAGGAGAAGAGATATGAACTTAAAACGTCATTCTCAGCCAGGGAAAATGATTATGGTTAACCGGTTGATCTTCGCTGTTTTGCTAAGTCTGACTTCGGTTGTATGTGCATCCGCGCAATCGTTGGCGCTCGGGTCGAGGCTTGCGGTTGTGCCGAATATGGGAAATCGGGAAGGCGTGACTTCGACGAATCAGGAGATATGGACTGAGATCAGGTTTCTGGATGCGCGCGGCAATCACGTTCCGGCTCCGGCAAATTTCAAAGTCATACTGACGGCGACGGTGTTGAGCGATTTGATTGCGGCCAAAAGAGGCGCCGAATGGCAGTCGAAAGGATCGCTCGACAAAGCCAAAATCATTCTGCCCAAAAACAAGGACGCGATTGTCTTGCAGGGAAATTTCCCGGTTGGATGGAAAAGCTGCTGGGTCGGCGTCAAATCCGAACGAGCCGGCGCGATCAGGCTTTTTGCCGAAGGCGAAATGATTATTACAGGCAATGCCGTCATCAACGTTCGCGGCCCGAACAAGCTGGCGATTGCGGTCAATCCGACTTCCATTCGGCTTTCAAGTTATGCCCGGGTTGAAATCTCGTTGCTTGATTATCGCGGTTCAGCGGTGAACGCCGATGCGGATTACAACCTGACCGTGACGGCCACTGCGCTCGGCAGTTTGAATCAGGCGAAGCGCGTTCCCGAAACTCAGCAATTTCTGCGGTCATATTCTTTTCCGAGATCATTGGATGGGCAGTTGATTTTTTTGCCGAAAGGGGAAACTACCGCCAAAGTGACAGGGCTGATTCAAAGTAACAAAAGCAAAATCACTTTGCGATTCAAGTCCGATGTTCCTGGAGCGGTTCGACTTTATGTTGAAGGCGACGGCTTGTTTCCCGCCGGGATGCCAGTCGCCGTCATCGGCGATTACTCTCTTCTGCGAAGTGAAGATTCCTCGAAAGAAAATTTCTCGGTGAAGATCGTCGAGAGATTGATGCCTGTTCAACTTATTCCTGCCGTCTGGCAACCGGGCGGAGTTACGCCAACGCCGCCGCCGAATCAACCGGCCTTTCCGCTCAAACTGAAGATTGAAGGTTACAACGTCAACGAGGAAGTCAAAGACACGTTCCGGTTCAAAGTTTTCTTGTACGATCGGAACGACCAGCCGGTGAATGCTCCGGTGGATATTCCAATCACGCTCAAGCTGAGTGATGCGACAGGCAAGGCCGAACTGTCGCTGATGTCACTGATGATTCCTGAAGGCAAAAGCCTGAACGAGAAACCAGTCGAAGTGAAATCCAGTTGCGATAAGGAGTTGATCGTAGTGGCTGAAACCCGGACGGACAGAGTCAACTCAGCCAATGAAAGATTGAACTTCAATCCTCCGCGACGCGCGACGACGCTTGACGTGCAGACCGCGCCAGCCCGTCAGGTCGCCAGCGGATGGAACGCCATCAATCTGCGAGTCAGCGCGCTGAACGATTGCGGCGAGCCGATTCTTGCCGAGGATGAAAATCTGGGAGCCGGTCGTCCGATAGCTTTTACATTCGAACGCGCTCTGCGCTTTGAAAACGACAACGACACGCTGATCATTCCCGCCGGAAGTTTTTCCGAAGCCAAGAAGGTCTTCTCATCCGATTCAGGCGATTACAAAATTACCGCCACCGATCAAAGCAATCGCCAGGTCAGTTGGATGGGAGACATTTCCTTTTACTTCCCATGGATTGAATTCATCAGCGCGATTGTCGGCGGCTTGCTGTGGCCGTTGATTTCTCATTTGCCAAAACTGCTGTGGAAAACAATCGCGCAGGGAGCAGTCAGCGGAGCAATCGGATTCGGCCTGGCGCTGTTCGGCGCGATTGTCACTGAACAGGCCAAACTGGGCGATCTGACAATCAACTTGCTGCGATTGCCGATGACCAGTTGGTTGCCGGCGGGCATTATGGGTTTTGTCGGCTACCTTTTGATTTCCGGCGCGCTCACCATTCCTCAGTTAGCCAAAAAAATTCTCCACAAAGAAAACGGCACGCCGAATTGAATTCCCGAAAAAGAACCTCACGCAAAGGCGCAAAGCCGCTAAGCGTAGAAAGAAAAACCATAAAACTTTTCTTTGCGACTTCTCGGCTTTGCGTGAAACTCAATTTTCCCGGAGTCCAAATGAGTGCTCAAGGTTGCGAACGTCCCGCCGAGCCGATCGGATCGCCGGGCGGCGTCGGTATCGGGCGAACAGGTTGTTTAACCGCGTCAGGGCGATTCAGGAATCGCTCTATGTCTTCCTGAACGGCGCGACGATGCGCATCGGCATTTGTCGTAGCTTTCAACGTCGCCAGCAATCCTCGCAATGCGCCCGAAGCTTCAGCCCGAACAAGCGGCGATGCGCTTTCATCGCCAGCCAGTTCCATCAGCTTTCGCACGGTTTCACTTTGCACAGTCTGTTGAATCGCTCGCAATTGAGCCGTTCGTTGAGCGGGAGTTTTCCACGTCGCGTTGATCACGCTGTCCAGCGCTTCTTTGAACGATGGGTTGGCCGAATTTTCGGCATTGAACTGAATCAATCGCGCGGCTCGGTTTGGATCGAGCAAAGCTGTCAATGCCAGGTCGGTCGCAATCGCCGCCGCCGCCAACGGATCGAATGCCGGATCAGTCCGGCGACTGAAGTATTCCGCCGTGCCGCCTTCAAAGCCCGTGGCAATCGGCGGAATCAGGTCAACGATGTTTTGCGGAATGGCAAGTTCTTCGACTTTGATCGTTTCCAGAATTGCCTTCAGGGCTTCGCGCTGCCGAGTGGCCGGAACTATCTCGCGGAATTTGGCAGGGCTTGGACCGTTCGCGGTTTTGATTGCATAAGTGAAGTAAAGCCCGCCTAGCGATTTTGCCGCCGCATTCAATTGATAGCGATGATGCAAATAAAGCGGCAACAGCTTGGCGTCGAGCGACGACAGAGGTTGTCCCGCCGCAATGCTGTTCAATCCGAAATTCTTCAGCCCGATGCGACGGACTTCCATCTCGTGATGCAAAGTGGCGATTGCGTCAGAACCGTTGTCCCAAACGCTGGCCAACGGATGAGCCGTGCCGACGCCTCTGCCGTCGCCAATGAAGAGCATACCGTCGGCCAAAGCTTTCTGAATGATTTGCTCAAGAGCCACTTTTTCATCGGCAGACGAATTGAATTCGGCGTAGGCGAACTTCACAGAGTATTTGTCGAATTCGCCGATGCCTGTCGCGTATGCGTTCGACAGATCGAGCTTACCGTTTTTGATTTCAACCATCGGCGCAGGGTAATCCATGACCGAAGCCCGCCCGTAGCTGGAAGCCGCGAAGTTATGACTGAAACCCAGCGTGTGGCCGACTTCGTGCGCGGACAGTTGGCGAATGCGAGCCAGCGCCATTACCGCCGAATCAGAAGCCGGATCGTTTTGCGTAGCCGCCGTCAGGTAATCAACATCAGGCGAATCTCCGGCTTCGCATCTGCGATTCAGGTCGTCGTAATCACCGGAGGCTGATGTCAGCGGAACCATCCCTGTTCCGAGCATCACGTCCTGCCGAATGCGCAACGAACCCAGCGTGACATTGCCTTTGATGATTTCGCCGGTTCGCGGGTCTGTGACTTCCGAACCGTAAGACCATCCGCGCGTCGAACGATGAACCCAGTTGATCATGTTGTAACGAATGTCCATCGGGTCTGCGTCGGCGGGCAGAACTTCAACGCGGAATGCGTTCCTGAATCCGGCGGCCTCAAAAGCCTGCGCCCACCACGAAGCCCCTTCGACCAACGCCGAACGGATCGGTTCCGGCGCTCCGTTGTCCACGTAATAAACAATCGGTTTGACGACTTCGCTGACTGCCGCCGACGGGTCTTTCTTCTGCAATCGGTGGCGAATGATCCAACGCTTTTCAATCGGTTCGGTGAACGGCGAAGCGTAATCGTAAAACCTCAGCGCAAACGAACTGGCTCGCGGATCGTACTGTCGCGGTTTGTAATTTCCATCCGGCAGTTCGACGAAGGAATGATGTTGGCGGACGGTCAGCATCTGCGCCGATGGCGTGACGCTGCGAACCATTCCGCCGGGTTCATCGCCCATCATTGTGACGATGGTTTCGACTTCGGTGTTTTTCGGAAAGCCTTTTGTGCGGGGCAGGTGAAAGGCGCTGCGCGATTCGTCGAAGCGGTAATTGCCTTGCCGCGAACGCCGCAAAGTTTCGGCGACGCCAGTCGCATCTCGCATAAAGAAAGCCGTCGCATCCACCAGCACGCGGTCGCCTTCGACGGCTTCGACCTTGAAGCCCCAAATGACCGAACGCGCGAAGGAATCAGCAACAGCTCGGCGTTCGGCTTCGTCATTGCTCAGTGCGCGATAACGGTAATTCGGCTGAATCATCAACACCTTCGAGCCGATGCGCTCGAAGTAAACCAGATGCGAACTGCCCAATTTGCCGCGATCCAGGCCGATCGGATTCGATCCGACTCCGGCGGGCAGCGTCGTTTGGTAAAGCAGTTCGGTGTTGAAGCGCGAAATCTCCATCCACATCTTGCCCTGCGCGGCGTCCCAATAAAGCGGAACGTACCCGTCAATCTTTTGCAGGTTGGCGGTTTTGGCGGAAATTGTCGGTAGTATTTGGGCATTGATCGCAAACGCAAAAAATAGCATTAGCAAAATAGTCGTAAGAGTTCGCATTGAGTTTCTCCGGTTACTTTGAAGCTTTTTCGATTCGATACAAATGAGTTCGCGTTCTGAGGAAGAATGCTTTACCGGCGATGGCAGGCGAAGCAAGAAAGCCCGCCTCAAGGTGATTTTCAGCCAGCTTTTCAAACGTCCTGCCGGGTTTGATGACGGTCGCTTTGCCTTCTTCGCTGAACATCCAGATTTTGCCGTCGGCGTAAACCGGCGAAGCGGAATACTCTCCGCCGATGCGCTGTTGCCAGACGATGTTGCCGGTTTTGGCTTCGACGCAAGTGGCTATGCCCGTGTCGCCGATCATGTAAATCAGGTCGTCAATCAACAGGATCGAAGGTTTGTTTGAAGCTCCGCGTTTCAATCGCCAGGCGACGTGCGTGTCCGTAATCAAACCATTGCCTCCGGTGCGAACGGCGTAAAGCTGGCCGTTGGAAAATCCTGTCGGATAAAAAATCATCCCGAAACCGAGCACTGGCCGAGTGCTGGCCGAATGTTGGCCGCGCTCTTCCACTCGCCAAAGCTCTTTGCCCGTCAGCGGATCGTAGCTGTATGCGGCTTTGGCTCCCAGGCTGATCATCTCCCAGCGTCCGTTGAGTTGAACGACGTGCGGAGTCGAAAAAGCTTTTCGCAAATCGCCTTCGGCGGCGGGTTTTCCGTTCTTGTCCAAATCCTGAAAATCAATCGAGCGATTGGTTCGCCAGATGGTTCGGCCAGTGTTTTTGTCCAGCGCCACGACGAACTGATGATCGCTGCCGTCGAAATGCATTAGCAACAAATTGCGAAAGATGATTGGCGAAGAACCTGCTCCGCGAAAATGATTGCACTCGATGTCGCGCCGCTGCCAGATGACCTTGAATGTTTTAGTGTCAATCGCGGCGGTTCCCGGCGATCCGAAGGTGATGTAAACGCGGCCTTGTTCGATGACAGGCGTCGGCGAAGCGTAGGTGTTGAACGCATGCGCGAATTGCGGCTCGGCGACATCGAACAACTTCATGTCGCGAATGATCTTGCCTGTGTCGCGGTCAATGCACAGAGCGTAAAGCTGCCGTCCGTCTTTGCTCGCCGTCGTCAGCCATATTTGCTTGCCGTAAACGACCGGCGAAGACCAGCCTCGGTCGTGAATCGCAGTTTTCCAAACGATGTTTTGCGATTCGCTCCAGTTCAGCGGCAAATCTTTAGCATCGGAATGGCCAGTGCCATCCGGCCCGCGAAACTGCGGCCAGTTGTCGCTGGCTTGAACAAACAGAGTCATTAACGAAAGAAGGATTGCTGCCGTGAGCTTCTTCATCTGACTAAAACCTCGTTGAGTTTGAATGAGCCGGAAAGAATCAATTCCGGCAGTTGATCAAGACTGTTGATGCAAGTCGGATACTCGCTCAGGCCGGAATCGCTTCGATCAATCAATATTGCTTGAAGCCCTGCGGCTTCGGCCCCCGCAACATCTTCTTTAAGCGAATCGCCGACGTGACAAGCCTGGTTAGGTTCGATGCCGTGATGTTTCAACGCTACTTCGAAGATCGCCGGATCAGGTTTGGCCGCACCGGTTCGCGTCGAGATGTGAACTGAATCGAAGAATTGATCCAGCCCGCAATCGCGCAAAAGATCAACCAGACGGGAATCGAAATTTGAAATGACGCCCAAACGCAAACCTCGCCGCTTCAGTTCAGTCAAAGCCGGAACGACATCGTCGTAAACTCGCCAAAGCTCGCATTGCCGAAACTGCTCAAAGACATCGTCAAAGAATTCATCGAAATGCGGAAAGGCTCCGCAATCGGCGAAAACGGCTCTGACCAGATTTCGCCACCATTCTTTTTCAAGCTCGAAAATTTTCGTTTCCGAAGTTTCCGCCGGAAATGCCATCGGCGGTTGCAGCCGAAACCATCGAGCGAAATTCTGCTGCAATTGTTCAGCGTCCGCTTCACAACCGTACTGGCTGGCAATGCGGCTGTATATTTCGCCGACGCTGCTGCGCACTTCCATCAGCGTCCCGGCAGCGTCAAAGAAAATGACTTGCGGCTTACTTTCCACGCTTGCCACCGTACGAGCATTTCGCGTTGTCGGCTTTCAGGTAATACGACTTGAAGTTGGTCGCCTTCGCGTCCATGCAACCGACCAGATTCAGCAGTTCGACTTTGCGAAATTCGATCGGGTGACTTTCGCTTTGCAGCGAGATGTAACCTTCATTCAAAAGCATCCCGTCTTTTTTGACCGCCGGATCGTGGCCGCTGACGTTACCTCCGCCGATTTGCGGTTTGTCGTATGTCAGCACGGTTTCGCCGTTGACCATGTGTTTGATCTGTTTGTCGCCGTCCACCAGGATTTCCACTCGAACCCATTGGTCGCCGTCGTAGGTTTTCGACTTCGAATTCAGGCAATGAGTCGTGAAAAGTTTGCCGTCAATTTCGACGTTGGTTCCGGGCGTGCACAGGTTCGCAGTCGAGCGCGGGCCTTTGCCCCCTCCGCCCAGCAATTGCGCTTCGATGGAAATAGGGAAGTCCTGATCCTTACCCATGCTTTCCGGCGATTGGCAATGCAGCATGATTCCGCTGTTGCGCGTCGCCCAGTTCGGACCGCCGGGGCACTGTTCGCCTACGAAACGATACTCAGCGGCGATGATGTAATGCGAAAACTTCTGCTTGTAAAAAATATGGCCGAAGCGTTCGTTATACTTGTCGTATTTCTCGTAACCGACTTTCATCATGCCGTTTTCAACTCTGAAGGTGTTGCCGAAATTGTCATTCAGCGCGTAGCCACGGATTTTGACTTTCCAG
>CAYRQB010000148.1:0-13802 GCA_964426025.1 uncultured Heliomicrobium sp.
TGCATCTGTGCGATGTGGCGCGGTTATGATTTACTGACCGCTGCCAGCGCGCAAAAATCGCGCTCCGCATCACGCTTGAAGTTTTCCAAATTCACTCACAAATCTCACAAAGGCCAGGTCAAAAGCCTGATTGCCAGAAACAAGTCAATTGAGCTTGATTGCGCTTACTGTCACGGCACGGCAGCGAAAGACAAGCTCGGCAAAGATCAACACGACATCGAAGTCACGGGCTATCCAAGCCGTCTGAACGGAGCGCAGGAAGCCAAAACGCATTCATCCTGCAACGAATGCCATCTTTTTACCGGCGCTGGCACAAAGCAGGAAATGTGTTTGATCTGCCACGAAAAAACCTCGCCTAATTCCAAGCTGATGGCGACCAACATTCTGCGCTTTCCGAATCCTGACGGCGGCGGCGTGTCGCAGTTTTACGATTACTTTTCGCACGGCGACCACGTTGATTTTTACGATCAGTACGCCACGCAAACGCCATTGAAAGATCGCGTCAAATTTTACGATTCGAAAGCGACCGATCCGAAAGCCAACAAAGGTTTGGACAAAAGCAAATTCGAGTGCGCCGCCTGCCATACGATGAACACGTCTCCTGTCACCGTCGCCAAAATCAACTTCGCCCCCGGAGTGAAGATGAGCGCGCCGGGTCATCCTGAATGTTTCGTCTGTCATTTCGACCCGAAGATCGTTTCACCGCCAAAGCCCGACAAACCGAATCCGAAAAATACTTATGCGACGAATTGCACCGGATGCCATCAGGATGTTGGCAAACCGATGAAGGACAATCGCCCGGTCACAGGCTCAGAACTGGCCGTTCACTGGTTCGCGCGGCAAATCGTCAACACCGAACTCAATCCGCCGAAATCAGGCAAGAAATCGCCGCTACCGTTCAGCCACAAAACTCACGATGACGCCATTGGCAAAAGCGTCGCCGATTGTTTGTCCTGTCACGCGACAGCCAAAACGGCCAACACGCTGAAAGATTTTTACCTGGAAGACCGCAAGACCAAAGAGAAGCAACCGACAGTGCTTGGCTGTCCTGATTGCAAACCGCGCCTGGATGGGTGTGTGGATTGCCACAAGAAAGACGGCATGCAAACGAAGATCGAAGGCGCGGTGACGCTGGAAACGGCGAAGTGTAATTACTGTCATTCGCTGGCGACGATCAAATCTTTCGGCTCGAAAGGCGTTCCGCTGCCGCCTCCCAGTCATTTCGGAAAGAAAGCGATTCAACCCGCGGCGACGGTGGCAACTGCGGCGACTCCGACACAACCAACGACAACTGCTCCGCCGACTTCGACTGTGCAACCGCCCAAACCTTCGCCCGCGCCAACGCCTGTGACTATTCAACCGACGCCTGCGCCGACTCAACCGACAACAGCGCCAGCGACTGAGCCGAAACCACCGACGACGCAAACCGCAACTCCGGTCACGACTCCGACCGTGACACCAACACCCGCGCCGCCCAAACCATCGCCCGCTCCGACACCTGTGACGACTCAACCGACGGCGACGCCCGCTACTACCGGCGCAGCAAAGCCCGCGCCGACGGTAATCATTCGTTTAGGCGATCCGAAAGAAAGTCCGCATTGGGGTCAGCACAGCAAATGGGGAGTGGTGGAAAATTTCAATCACGGCAATCACATCAAACCGCTTTATTCACAACGCTGCGAGGATTGCCATCACACCAACAAAGACGCGCGAATCGAAGCGGTGCTGAAATGCGTCAGTTGTCACAAAGAACTCGGACACGCGGACACTGACGCCAAAGGGGGCGGCGTCAGCGTAGAAGACGCCTATCACGGCATTTCGGGAAACACGAACACAAAGATCAAAGCAGGCTGCATCGAATGCCACAAAACTTATCGCGACGAGAAAAATCCTGACAGCGAAGCGCCGATCAAACCTTGTTCAGCTTGCCACGTGGAAAAGCAGGCGGGGATTGATTGGCGCAAGCTGAAACCTCATCGAGACTCACGCTCAAACGAAATCGCAATGCGACAATGGCTTTATGATTTCCGCTCAATCGCTCGGCGTTAATTCGACAACTCATCGCGCGATGTGATGTGCCGGCATTCAATCTCAAACCTGCGACACAATGAAGATGGAAAAGATAAAACTCGCGCTTGCGCTTTGCTGTCTGGCTGTTTGCCTGGCTTTGTTCAATCCCTTTGACGCTCGTGGACAACAATCAAAACCATCGCCAACTCCCATAGGCACGCCGACCGCAGCGCCGACTCCGCCGAATTACGAAAAGTTCACGCATCAATCTCACCTTGGAGTTGTCAAAGTGCCAGCTACTTTTCAGGCGCACGAATTGAAATGCGATTCGTGCCACGACCAGCGCGAATTGGCGATCAACCTGGTTGAAACCACCGAACACAACAAAAAACAATTGTTGAAATTCCCCGGTCACAAAGCCTGCGTCGAATGCCACATCACTCAGTTCACGGCTCTGCCGCAGCAAACCTGCACCATCTGCCACGACGTGAGCAATGGGTTGATCGCCAGACCGCCGCAAAGGAAATTTCCAGACCGTTACGATTTCAACGCCTTCTTCGACGCCAAACAGCACGAAGCTCACATCGCTTACAATTTGCCTTCGGGTGCGAAAACCGATTGCAATTTCTGTCATCAGCAAACCGACAAACCGCAACTGTTGGGCGTCGGAGCGCATCCGGCTTGTTACGTTTGTCATTCTCCGACCAGCGCCGACCAAAAAGCCGCGCAGAAATCAGGCTGCAACGTTTGCCACACCGAACAAACGACAAACGATCCGTCGGCGCTGCGAAAACCGAGCAAGGCTTACGATGCAAAGTTCACACATAAGACTCACGTCGGTTATGCCAACGGAGATTGCAAGGCCTGTCATACGATCAGCGGCGGTTACAACCAGATTTCGCCCGCGACGTTGAAGATCACCGCTCACGCCAGACCCGACCAGCGCAACGGCAAAGGATGTTTCAGTTGTCATGACGGCGGCAGGCATTATGGTCGAATCGTTTTCAGCGGCGAACCAGACAATGCCGGAGGCAGCGCTTGCCACAAATGTCACACTCGGGACGATTACAAAATATACGCCATTTCTGCTTTTTGAATCTGTCCACATTTCAATTCGGAGACTTGCTCATGAAAATTCGTGCCCTGCTTTTCATTGCTTTGACTTATTCGCTGGTTGCTCTGGCGCCGACCGAAGCCCAGGTGGAACCCGCCGAACTGGTTTTCAAAAACGGCAACGTTTACACAGTCAATGACGATCAGCCGAAAGCCGAAGCCATTGCTGTCAGGTATGGCCGCATCGTCTTTGTCGGTTCGAACGCCGATGTCAAAAAGTACGAAGGCAAAAAAGTCACGAAGATAATTGATCTGAAAGGCGCGACCGTTGTGCCCGGATTGACCGATGCTCATTACCATTTTTCCGGCGTCGGTTTCCGCGAAATGAATCTGAATCTGGAAGGCACTGTAAGCCTCGACGATTTTCTGGCCAAAGTGAAAGTTCGAGTGGACAAGGCCAAACCCGGCGAATGGGTGACCGGTCGCGGATGGATTGAAACCTTCTGGAAGCCTCAGGCTTTTCCGACGCGATGGGATTTGGACAAGATCGCTCCGAACAATCCGGTTTATTTGACGCGAGCCGACGGTCACGGCGCAGTCGTCAACAGCGCGGCGCTGAAAATTGCAGGGATTGATAAAAACACCGAAAGCCCATTCGGCGGCGAAATCATGATGGACAAACAGCGCGGCGAACCGAACGGCATGCTGCTTGACCGCGCTCAGGGATTGGTTGGTCGTCACATCCCGGCTTCAAACAAAGCCGATTTGGAACAGGCTTTGTTGCTGGCCGACAAACGCAGCATCTCGCTGGGCTGGACTCAGGTGCAGGACGCTGGTGTCAGTTGGGATCAGATCGAACTGATGAAAAAACTGTTCGGCGAACAGAAATTGAAAATCCGATTATATGAAGCGATTCGCGGCCCGGGCGCTGACGCTCAGCGTTTGTTGCGCGAAGGCGCTCAGATTGGACTTTATGACGGCAAGCTGACAGTCCGAACCATCAAAGTCAGCATTGACGGCGCACTCGGTTCAAAAGGCGCTGCGCTGCTGGAAAATTACGCCGATCACGACACCAACGGCTTTCTGACTTTCAAGGAAGATCAAGTTCTGCCGATGCTCAATGAAGCGTTGAGAAAATCCATTCAGGTCGAAGTTCACGCCATCGGCGACCGCGCCAACCGAACGATCCTTGATTGGTACGAAACCGTCTTCAACGAAGTGCCGATGATTCAGCGAATGGATCGCAATCCTCCGCGATGGCGCGTCGAGCACGCGCAGATTCTGGACCCGGCGGATATTCCGCGCTTTGCCAAATTGGGAGTCATACCTTCTATGCAACCATCGCACGCCATCGGCGATTTGCACTTTGCGCCAAGCCGTCTGGGATTGAAACGGCTGACCGGCGCTTACGCCTGGCAAACGCTGATCAAATCCGGCGTGGTCATTGCGGGAGGTTCGGACGCTCCGGTCGAACGCGGCGAACCGATGATCGAATTTTACGCCGCTGTCGCGCGCAAAGATCAAAAAGGATTTTCCGGCGAAGGCTGGCATCAGGAAGAAAAAGTCACTCGCGAACAGGCTTTGAAGATGTTCACGGCCTGGGCGGCTTACGCGGCGTTTGAGGAAAAGCAACGCGGTTCGATTGAAACCGGCAAATGGGCTGATTTGACAATTCTGTCAGCCGACATCATGCAAGTCCCGGAAGCAGAAATTCTGAAAACTCGCTGCGTCATGACAGTCATCGGCGGCGAGGTCGTCTTCGATTCAACCGGCGGGAAGCGGTGACGCGATCAGTTCGCCGCTTCAACCAATTTGAATGAATCCAGCCAAACCATCCCGTTGATTGGGCACGGAGGTTCGGAGCAGGGTTCGCGTTGCAAACGAACTGTGACGGCTTCGGTTTTGGCGTCGGTGGTGAATTTTATTTGCTCAATGCGCCAGTCGCTGCTGCCCAACGGCCATTTTTCCGCCGCCAACCGTAATCGTCTGGGATCGGCGGCGTCAATTACTTCGACAATCGGCATGCCTAAACTTCGCAAGTCTTCAGCTTTAACGGCATAAGTCAGCACGTAAACAGTGGAAGCTTTGACAGGAACGGTTTGCGCAACGACGGTCATTGGAATGTTATCGCGCGCGTCGAAACCGATTCGCAAAGTCTGCCGGCCCTGTTTCGGGTCTTTGCGGTCAAGCGAAACCTTGACTCCGCCGATCAACGCGATCCGCCAGGCCAGAAAAGGCGTCAACGAGTTGAGAGTCAGCGGCAATTCAAAATCGCCATTGGATAACAGCGATCCGGCATCAGCCGCCGGATGATTTTCGGCAGGCGCGCTTGACCAGACTTCGTAAGCCGCAGACATACGACCCGCTCCAATCAAGGCGGTGGCGACCCGTTCGGCTTCAAGCGGTTTGCGAATGGAGGCGTTTCTCCACACGTTCATCGCATCATCAACGCGGTCGTGCCTGACCAAAAAAATCGCCAATTCCGCTTGAGCTTCTTTGGCCGGAGCAAGCGCTTCGGCAATCGCACGTCCATCTCCCTGATACGCGTCCCAGGCGTAATCGAGAACCAGCGGCAAAGCCAACGGACGGCTGATGAGTGCCTGGCGAAAATGCGCGAATGCCGATTCGCGATCTCCTGTTCGCAAAAGGAAATTGCCCATCGCCCACTGAGGATCAAAATGCCTGGGAGCCAGGTTCATGGCTTTTTCCAAAGCCGAGCGCGCACCTTGCTGATCTCCGCTGCGTTCCAGCGCACGTCCCAACGCCATCCAGCTTCGATAATCCGCCGGGCTGATTTTCGTCGCTAAACGAAAATCTTCCACCGCCTGATTCATTTGCTCATCGTTCTGTTCATTGGTGGCAGAGGCCAGATAAACCGCTCCGCGACCCATTCGCAGCAACGGGTCTTCGCCCGCATAACGAACGGCAAGGTCAGCGCCCTGCAATTGCGCCGACGGTTCCAGATTCGGATTGCGCAAAACGAATGTCATCAGGCTGTCGCCAACAGTGAAGCGAATGACAGGCCAGGAAAGCGCCGCCAGTCCGATGGTGACGAGGATGAAAAACAATGCTCGAAAAACGATTGGACGAAGTGGAACGGTGATCATAACGGATCGGAGACTACTCAATCCCAGGCTGCCGGGCAAGGCTTGCGCCAACGGCTGAAACTCAAGACAGCCTTAAAGTTAATGCGATTGACAGCTTTTAAGAGCATCGGCGATACTTACGTCGCCCGTTCAGGGAAATCACCGTGAAAGAAACGAAACGCCTTTTATTGCGCGGTTTCCCGTGCGGTTCCGGGCTGGCTTTTTTCAGTCGCTTCGCCAGACTTGCGATGTGATTTCAGGCCCGGCGAATTTCTGATCAATCTCCCCGCTCAAGTATGCCCGTCAATCTTTGGGTCAATGCTGGCCGGTCTCCGCTAAAAAAGATTGTCCAAGCGATACGCTCAATGTTGACGGCCAGGCGTTTTGTTTTCCTGGCGCGATTGAAAGGAATCTTATGCTGCGGAAAAAGTTCATATCATCAGCAATAGTCCTGTTTATTTTCTTGTCGTCCGCGTCCATGCTTTGGGCACAGAATCCGACGCCTGCTCCGACAGCAGAAAATCCGGCGCAACCTGTCAAACTTCAAGAGGCGCAAACTAGCTTCCCCGACGCCACACGCGGAGCTGATCAAATTTATCGAGTCGGCCCCGGCGATTTGCTGGACATCAGAATTTTCAATCATCCGGAACTGAGCGGAGAACGCCGCATCAACGAAGCCGGACGCATCCGCCTTCCCTTCATCGAAGAGTTGCAGGCCGCCTGCCTGACCGAAGCTGAAATCGCCACGCAGATCACCGAAAAGTACAAAAAATTTCTGCGCTTCCCGCAGGTTGATGTTCTGGTCAAGGAATATAAAAGCCTGCCGGTGGCGGTCATCGGTTCGGTCAATCAACCGGCGCGATTTCAATTGCAACGTCGTGTCAGATTGCTGGAACTGCTGACTTACGTCGGAGGCCCAAGCAATCGCGCTGGAAAAATCGTCCATGTCATTCACAGCAACGATTACGATTTTTGCCAGGTCAACCAAACTCTGAATCAAAAAACTGCGGCTGAGAATTCCGCCAATGCCGAAACTGAAAATCCGGAAGGCGGGACAATTTCAATAACGACGGCGCTGAGCACCGTCAACCTGTACGACGTTTTATCCGGCAAATCGGACGCCAATTTGTACATCCAGCCTGGCGACATCGTCAGCATTCCCGAAGCCGATCAAATTTATGTGACCGGCGCGGTCAATCGCCCGGGACCATACGCATTGACGACCAAATTGACTTTGACCCAGGCTGTGGCCATGGCTGGTGGAATCAACACGGAAGGCGCAAAAAATCGCGTTCGCCTGATCCGTCAGGACGGCGATTCGGACAACCGCACGGAAATCGTCTACAACCTGGAAGACATCAACAAGCGAAAAATTAAGGACATAGATTTGTTGCCCAACGACATCATTGAAGTGCCAAATTCGACTTTCCGGTTGGCAGCCAGAAACCTGTTGGGGGTCAGCATCAACATGCTAAACACGCTTCCGTTCTTTATTCTCCGCTGAAGCGTTCAGGCTCGACTGATGGCGACTCGCTGATTCGGTTGAGCAATTGGCAATTCTACGAGGCTTATGCAGGAAGAAAACAAAAACAAGCTGATAACCGCCGAGGAAGCAGCCGCTCTGTTGGATTTGCGGCGCGATTACGGTTACGGGCGAGGCGTAGCGATTGAACAGGAAGAAACTCATTTGCGTGATTACTGGCGCATCATTCGCCGCCGGTTGTGGGTTCCCATCAGCATAGTGATTGTGACCGTCACGCTGGCCGCGATTTACAATTTGCGATTGCCTTCGATTTACGAAGGCGTGACCGAAATCGCGCTGGAAAGAGAAGACCGCATAGTCAACGTCAAGGATTTGCAGATCAACATGGGCGGCGCCGACGATTCGCAATACATCAACACCCAGTTGAACATCATGCAAAGCCCGCGCGTGGCTTATCTGGTCGCAAAATCGCTTGACCTGGAACATAACGCGGACTTTCTGCCCGGCTTCCGTTCCAGCAATCAGATTTCGCAAACTCTGGATGTCATCAACGGAGAAACCGACGAGCAGGCGGAGATGCAAAGGCTGGAGCCGTTGATTGAAACTTTGCTCGGCAACATTGAAGTTAAACCGGTGCGCGAAACCCGGCTGGTGAAAATTCATTACCGCCATTCAAACCCCGATCTGGCGCACAAAATAGCCGATACCTGGGCCGAAGCCTTCATCAAAAACGACCGCGACAGCCGTTACGCAGCCAACAAAAAATCCGGCGAATTTCTGGAAAAAAGCATTGCCGATTACAAATTGCGCCTGAAGGAAGCCGAAGAGCGTTTGCTGAATTACCGCCGCGCCAATCAGATTCTGGATTTCGGCGAAAAGGAAAACACTGTTTCCGAAAGGCTGGTCGCTCTGAATCAATTGCTGCTGGAAGCGGAAACCGAACGCAAGACGGCTCAATTGTCTTATGAAATGAGCCGAGGCGTGGCCGACGTAACAACGCTGCCGGACGTGCAGCGCGATCCGATCGTTCAGGAACTGAGCAAGAAAATCACAGAGCTTCGACAGCAACGCGAACGATTGCTGGTGGAATTCACACCCGAATGGCCTGATGTCAAAAAGGTCGAACAGCAGTTATCGCGGCTTGAGGGCGAGTTGCGCGCTTCGCATCAACGCATTCTGGCGACGATTGATAACCAGTACCGCAGTTCGCTGAGCAAGGAAGACAGTTTGCGCAAGGCTTTTGCTCAGCAGCGGGCGGAAACCCTGCAGCAAAACGAAGGCGCGATCATGGCCAAGATGCTGCAAAAGGAAATTGACACCAACAACCAGATGCTGACCAACCTGTTGGAAAGTCAGCAGGGAGTGGAAATTTCCGCCGCCGGATTGTTGAAAAGCACAGTCCGCATCACCAGAGCCGCTCAATTGCCTCGCGACCCTGTCAGTCCGAAACGGACGCAGAACATTCTGCTTTCCGCCCTGCTGGCATTGATCGGCGGAATCGGTCTGGTTCTGTTCCTGGATTACATCAACAACAAGGTCGAATCGGTTGAAGACATTGACAGATATTTGCGATTGCCTGCGCTTGGCGTCATCCCGATGTTGCAGGGCGGCGGCAAAGCCAAACGATTGATGGCCGGCAAAAACGGAAAGGAACTGGTTCCTGCCGGAGCGGGCGGAAACAGCGCGGTCATTCTGACTGAAGTCGAAGCCAATTCGTCCATCGCCGAAAGCTATCGCCAGCTTCGCACCGCGTTGCTGCTTTCGTCCGCCGGACATGCTCCGCGCACGCTGCTGATCACCAGCAGTCAGCCCGCCGAAGGAAAAACCACGACCAGCGTCAACACTGCAATCTCGCTGGCTCAAACCGGAGCTTCCGTTTTGATCGTTGACGCAGACTTGCGCCGCCCGCGCGTACATAAAATTTTCGGCCTGAAAAACAACGCCGGACTGAGCAATTACCTGGCGGGCGAAGGCGAACTGGCTTCGCTGATACAGGTTGCCATGCCGAATTTGTACGTGCTGCCGGTGGGGCCGCTTCCGCCGAATCCGGCTGAATTGCTTGGTTCGCCGAAGATGAAAAATGTCGTGGATATGTTGTCGGCGAATTTCGATTACGTGGTGATTGATTCGCCGCCGGTTTCTTCCTTCGCCGACAGTTTGATTCTGTCGGCGCTGGTCGAAGGCGTGATTATCGTCGTCAAAGGCGGAGTGACTCCGCGCGAAATGGCTCAACGAACCAAGGCTCATTTGCAATCAGTCGGCGCCAAGATTCTGGGAGTCGTCATCAATCAAATCAAATTGCAGCCGCACGACTATTACTACTATTCGACTTATTACAGCCGTTACTATTACGGCAACGGCGACGGCGACTGAGAGCGCGGATCAGTTACAGCGTCAGTTTTTTCAGACACTGAATATCTGAATCAGAACAATCACCGTGGGATCAATCGTTGTCTTTCACTCCGGCAATCTCAGACCGATTGTCATCTTGTCCTGTCTTTAGTTGTTCCGATTTGGTAAGCGGCGCCGCCCTGTTGCGGGATCAGCGCCAGCCTTTATCCGCGCTCCCCTTTCGCTTTTCTTCAAAAATTCGACGCTGCCTCGACACGAGGTTTCCTTTGAAGGTTGCGGATGCTCAGACATTCGGGCGGACAAATCTGTCCAGGGCTGGGATGTCGGCATCGAACCATTTATCTGTCGTTTGCTGATTCAGGAATCATTGTTGTGTGCGGAATATTCGGCATCGTCAGCAATCAATCGCCCGATGAAATAAATTACGCATTGCGCGCGGCGACAAATGCGCTCAAACATCGAGGCCCGGACGACGATGGAATTGAAATCATCCATCGCGCAGACGATGGATTAGTTGCGGGCTTCGCTCATCGCCGATTGTCAATCCTCGATCTTTCGCCTGCCGGTCATCAGCCGATGCGCGATCAGGCGACAGGCAATTGGATCACCTACAACGGCGAGGTTTTCAATTTCCGCGAAGTGCGCCAGCGTCTGATCTCGCGAGGCCTGAGCTTTCATTCCGACAGCGACACCGAAGTCGTGTTGAAAGGTTTTGGGAAATTTGGAATCAATGCCATTGCCGATTGGCGCGGAATGTTCGCCTTCGGTTTCTGGGACGCGCAATCGCGGCAATTGACGCTGGTGCGCGACCGATTGGGGATCAAACCGCTTTATTATTTTCACGACGGAAAAACTTTCATCTTCGGTTCTGAAATTCGCGCTCTGCTGGCCAGCGGAATGGTTCCGCGAAAACTCTCCGCCGCTGCGCTCGACGGTTTCCTGGCCTTCGGTTCGGTCCAGCAGCCATTGACGGTCATTGAAAATGTTTACGCGGTGCTGCCCGGGCACACGCTGACGTTCAGTGACGGCGAAATCAGCAGCAAGCCTTACTGGCAATTGCGCCCCGAAGCTTCTGCGCCGTCAGTTCCGGACGAACGCGCGCTCAGCGAAGAGGTTGGAGCATTGCTGCGCGAGGCCGTGCGTTTGCGAATGGTTTCGGACGTGCCGGTTGGAATCTTTCTGAGCGGCGGCATTGATTCCAGCGCCGTGGTAGCAATGTTGCGGCATGCCGGACTTGATCGCCTGAAAACTTTCTCAGTCTGTTTCAGCGAACAGGAATTCAGCGAGCGGGAACACGCCGAGCGTGTCGCCAGGAAATATGAAACCGACCACACTGAAGTTTTGCTGACGGCGAATGATCTGTTGACGCGACTGCTTTCGGCTTTGCAAGCAATGGATCAGCCGTCAGTTGACGGCATCAATTCCTATGTCGTGTCCGAAGCCGCTTCGGGCGCGGGATTGAAAGTCGCCATTTCAGGTTTGGGCGGCGACGAAGTTTTCGCCGGTTATTCATTCTTCAAAACCATTGCGCGCGACGAACATTTGAGAGGATTGATTCAGGCTGTTCCCATCGGATTGCGGCGCGCGGCAGCCACTGCAATTCAATCTGCAGCTTACGGCAATCGCGCCAACAAACTGGGCAGTTTGCTGGAAAGCCATGAGCTTGGCGAACACGCGGTCATGCTTCATCGGCAATTGTTCACCGGACAGCAAAGGCTGAAGCTATTAAGAGCGGGTGATTACGATGCAACCATCCGCGACCGGGCGATGATTGCACAGTGGACGACGCAACGGCTGGCAAATTGCGCCGGGGCCGATCCAATCAATCAGGCTTCGGCGCTGGAGCTCGGCGGTTACATGGCCAACACGCTGTTACGCGATACTGACGCAATGAGCATGGCTCACGGCCTGGAAGTGCGAGTGCCGCTGATTGACCATCTGGTTGTCGAACGTTTGATGAAGATTCCAGGCCAGCAAAAACTTCGTGAAGGCGAACCGAAATGGCTGCTGGTGGAAGCGGCGGGCGATTTGCCGCGCGAAATCGTCAGGCGGTCAAAGCGCGGTTTCGAATTGCCATTCAAACACTGGTTGACAGGCGCGCTGCGCAAACAGGTTGAAGCGGCGCTTTGCAATGCTGAAAGCAGCGGTATGGGAAACTGGCTTCATCCTGCGGCGACGCGAAATGCCTGGGAAGATTTCACAGCCGGGCGCGCCAGTTGGTCGCGCGTCTGGAGTCTTTACGTTTTGAGCGAATGGACAAGATTGAATCTGCAAAACAGCATCTGGTGATTGAACCGCCGAGCGCCTGGGTTCCGTTGAACCTCGGCGATCTGTGGCAGCATCGCGAACTGCTGTATTTTCTGATCTGGCGCGATCTGAAAGTGCGGTACAAACAAACGGCGATGGGCGCAGCCTGGGCCGTCATGCAGCCGCTTTTCACCATGCTGATCTTCACTATCTTCTTCGGCAAATTCGCGCGAATGCCATCGGACAATCTGCCTTATCCGCTGTTCGCTTATGCCGGATTGTTGCCGTGGACTTTTTTCGCCAACGCGCTGACCAACGCCAGCAACAGTCTTGTGGGCAGTTCAAACCTGATCACCAAGGTTTACTTTCCGCGCTTGCTGATGCCCGCGGCTGCGGTTTTCGCCGGTCTGGCTGATTTCGCCTGCGCCTTTCTGGTTTTGCTGTTGATGATGTTCTGGTACGGGGTTCCATTGGGCGTCAATCTGATCATGCTTCCGGCTTTGTTGATGTTGACCGCCGCGCTGGCATTGGGCGCTGGGTTATGGCTGGCGGCCTGGCACGTCAAATATCGCGACGTGCGTTACCTTATTCCCTTCCTGATTCAATTCTGGATGTTCGCCACGCCGATCATTTATCCGGCCAGTCTGGTGCCAGAAAAATTCCGACTGTTGTTTGCGCTCAATCCCATGACCGGCGTCATCGAAGCTTACCGCGCGGCGCTGCTGGGCGAATTGAACGCGGCGCGCTTCGATTGGACGTCGCTGGGATTGGCGACATTGATCGCGGCGATTGTTTTGATATACGCCGCTTTCGATTTTCGGCGAATGGAAAACCAGTTCGCCGATCTGGTCTGAAGCTTCAATTGTCTCATCGTAGATTTGAATGTCATCGAATTTCGCCATCAAAGTTGATCGCCTGAGCAAGCGTTACGTTTTGGGCGCGCGCGTATCAAGCCAGACAACCTTGCGCGACGCTCTGATTGAAACCGCGCGGCGATTGAATCCCTTCTCTGGCAATGACGCTCAGCGCCAGAGCGAGAACGAGCTTTGGGCGCTGGATCAGGTGAGCTTTGAAATTCAACCCGGCGAAGTGGCGGGAGTCATAGGTCGCAATGGCGCGGGCAAATCAACGCTGTTGAAAATTCTTTCGCGCATCACTTTGCCGACCGAAGGCCGAGCAGAAATGTTCGGAAGAGTTGGAAGTTTGCTGGAAGTCGGCGCGGGCTTTCATCCCGAATTGAGCGGGCGCGAAAACATTTACCTGAACGGCGCGGTGTTGGGCATGCGGCGCGCGGAAATCGCCCGTCGGTTCGATGAAATCGTCGCCTTCGCCGAAGTCGAACGGTTCATTGACACGCCGGTCAAACGTTATTCCAGCGGGATGTATCTGCGTCTAGCCTTTGCCGTCGCGGCGCATCTGGAACCGGAAATCCTGATCGTGGACGAAGTGTTGGCGGTTGGTGATGCTGCGTTTCAGCAGAAATGCCTGAACAAGATGGGCGCTGTCGCCCGACAGGGACGAACTGTATTATTCGTCAGCCACAATCTGGCAGCGGTCAGACATCTGTGCCA
>CAYRQB010000149.1:0-9730 GCA_964426025.1 uncultured Heliomicrobium sp.
GTCGAAGAGCGCGCCCAACTGGCCATCGTGTAGATGTTGAACGGAAACCATTTCGGCAAAAACATAAACCATGGCGGCAGCGTCGGAATGCCTTCCCACGGATAAGCGCCGAACAACGCCAGATGCAATTTGGTGAACACGCGCGCACCTGTTAAACCGCCGCGTTCCAGAATGAATTTGCGCGCTTGCTGCATTGGCGGTTCGTCTTCGCCGTGTCCGGCCAGCTTCAATGCGAAGTAAGCTTCGATGGTTGTGCTGATTTCTCCGCCGTCGCCGTAAAACAATTCCCAGCCCCCGTGCCGGCATTGCTGGCGAAGCAGGTAACGAGCCATCTGCTGAACTTGAGCTTCGCGGTCTTTGCCGTTGCTGGCGGCGTTGCGCTGATCGGAATGAATCAGTATGCGATGAAGCATGATGTATTCAGCCGTCAGCGTGACGTTGGCTTCCAGTTCAGCCCACCAAAAACCTTCCAGGTTTTGTTGAGCGAACAAATAACTCTGTCCGCGATTGATGGCGTCGCCCAGACGCGATTGCAGATTCTGGCTAAATGCAGATTGCGGAGCGCTCATGGTTTCCCAAAATAGTCATCAAGAAAACTGAGTTTCACGCAAAGTCGCCAAGTCGCAAAGGGCTAAAGCAGTCGAAGGAGGCAAAGCAACTGCAAGTAAACAACGTTTCAATCTTTCCCTCTTTTCTTCTTGGCGTCTTTGCGGCTTCGCTTGAAATTTCTTTTTCTTAAATGCCGTAGGTTGGTTATCTTTCCGGGTTACTCAGCATGTAATTAACAATCAGCGGCGTGTCTTCGCTGAAATTCTTCAGTCCGCCGCGAATACGATTGGCTCGCAGATAAATGTTGGTGATGGCGTTTGTCGCTGTTGCAAGGTATGGGCTTTTCGACCTCTCCCAATATGTTTCTCGCGCTTTGATGTCGGCGACGGCTCCGGGCACGGCCTGAGCCTTCAGAAACTCCGCAGCCTGAACGTCGCTCTTGGCCAGAAAGTCCAAAACTTTCAAGGCATGCAGGTAACCTGAATAACGAATATACGGTTCATTTGATTTGATGCAGATGACGAAGGCGATGAAGTTGGCTTCGTCTTCGCGCGCGTATCCGCGCTGGTGCGCTTTGACGTGCGCAATCACAAACGGCAGATCGCAATCCAGCACTCTTTCGTTATAGACGGCCTCGCCCGTGTAAGGAACGTAAACTCCTCTGATGTCCAACCAGGTTGCGACATTTGAAAAATAAAGCGGTCGGGGATTGGCGAATCCGCCCTGACTGGCCGCTCCGAGCATGCCTTCGAGCTGGAACGCGTTTTCGATGCTTTGATGCAATCTGGCGTGACCGATTGTCATTTGGCTGGCGCCGGTCACTGATGAAGCCTCGCGCGTGCTGTAATTACGATTGACGCCATCAATGATTCGTCTGCCGACGTTGATGATTTCTTCGCGCCCTTCGGCTCGACGCTCCAAATCCATCCTCTCTTCGATCGGCATCCTTTGGTAATTCAACCCCCACATGAATAAAAAGAGGGCAAAGAAAATTGTGAACAACCACGCCCATTGCAGCAATAAAACTTTGATCACATCCAGAAATGAAGATTCGCGGCGAAAGACTCGCCCGAAATACCAAAACGTCCAGCCGATGTACCAAATAATGATCAGCGCGATGAGAGCTTCGCCGATGGCCACGGGAAAGAATTTGTTGACGACCGACAACCATCGCACCAGATAGTAGTAGATCAACTGGCTGTAATAGTTTTCAACCAACTCAGGCGACAGTGCCGCCACAGTTTGCACGGCAAAAACCATGATCAACCAGAACAACGCTCGCCAAAATAAAATCCTGGCTTTTACGTCCTCTACGCTATCGCCATTGGCTTCTTCAACTTCATCGGCCTCGACGACTTTGGTGCTTCTGGGTGTGACAGACGGTCTTAAAGGAAAGCGCATAAAAAATCATCCGCGTGGTAAAGAAGTTTTGTTGTTTGCCGATTTTACAAAACGACGGCATCGGCCTCGATTTCAATCAGCATGCGATCATCAATTAACCTGCTCACTTCGACCATGGTTGCGCAGGGTCTGATCTCACGAAAAAATTCGCCGTGCGCGCGTCCGTAATCTTCCCATCGGGCGATGTCTGTGACGAACATTCTGGTTCGCACAACATGCTTCAACTCCGCGCCCAAGGCGTTCAAAGCGCGTTCGATGTTGCGTATGACCTGAACCGTCTGCGCGTATGCGTCGTCAACGCCGACGATCTCGCCATTCTCGTTCGTCGCAGTTGTTCCGGTTACGAAGATTTGATTGCCGATGCGAATCGCGCGCGAATAACCGACTATCGGCTCCCATTTCGTTCCTGAAAAGTAGTGTTGTTTTTCAGTCATAATTTCAGTCGAAGTTCCAACCGCAATCAATTGGCTTTCAGCTTTACCGGACGACGTTTCGACACAAAAACGTCGAACAGACTGACGGGCAATATCCGCACCAGCTTCATGAAAACCGACGGCAGAAAAGGAAAACGAATGACGCGGTCGCCGCGTTCAATGCGGCGCAGAATCAATCTGGCCGCTTCGTCGGCCATCATCAGGAAAGGCATTTTCCCGAAACTTTCGGTCATCGGCGTCAGCACATAGCCAGGTTCGATTGTGACGAGTTTGATGTTTTGGGTTTTCAGTTCGGGGCGCAGGCCATCGAACAAGGTTGAAAGCGCGGCTTTCGATGCGCAATATCCCGCCGAACCCGGCATGCCGCGATCACCGGCCAGGCTGGAAATTGCGGCAATCGTCCCGCCGTTTTGTCGTTGCAAGATCGGCAACAATTCTTCCAGGCAATAAGCCACGCCGAACAGATTCGTTCGCACCAATCGTTGCAAACCGTCGGCTTTGAATTCCGTCGCTTTGGTTGTGCCTCCGATTCCGGCGGAAAGAATCGCCAGATCAATTCTTCCGAAATGCTCTATGGTTTTGGCGATTGCCTGTTTGACTTGCTCTTGATCGCCGACGTCGCAAATCAGCGGGATGGCTTCTCCGCCAAGCTGGCGAACCTCGGCGCACAAATCATCAAGCAAATCTTGTCGGCGGGCGGCTAAGGCCAGCGCATATCCTTTTGGCGCAAGCTCACGCGCCAAAGCATGGCCAATCCCGCTGGAAGCTCCGGTGATAAAAACGGTTTGTTTCATCTTCTAAAGTTTGGGTACGAGCGCGGGCAGATGATAACGGACAAGACAACTTGTTCCAAGTTCCGAAGTGGATGAAAATCCAATTCGATGTTCAATCTTTCAGGAGTTACACCATGAAATTTCCGATCCTATTCGCAAAAATCCTAAATCGAATTGCGTCAACCAGCCGCATTTCACTGCTGGTTTTTTCAACTTTGATCATTTGCCTGCTGGGTTTAACTGCGTTGGCATATCTGTCATCGGTGAAGCCCGGACAGAACCATCGCTCCGAAACTGGTGAAAAAGCTTCGAGCGAAAATCTCCCGCCATCATTGAATGCCGCAGAGATGAAGCGGGAAAACAGCGATCCAGATCATCAACCGGTCGAATCCGACAAGCCTCAATCGCGCGGAAAACAAATCGCCCGTGTAGAGAAAATTCCTTCGCCAACCGCCAAGCGCGGTGACGACGCTTTTGAGCCGGAGTTGAGAACGGTCATTCCAACCGCTTCGCCGGACGAACCGGAAGAACTGGAAGGTGGCGGCAGAAGGCGACAGGATTGGTTTTATTTTCAGCGAGCTTATCCGGCAAATACGATTCCGGCTGAGGCCGGTTTCAGAATGCGCGAACAACTGGCTGATGAAGAAAATCGCCTTAACCAGTCACGCTCGCTGTTGGGTTTGTCCGCCGCGCCGGAACAATTGGCGGTTTGGGCGGCGTTGGGACCGGCTCCTATCGAAAACGGCCAGACATTCAATTTTCCAAGTTCTCCGGTTTCAGGTCGTGTGACGGCGATTGTTCTCGATCCGGGATACAACGACACGAGCAACAAAATCGTTTATCTCGGCACGGCGCACGGCGGTTTGTGGCGATCAAACGACAATGGCGTCAATTGGTCGTCGCTGACAGACAATCAACCATCGCTGGCCGTGGGGGCAGTGGCGATTGATCCGACAAATCCAAACGTGATTTATGTCGGAACCGGCGAAGGCAATCGAAGCGGCGACACTTATTACGGACAGGGACTTTTGAAATCCACTGATGGCGGGAATACCTGGACGCAAATTCTGGGGCCAACATCAACCACTGCTCCGAATCTTCCTTCATTCGTCAATTGTTCGTTCATGACCATTGAAATTGATCCGAGCAATCCGCAGACGCTTTATGCCGCGACGAACGTCGGCGTCATCGGCAGCGCGTCAGGAGGAGTCGGAACTGTGCCGATCGGAAATCGCGGAATCTGGAAATCCACAGACGGAGGCTTGAACTGGCGCAATCTGAATCCGGGCAATTTCGATGTTGATCGTTCGGGGACGGACGTGTTGATTGATCCGCAAAAACCGCAAAGAATTTTTGGGGCGATCCTCAATCTGGGAATTTACAGGTCTGATCAGGGCGGCGAGCCGGGTTCCTGGACACTGCTGTCCGGCGGATTGCCAAGCTCCAGCGGATCGCCATTTCGCCGGGTTGAACTGGCCGCCGGGCCGCCGATTGCGCCATCTTCCGAATCAACGCTTTATGCCGCTTTTGCAGCCAGCAACGACGATCTGCTGGGAATTTGGCGCTCCACAGATGGCGGCAACAACTGGACAAAAGTCACCACGCCGCAAACTCAGGGACAGGCCAATTACAATCTGGAACTGACCGTTGACCCAACCAACGCCAACGTCGTTTATTACGGAACACAGGCGAATACGCTCAATAACGGCGGAACGCTTTTCCGCAGCGTCAATGGCGGTCAAAGCTGGGTTGATATGACAAACATCCAAAGCGGCGACAGCGACGGCCTGCACGCCGACACGCACGCCATTGCCATCAGTCGAGCGAATCCCAACATTTTATTTACAGGCAGTGATGGAGGAATTTGGCGAACCGACAACGCCACGGCTGGCACTGTCAAATGGATCGGCCTCAACCCGAACCTGAGCATCACTCAATTTCAATCCATAGCCCTGCACCCGACCAATCCCGATTTCGTGATCGGTGGAACACAAGACAACGGAACCAATCTTTTCACCGGTCAACTGAATTGGCGGCAGATAGCTCGTGGCGATGGCGGATTCGCCTTGATAGATCAGTCAAATCCGCAGGTGGTTTACCACACCTTTTTCAACCAGAACAACGAAGACGGACAACGACCACAAATGGGGCCGGAGGTTTCGACCAATGGCGGCGGCAGTTGGATCAGACGCGGATGCTTCGGTTGCATCACGCTACAAGGAACGTTCAATCCGGCTGATCGCGTTTCGTTTTACGCGCCTATGGCATTGCACACAGGTTTCACAGGGCAGAACGGAAACGTAGTTTACTTTGGCACGCACAGGTTGTATCGAACGGCCAATCGCGGAGTGACCTGGACTGGTCTTGGAGCGAGCGCCGATGGATTCGGAACGGATTTGACCAAAGGCAGCGGGTATTTGACAGCTATCGCGGCTTATCCGGGTCTGGCCAACAACGAAGAAATAGTTTGGACCGGAGCCAGCGACGGCACGATTCAAATCACCGCCAACGCCGGAGCCGAAGCTGGCGCGACCTTTATCAATCTGACGAAACCACCGCTGCCTAATCGTTACGTCACTGATTTGGCTGTTGATAATTCAAGTTCGCAGCGCGCCGTCGTCGCCTTTTCCGGCTTCAACACGAACACACCGACAACTCCCGGCCATGTTTTTCTGACTTTGAATCGAGGCCAGACCTGGCAGGACATCAGCGGCAATTTGCCTGATGTGCCGGTTAATTCCGTGACGCTCAACCCTGCGAATCAAAACACTATTTACATTGGGACAGACCTGGGAGTATTCCAAACAACCAACGGAGGGACGAGTTGGGAAAGGCTGAGCAACGGAATGCCGCGCGTTCCGGTCTATATGGTTCGTTATCAGGCGGCGACCAACACTCTGTTTGCCGCGACTCACGGGCGCGGAGTTTATCGGCTGACTACTTCGCGGTCGCTGGCGACTGTTTCCGCCGCCAGCTTCAGCGGCTCGGACATCGCCAGCGAAGCCATCGTCGCGGCGTTTGGAACCGGCCTGGCAACCAACACTGTAGTTGCCAACACATTGCCGCTCCCGACCATTCTGGCCGGAACGCGCGTGGTTGTTCGCGACGCCGCGGGGGCGGAACGATTATCGCCGCTGTTTTTCGTCGCTCCGACTCAGGTCAATTTTCTGATCCCAGGCGGGACAGTCGCGGGCACTGCAACCATCATCATTACTGCCAACGACGGCACTGTCTCGCTTGGAACAGTTCAGGTTTCAACCGTCGCCCCAAGCCTTTTCGCCGCCAATTCAAATGGCCGCGAAGTTCCAGCCGGTTTCGCATTGCGTGTCACAGCAGGCGGAGCGCAAATCAACGAACCAATCAGCCGCTTCGATTCGGCGCAAAACAAATTCGTTCCGACGCCGATTGATTTGGGAGCCGGCACCGATCAGGTCTTTCTGGTTCTGTTCGGAACCGGTGTTCGATTCAACAGTTCGTTGTCGAATGTAACGGCCAGCATCGGAGGCACAAACATCCCGGTTCAATTTGCCGGACCGCAAGGCGAATTCGTCGGCCTGGATCAAATCAACATACTGCTTTCGCGCAGTTTGATAGGTCGCGGTGAAGTTGATCTGGTTCTGACTGCTGATGGCAAATCATCCAACACCATGCGAATCAACATAAAATGAAGGTTGGCGAATTAAAGGCTCACGCCAAGCCGCAGAGGCGCAAAGGAAATAAGGTTGTTAAGAGCCTGTTGGAAGTCCGCAGCCATTAACTTTCCCCTTTATCATCTTGGCGGCTCTGCGAATTTGCGTGAAACTGCCGATTTCATTCAAGCTTAATTCGCACAGACTTCAGGATAAATAAATCGAGCGCGAGGGTTTCAATTGGGATTTTCGCGCTCGTCACAATGAAGCCATGATCATAAAAATTGATAATTGACAGAATTAGAGTCAGGTGTTTTAATGCGCTCGCTAACTCATCAGTTGCCCTCGATGACATCCCCGTAGTTAATCGGAAACACAACCTCACAACGCATCCCAAGTTTGTGTTTCGATCCGAGTTGGTATCTCCCAAAAACTTTTCGTTCTGGCCGATGGCCACTTTGCAACGAGAAGTTATCTTCGTACAAATTTCCAATTTGAGTTCGTTTGAGAATTGAGCCGTGCCTGGTCTTTGTCTGTGTCGCGAACTGAAGACACATCAAGGATGAAAGTATGAGTGCGCGCGGCAGAACATCAATTCGAGTCATTTCATTCAAGGAGATCAATATGGTGCCATATTATTCGTCAGCCTGACCTGCCGCTTCGTCATTTGTTCTTTGGTTTATCGGTAAACTGCAATCGCAGATCCAATCATATTTATAGATTTCTTTTTTGCGCCTACACACACCGACGTCAGATTGTTCTGACGTGACTTTTCTGCCCCTCCCAATGGCCCCGCAAAGTTGGCAGCTTTATCAAAGCTGAACTGACAAAGAGCATCCCCCCGATTGGAATCCAAAACCTGAATTGAAAACCCGATTAGTTACCAGGAAACGCTCCGCCATCGCCCCGGTTTTGGGTATTTGTGCGACGTGTGCGTTTCAGTGTAGGAGGCAAGTATGTTTTTGAGGAAAGCCAGGCTGACCTTTCTGTCTTTATTATGCGTGTTGGCTGCAGCCGGTATTGCGACCGCCACCAGCGTCATCATCCCCAGCGACGATGAAATGATCATCGGAGCGCGGGCAATTGTTCGAGGTAACGTCACTGCCGTCGTCAGCGGATACGACGAACAACACAAAGCCATCTTTACTTACATCACACTGCGCGTGCAGGAAGTTTACAAAGGTCAGATCACCGCCAGCGAAATCGTCATCAAAGAACCCGGCGGAGTGACTCAAACTCTGGGCAGCATCATTTATGGAACTCCCGAATTCAAAACCGGAGAAGACGTGTTGCTTTATCTGGACACCTGGGCTGACGGCAGTCTGCGAGTCCACAACTGGTTTTTGGGAAAGTATTCGGTCTTCGTCAATCGCACGACCGGCAATTTGACTGTGGCGCGCGACACCAGCAATGGCAGTGTGACGGTCGTCGGTCGTTCGCAATCAGGCCCGATCACCGACCGCGCCGACCTGAGCGCATATGTTGACATGCTTCGTTCGCGAATCGCGGCCACGCAAACCGCAGCCAGCCAACACGAAAACAAGTATTACAACAATGTTGCTCTGCGCGTCAGCCCGGCGGAAATTTCCGGCGAAGCAGGTCAACAACCGATACCTACTTTTACCTTCATCAACAACTCTTATCCGCCGCGCTGGTTTGAACCTGATACCGGCCAACCCGTCTATTTCAAAATCAATCCGGCAGGAGCGCCGAATGGAAACATCGTCAACGACATGCTGGCGGCAATGAACGCCTGGTCCGGCGTCAGCGGATCGGCCATACAGGTTTCCAACGGCGGCAACACTGGCGGTTGCGGTTTGCTGTACACCGACGGCGAAAACACTATCTCTTTCAACAACTGCGACAACTACTCTCCGTTTTCGCCTTCGGGCGGAGGCTGTTCCGGCATTCTGGCTGCGGCTGGAATCATCAGCTACAGCCTGGTTCAAACACGAGTGATCAACGGCATCACTTTCTATCGCGCGTTTGAAGGCAATATGTCTTTCAACCCATACGCCAGTTGTTATTTCAACAACAGTTGCAACGTTCAGGAAGTCGCCACGCATGAACTCGGTCACGCGCTCGGCGTAGGTCATTCGCTGGATTCGACAGCGACGATGTACGCTTACGCCCATTTCGACGGACGCTGCGCCAGCCTGCGAACCGACGACGCAAACGCAATGCGCTTCATTTATCCGGGCAGCGCGGCAATCACTCCTTTGACCATCGGCACGACAAGTCTGGCCATCGCCCAATCGGGAAGTTTCTATTCGCAATCGCTGTCCGCCGCCGGAGGCGCGCCGCCCTACAGTTGGAGCATCGCCAGCGGTTCGCTGCCATCAGGTTTGAATTTGAATTCGAGCGGAACCATCAGCGGCACGACTTTCAGCAGCGGCACTTTCAGCTTCACGGTTCGAGCGACTGATTCTGCCGGACAAACCGCTACGAAAGCTCTTTCCATCTTCGTCAACGCCAGCGCTTCGCCTCCACCGTCACCATCCGGTCGCGCGCGGCGCGGAGATTTCGACGGCGACGGAAAAGCCGATCTTGCAGCCTGGCGAGGTTCGTCCGGCTCGTGGCAAATCCTGAAAAGCTCGACCAATTTGCAACAGAACACTCAATGGGGCGCTGGTTATGCGCCGTATTACGACGTGCCTGCGCCGGGCGATTACGACGGCGACGGCAGGAATGATCTGGCCGTCTGGCGCGCGTCGGAAGCCAACTGGTACATACTGCAAAGCTCGAATGGCGTTTACCGAATCCAACGACACGGCCAAAACGGAGATACTCCCGTCCCAGCCGATTACGACGGTGATGGCAAGACAGATATGGCTGTCTGGCGCGCTTCGACCGGTTATTGGTACATCCTGCGAAGTTCAAACAGTTCTTTGCAGACGGTAAATTGGGGAGCGGGTTATGCGCCGTATTACGACCTGCCGGCTCC
>CAYRQB010000149.1:9740-13760 GCA_964426025.1 uncultured Heliomicrobium sp.
TTCAACTGATAAACCTGTTCCCGCTGACTATGACGGAGATGGAAAAACCGATGTTGGAATCTGGCGTCAGCAAACCGGAACCTGGTATTACATCCAAAGCTCGAACAGCCAGTGGCGCGGAATCACTCTCGGTTCAAACGGCGACACACCGGTTCCGGCGGATTACGACGGCGATGGAAGGACTGATCCGGCTGTCTGGCGAGGCTCAACCGGAAACTGGCAGATATTGAAGAGCGCCAGCAATTCTGTCGAAACCAGAAACTGGGGAACAGCATCCGCGCCGTATTACGACGTAGCCGTTCCAGGCGATTACGACGGCGACGGACGATGCGACATAGCCGTCTGGCGCAAACAAACCGGCGTCTGGTACATCATCAACTCATCAACCAACCAATCGCGCAACACCGCCCTAGGCCAGAACGGCGACATTCCAGTCATCACCAAACAGTGGTGATGAGATGAGGCTGAAAAATAGGGGCTAAAGATGATGTCAGGACTTTTCTGCTGAAAGAATCTGTCCTGACATCATCTCTTTATGAGCAGGTTGATTTTGGTTTTCTCCGCTGCATCTTCATTTAACGTTTATCCGCACGCTGTTCGCTGCTTTGCCATCCACAATCAGCCTTACGTCTACTTCGCCTCGACCGGCTAAGTGATGTGGCAATCTCAAATTGATCTGATCAATCCCAACAAAATCGCCTTGCGGACCGACAAAGAGCGCTTCGGACTTGATACCACCAATCGTGGCGCTAACAGATGAAAGATCGCTTCGGAATCGGAATCCTGTTCCAAACAGAACCAGATAAAGCTGATCACCTTCCGATCCTGGATCAATCGGCTCGACTACAAACATTTTTTGCACTGAATCGAATCGCGCCACCGGCTCAAAAACTTGAGCGCCGTCGGCTTTGACTCGCAACAATACTGCTGCGGCGACGCCTTGTCCGTTGGCGTTTGCTGAAAACACTCCCGGAGCAGTGTTTCCAATTTGAGCCGTTGTGGTGGCAATGCCTGTTGGACTATTTACCGTGATTGCCGCCAGTCCGGGAGCCGTGCCAGACGGAATTTGATAATTGATCTGAGTGGGTGAAACGAAAAATAGTGGAGACGGTCTTCTGATGCCTTTGCTGTCTTCGACCGTCACGCTGACACCGGCCATCTCTGTGGGAAGTGGTGAGGTCATGGACAGTTGCGTCTCGCTAGAAAATCCATCGCCGAATATGGTGGCGATTGACTCCTCCGCCAGTTCGATATTGCTAAAACTGGCGGCAGAAACAATTGCGTCAACATGTGCTCTGCCTGACGCCGGATCCGGCGAGTAATTGATTGGCAATGGTTCGGCATTGACGTCTGCCGCTTCGCGCACGATAGGCGCGTCGTTGAACTTCAACGCATCAGCGCCAGTGTGATTGGGCGAGATTGGCGCAAAAGTCAAAGCTACGAGTTGATGCGTGCCCGCCGAGAAAACTTCGCCAGCAGATAACGCAAGAAGAAGTCCGATTCTTCCCTTCATCACTTCGTTGGCGTTGATATGGACAGTAACAGGTTTTGATGATTCAGCAGGAACTGCCGAGATAAAACGCCAACCGGCAGGGTCAAAACTCAAACTGAAGCCGAGAGCATTCTCGTCGCCTGAGGAATCCAATTCTACGATCATCCTGAGAGTCTGTCCTTCGCCTGTTCCACTGTTGATCACCCTCAACCATCTTCCAACTGGAACTTCCATCCCTGCGCCTTTCAACTTGCTCTTGGCGGCAATAGTTCCCATCGGAACTGGATCGGTTGGTCCGGCAGCAGCCATGGCAGGATCAAGTCGCGCAGCATATCGCCCGCATTGAACCCAGTCAGCAACAGTAAGCTTGCCGTCGCCTTTTGTTGTTAAAGGCGCGCTATCGGCTCGCTGGAATTCGCCGCCAGCCCCCGTACTCGGAGTGTCAAGCATTGCCACAAAGCGTCCGCACTGAACCCAATCAGCAATCGTGACCGTGCCGTCATTGTTTCCGTTGGGGCGCGGAGATACATCGGCTTCATATCCGGCTGAGATTGTGACGACGCCAGGCTTCCATGTCGCAGGCAGTGGATTGGCATTGACGCCAACGACCTCTCTCGAAATCGGTTGATCGCCAATATCAATAGGCGTTGTCCCAGCCATTGCCGACGCGTCCACCATGAAGGTCACGACAACGATTTGACGTTCTCCGGCAGAAAAGACCTGCCCTGTTGGAAGCGAAAGCGCTAAGCCAAAGCGGCCCTGATTCGCTTGACCACTGTTTGCGTTAAGCGTGGCGCCGGTGGCATCGCTGCCCAAAACCGCTTGTGGATTTTTCAAAATTGCAGGGTTGAAAGTCAGACTGAAACCGAGCGCATTCTCATCCCCCTGCGAAGCAAGTTTGATTATCACCATCACCTGACCTCCGGCAATTCCGCTGGCGTCCATTACTTGCACCATTCTGGTAGTAGGAGTTGGCGGGTTGATGGTGAAGGGCAACGCATTTGAAAGCCCTCCGCCCGGAAGAGGGTTAAAAACAGTGACGCTCGCCATCCCCATCGTGGCAATGTCGGCAGCAGTTATCGTTGCCGTCAATTGCGTAGCGCTGACAAAGGTCGTCATCTTATCGCTTCCGTTCCACCGCACTACTGAACCGTTGACGAAGTTCGTCCCATTAACAGTAAGCGTGAATGACCCTCCACCCGCCTGAGCCGAAGACGGATCTAAACTGGTGAGTGTCGGCACGAGGTTATTAACCGTGAAAGATTTTCGCCCGATCTCCGAACCGTTGTAAGTTACGATCACCTGATAATTGCCAGCCGGCAACATACCGATCTGGCGATTGTGGCTCCAGGGAGAGATGACCTGTGTACAAGCTTGGCCGGAATTGGACGTAGCAATGCGAATCTCGTTATTGGCAATGCTCTCCACGGGATTTAGCGGGACGCACGAGTTCGGCCAGTCTCCGAATATCCTTACAGAAATGCTGTCATTAGTGGACGGAGCCGGTGGAATGATTTCAATTTCAGCCGGGCCTATTGTTGGCGAGTTGACCGTAACACTCGCAGTCGCGTTACAACCGCCAAGGCTGTTGGGTAGCGTTGCTGTGATCATAGCTGATCCGGCGGCAACGCCCGTCACAGGAAAGGAAGCCGAAGTAGCGTTCGCCGGGATCATCACTGAGATGGGCACTGTGGCGACTGCGGGATTTGACGATGATAGCGTCACCATGGTCGCGGCGCTCTGAGCAATGCCGATGGTTACGGTCATATTGCCGCTTGGGCCACCAGTAATCGTCAACGGATTCGGAGATAGCGCAATAGGCGGCGACAAACACTGAAGCCCTATGCTGTAAGAACCGATTCCCACCAGATTGTTTGCGCGCACCTGAATTACATACGTGCCGCTTTCCGGCAAAGTCACCTGCCGTTGGCTATTGGCATTGAAGATAATCGGCATCATTCCTGAGGGCGGAAAGAGCGTGGCCGTAGCGGTGAAACCGCTGGACGTCAACGTCAATGTAACTTGCTGACCAGATAACCCACAAAAAGTGATCTGATCCACTTGAGACGCAGCATCAATGGAGCGCGAGGACAACAAAGTGCCGCAACTCAGAGTCGCATCCACAGGAACGGTTGGCAGCAAGCATTCCAATCCGATGTGGTAAGTGCCGGTGTTCACCAGGTTGTTGGCGCGGACTTGGATTACATAAGTACCTGTCTCCGGCAGCGTCAATTGCGGCTGGCTGTTGGCATTAAACGTTGTCACTACGACCCCCGTCGGTGAGAAAACCGTCGCAGTAGCTGTGAATGGGCCGGAGGTCAGCGTCAGCGTCTTCCGCTCATTGGCCTGCCCGCTGAAAGTAATCTGATCCACTTGAGACGCAGCATCAATCCGCCGATCTGACAACAGAGTGCCGCAACTCAGAGTCGCATCCACAGGAGCGGTTGGCAGCAAGCATTCCAATCCGATGTGGTAAGTGCCGGTGTTCACCAGGTTGTTGGCGCGGACTTGGATTACATAAGTACCTG
>CAYRQB010000150.1:0-12835 GCA_964426025.1 uncultured Heliomicrobium sp.
GCTGGCGGAGTTGCACGCGCTAGCCAACCGCCAATACGTCTCGCCATACGCTTTTGCTTTTATCCACTCCGCGTTGGGAGAAATGGACCTGACGTTCGAGTGGTTCGAGCGAGCCTACGAGGGTCACGACCCGAAACTGTTTAACCTGAAGGTGAACCCGCAATGGGACAGCCTGCGCCGCGATCCCCGCTTCGTTGATCTGCTGCGGCGGACAGGGTTGGGAGCCTAAATCATCACTTATTAACTGTCAGCATTACAGTCGTGCTGTGTTGCAAGCCGCTGCCATCCGAAAGAGAGGGCGTAGACTGTTATCAGCGGCAAAGCGCAAGAAAGAAACACTCGGTTTCAAAGCCGACTTCCTCCCGGGTGATATTTGAAAACAGGGATTTTAGGCAGGCGGGCCAAAGGGATTCGGTGAGCTGTGGCAGTTTTTGATTCAGCCCGAAGCCGTTTCAACTGCCACAGCGATTTGGTTGTGTCGTTACTTTTGCGGCACGGCAGAGTTAATTTTGGCGAAGGACGGTTTTGCGCCGGACGCTTGCAGACGTTTGGCGACGCGTTCGTTTTCGGCCATCACGCGCAGCAGATTTTCTCCCAAAACCTTTTTGACATCGGCTTCGGAATAACCGCGCTTGAGCAGTTCGTAAGTGATCGTCGGCAGCTTGGAAACGTCTTCCATTCCAGGCGGCAACAATCCGTCCACACCGTCGAAATCCGACCCAATTCCGACGTGATTGATGCCCGCAACTTTGATGACGTGTTCAAAGTGCGCCATCAGCATGTCCAGCGTCGCTGTGTTTGCTGATCTGGTTGGCATGGGATCGCCCGCTTTGGCGTATTCGGTGTTGATGAATCCGTTGTAGAAATTGATCATCACCACGCCGTTGTTTTTGGCGACGGCCTTCAACATATCGTCGGTCAGATTGCGCGGCACGTTGGTCAACGCGCGGCATGAAGAATGCGAAGCGATGACCGGCGATTTCGTCACTTCGATCACATCCCAGAAAGTTTCATCTCCGACGTGCGAAATGTCCACCATCATTCCCAGCCGATTCATTTCGGCGATGACCACTTTTCCGAAATCGCTCAAACCGCCGTGACGCTTTTCCGCCTGCACGCTGATGCCTCCTGCGGAATCCGCCCAGTTATTGGTGTTGGTGTGCGTCAAGGTCATATACCTGACGCCGAGTTTGTAAAATTGGCGAAGCGCCGACAAGCTGTCTTCGATGGCGTGGCCGCCTTCGATGCCCATCAACGCGGCGATCTTGCCTGAGCGATTGATGCGTCGAATGTCGGCGACAGTGAATGCCATCTCCAGACTTTCGGGATGTCGCCGAACCTGTTCGTAAACGCCGTCAATCATATCCAACGCGCGTCGGGCTGCGCCGCCTTCTCTGGCGTATCTGGCCGCGACGTAAATCGAAAAGAACTCGGCGTCCAATCCACCTTCTTTCATTCGCGGAATGTCGGTTTGGATTTTTCCGCTGGTGTCGCGCGCGCCCATGTCGAAGCCTTCGTCCGTAATCGGCGAAGTGATGTCGTTGTGAGTGTCAACGACTGTGGCCGCGCGGTGAATTTTCATTGCGCGCTGGCGCAATCTGGCTTCGTCGGCCTGTGATTTGGAAGTTTTGTCCTGCGCAAAAACCGGCGACAGAGCCAGCAAAGCGCCAAGCGCCAGCAGAGCAAAAAGCATTGAGCCTTTGGGCATGGTTGATCCTTTCGGTTTGAAGAAAAGAAGAATACAGATTATGACGGAATCCTAAACTATTTTGCTGGTCAGTGTACAAACTCTGGGCGAAACCAATCGGTTGAAAGCCCGAATCATTTCGCGGATGCGGCAACAGCTTTGGATTCAACAGCAGCCGGTTTGGCTTCGGGAACGCTCAATTTGAAATTGATGATCCTGAAAACCAGATAACGAAAATCCCCCGGAGCCAGCACCCGCCGCGCATCGCTGGTGAAGGTGAAAGTGTGTTTGCCGGTTGGCAACTTTAACGATCTGGAGTACGCCTTAGCGGTCGGGCTGATTTTCAACTGGTCGGAGAACAACTCGCTATTGATCCACAGATTCGCTTCGTTCTCAGCCGCGAAAGACATTTCCAGCACAGCCTGCTGTTCGCGCTTCGATCCGTTGAATAACTGCAATTCGCCGATGGCAGAACACCAGCGCCAGCTATTTTCCGAATTTCCTTCCAACTCCGAACATCCGTTGCGCCAGACCACAATAATTGGATGGCGCGCCGCATCCTGCTTTGCCTGCCATTGTTCCTCTGTCATTTGATCGCGAAGTTTGCGGCTGTATTCGCCAAGATCAAAAAAGACCAGTCGTCCATCACGGCTTATCAACGGTTGAGTTCCCAACACATCTGAGACGGATTTTTCCAACTGCGAGCCGTTGTCCTGATAACCGAAACGATCAAGATAAATACCATTGAAGCCCGCGGCGGCCAAAGTTTCAATCATTTCGCTGGCGGGTTTGGCGGCAATCATCTTCTGCCAAACTTCAGCCTCGCGGCTCTGGATTGCGCCGTAACTCCAACGCAAATCTTTTGAGTGCAGATAACCCCGCGCGTGATCGTAATCGAACATCCGATGAACTTTTGGGTGTTCCGGGAAAGGCACAACGGGCAATTGAAAAATCATTGAGCCTGCCGACAATCTGTTTTCAATCTCGCCGACGAAATCGGCATCATTGCGGTAAATCGTTTCGACCTGATCATAATTGGGAACGGCGCGCGTCGTGGTTTGATCAAATATTCCGAACGAAAGAAAAACCAACAGCGCGGCGGCAAAGACCATCTGCCTTCGACGGTTTGTGACCCAATGACGATGAACAAGGTCAATGAAAAGTCCGACGGCAAAGAACGAAAGAAATGCAATGAAGATGCTGATGCGGTTGTAAGCTCTGATCTTTGCCGAAACCACAAGCGCAATCAAAGCTCCGAAACCGCCGATTGTCGCCAACAACACGGCTGACAAATTGAACAGACTCAAATCCGTCAGCAACAGGCTTTCCCGTTCGTGTATCAACGACCCTTTCAGCTTCTGGTAAAACAGCCATACGAGCAGACAGACGAAACCCAAGACGCCGATCAAACCAAGCGACGCGTCGTCGTTTTCATTGATGAAGAGTCTTTGGTTGAATGCGCTCTTCAGTTTGTTGAAAAGGAAAAGCCTGTGACCGCTGGCCGGAACCAGCAATTGCGAGATTCTCAGGCCGTAGGTTTCAGCGTCCACCGCAGCGCGCCTGACAATCTGCGTCTCGCCGTTGTCGCGCAAATAAAGCGTGCTTGGCAACAGATTGATGAAAAGGCTTGCAAGAATGACGGCGATCAAACCGACGGGCAGAAGCAATGGGCGAAACTCGAATCGCCGAATGGCGGCAATTCCGCCAGCCATCAAAAGAAAGAAACAGGCGAAGGCGGCGTAATAAGCTCCGGCGGCGGAAACAATCAGACAGACAACCAGTCCGCCGATCAGTTTTCGATTGCGCCTGTTCAAATTGAGTTTGCCGGTTTCGGCGTCAAACAAAGACAGTTTCCCCGAACTGATCCAAAGCGCGACCAGAAGCGTGAGCGGAACCAGATAGTACGCCGATAAAAACAAATGATGCTGTCCTCTGGTAAGGTGAAAAGGAAGAAAGGTATAAAGCAAACTGCCGAGGGCCGCTGAAAAGTAAGAGAGATGAAATTGACGAAAGACGAAAAAAGCGGCGAGCGCAACAAGCGGAAATGTCAGAATGAAAAAGAGATTGATCGCCAGCGCGTAATCATTGGTCAGAAGCGTCAGCAGTTTGACGAACAACAGGTGAAAGTTATTATCCGACATCGGAACATCGCGCAGGTTCAAACCATCAGGAGCGCCCAATGAAGGATTGTCCAGATGCCAACTGTGATCCATCAGTCCTTTGACCAGCAGGCCGTTGAACATCGCTTCGCCGTAATAAGTGAAAGGGATTCGCAAATCGGCTCGCCACAATTGCATGACCGCAATCAGAATCAGCAGCGATAAGAGAGCGATCAGTAGATAAGCGATAATTTCTTTCCTGTACGGCTTGACGGCAGTCAGCGCTTTCATAGCCTTACCTTTCCAGGCGAATTGTGTTTTGAACAATTTGGTAGCAGCGAGTCCGGCAATCTGACCTAAATCAGCACAAGCAACATCGGTATGTTTCTCGACAGGATTCACAGGATTTTCTGACAGGATTTACAGGGGCAGAAAGGCCGGAGGAAACCCGGTTGAGGTTTCAATTCTGTTAATCCTGAACAATCTCGTCAATCCTGTCTAAAATTTCTTCCTCTGATTTAGCATTGCGTTCGGGCAGTTTATCTTTGCCTGATCACCTTGCCAAGATTGATCAGTTAGTAAGTTAACGGAGCGATAATTGCAAACTGAAGATTACGCATACTTATACGAACTGGAACAGGAATTCTGGTGGTTTGCCGGAATGCGCGAGATCACCGAAGCATTGCTTGATCCGTTCTGCTTTGATCGTCAAATGCGTTCGATTCTGGACGCCGGATGCGGCACTGGCGGAATGCTGGACTGGCTGGAGCGTTATGGGCAAGGCGGTCGTTTGATTGGCTTTGACCTGTCGCCGGTGGCGCTGGATTTTTGTCGCGCGCGACAACATCACCTGCTGGCTCAGGCTTCAGCTACAGACCTGCCATTTGCCGATGACATCTTCGATCTGATCACCAGTTTTGACGTGCTGGTGCAATTGCCCGGAGAAGGATCGGACGAACAAGCCATCCGCGAAATGTACAGAGTGCTGAAACCCGGCGGCATCGCATTTGTGCGCGTTGCGGCTTACGAATGGATGCGCAGCGGACACGATCAGGCCTTAGCCACTCAGCGTCGGTATCATCTGAACGAACTGACCGAACGAATGGAAAAAGCGAACTTCGCGGTTCTGCGCGGCACTTACGCCAACAGTTTGCTTCTGCCCATTGCCGCGCTTCGTCGGCTTGTCTTGAAGCGCATCGGCTTGGCGGACGATGGTTCTGACGTCAAACCTCTGCCGCCGCAGCTTCAATGGATCAACCGCGCATTGCTCTTCGCGCTGAAACTCGAAGCGCGTTGGTTGAAGAACCCGAGCCGACGATTACCCGCAGGACTTTCGGCAATCTGCATAGCGCAAAAGCCCGAACGAAAGTCGGTTTAAGGCTCAAGCTTCAGCCCTAGCCTTCGCGCTTGATTCAAATTCTAGAATCGCATCGGCGACTGCACGCGCTTCGTTCCGGCTGAGATGCGGGTGCAATGGCAGCGAGAGAATCCTTTTCGCCGCGCGTTCGGCCACAGGCAATTCCGGCTGTGAGCTGCTTTGAAACAATGGCTGTTGGTGAAGCAGAAAAGGATAATGGATCAACGTTTCAATGCCGCGTGCCGAAAGATGAGAGCGCAGGCGATCCCGTTCAGCATGTTCGATGACGTAAAGATGAAAGACGTGCAATTGCGCTAAGTTTTCGACTGGAAGTTTTAGTCCCGTGCGCGACAGCGCATCGTGATAAATTCCGGCCAACGCGCGACGCCTGTCGTTCCATTGTTCTAGAACTTTCAGTTTGACCCGCAAGATCGCCGCTTGCATTTCATCTAATCGCGAATTGCGTCCGGCAATCGAATCCTTCAATGCTGGCGGATGTCCGCCCTGACGAAGCAGCTTCACTCGTTCGATCAGATCAGTATCATCGGAAACCACAGCCCCGCCGTCGCCAAATGCTCCAAGGTTTTTTGTCGGATAAAAACTGAAAGCGGCGGCGTGCCCGTGCGCGCCTGCGCGTTTGCCTTGTGTTTTCGCGCCGTGAGCTTGCGCGGCGTCTTCGATCACAATCAGTCCGCGACTATCTGCTGTCTGACGAATGGCGGCCATATCGCACATTTGCCCATAAAGATGAACCGGCACGATGGCGCGTGTTCGCCCGGTGATGACTTTTTCCAGCGCGGCGGGATCAATTGTGAAGGTGTCAGGATCAATGTCGGCGAAGACGGGCTTGGCTCCGGCGTTCAGAATGGCCAGCGCAGTGTAACCGGCGGTCAGCGGTGTCGTTATCACTTCATCGTCGCGACCAGGACGAACTGCGCCGGAAGCGATGAGCGCAAGCGTCAACGCGTCTGTTCCGTTCGCTACTGCCGCTGCGCCGGCGACGCCGCAGAATTGCGCCCACTCACGCTCGAACGTCTCGACTTCGCGGCCAAGAATATAAACGCCGCGATTGAGCACGCGGTCAATCGCGGCGGAGGTTTCCTCTGCAATTTCCGCGTAAGCTCGTGGAAAATCAAGAAAGGGGATTTTCATTCTGAGTCCAGTAATGGTCGCGATGCTGCCGGTAAAATTCAATCGTTCGACGCAATCCTTCGCGGATCGGCGTGCGCGGACGCCAACCGAGCGCTGTTTCGATTTTGCGAAAGCTGGCGTGGAAATTTCCGATGTCAATCAATTGGCGTTCATGCGGGAACGGAACGGCGCGCAATGATCCGCGACCGGTGATGGAAATCAAAATTTCCGCCAGTTCGGCTAGACTGATCGCTTCTTCTCCGCCAAGATTGAAGATGTGTCCTTCTGCCGCTTCACTCGCTCCGGCCAACAACAGAGCTTCAACCACGTCGTCAACGTAATTCAGGTCGCGACGCTGGCGGCCTTCGCCAAACAGTTCTATTACTTCTCCGTCAATCGCCTGACGAATGAACCAGGCAATAAAGCTTTGCCGATTGTGCCACAGCAATTGGCGCGGGCCGTAAACATTGGTCAATCGCAAACAGACTGCCCTGATGCCGTATATTCGATGATAAAGCTGATGATAATTTTCCGCCGCCAGTTGATGAATGCCGTTGATGTCGGGCGGCGAAACGCGATGATGTTCGTCCACCGGAAAATAAAGCGGTTTGCCATAAACCTGACGCGTGCTGGTGAAAACCACTTTGACGTGCGGATTGAACTGACGACAGGCTTCGAGCAGGGTCAGTTGCGAACCGCAGTTGATCGCCAAATCCCATTGCGGATTGTTCATGGAATCAATGTGACTGGTGGTGCTGGCCAGATTGAAAATGTAATCAACTCCGCTGACCAGGCGAGTGATGCACTCCTGATTGCCTATGTCGGAAATATGAACCGAGACCCGATCCTTGATTTCTTCTATGTTGTATGGATTTCCGCCCAGTCCCGGAAGCAGGGCGTCAACAAGCGTAATCCGCACGTCGCCGATCTCCGCCAGGTGGCGTGCAAGATTGCTGCCGATGAAGCCAAGCCCTCCGGTGATCAAAACCGACCGGCCTTTGTATTCATAAAAATGTTTTTGCATGGTCAAAATGGGCGCGGAGTGTAGCACACCAGCCGCGACTGCGGGAATCAGCGAAGCAAGATAAAGATGTTTTACGGCGAGGGTGCACGCATCTGCGCGAATTTGGTAAGATGCGTCAGCCCCGCAAGCAATCAACGACATCGCGAGAGAAGCAAGTTATGATCAAGGCTTTGCAACATCTGAACACCAAAGACAAGCAGGCGCTGGCTATTTTCTTCGGCCTGGCGATGCTTTGTTCGCTCTATTTCGCTTCGGGCATTCTGGTTACTTACATTTCATCGCCTGCGAATTCTTTGGCAATGTCGAAAGACGGAACCGGTTTCACCATTCGCGTGCTGGGATTTCAAACCTTCGCCGCCGCCGAACAATTGACCACCGCATTGCAGGAACAGCGTCAGGTTCGCGCCGTCATCGAAACCGCTCCGTCCAGCCAGGGTTATCTGGTCAAAATCGGACCGCTGGAAAATCGCGAAGGCGCTGAGTTCCTGACCAACGAATTGCACAATTCCGGCCACAGCGTAGTCAAGATCATTCAAAACTGCGGGCCGGGAATCAGCGACTGCCCTCCTTCAGGCGATTCCAAATCCGATAATCAAACATCCGGCACCGGCAAATAAACCAACAATGAACCGCCCCGCAAAATCTTCCTTCACCTCGTCGCTTTTCGATCTTTCGCCCGGAAGCCTGCTGCAACAATCGTTGTATGCGGTTGCCACCGCTGTTCTGATGCTGGCTTCGTTCCCGAATTTCGATCTGAATTATCTGGCCTGGGTCGCGCTTGCGCCGTTGATGTTCTTGCTGGCGCAGGGCGTCACATTGCGACGAGCTTTCTGGCTGGGATGGCTTTCCGGCGTCATCTTCACTTTTTTCGCCGAAAACTGGATTGCGCATTCGATGGTTTATTTTGGCGGAATGGCGGCGATCATCGCTTACGCCGTGGCGTTTTTCTTCGCTTCGATGCTGGCAGTTTTCCCGGCGATTTTTGCCGTCGTGATGAGCTTGCTGGTTCGGCGATTCGGGTGGATGGGAATCGTCCTTGCGCCTTTCGTCTGGGTGGCGACGGAATGGTTGCGGCCAATCTTTACCGGCGTCACCTGGAACGCGATGGGTATTTCCCAGGTTGATCATTTTCTGGTCGCAAGGCTGGCTCAATTCGGTGGAGTTTATCTGGTCAGCGCCGAAGTTCTGGCAATGAACACTCTGCTGGTTCTGATGCTCAGATCAAAAGAGCGCGGCGTGATGCGAGCGGCGGCAGGGTTGATGTTGTTGGTGACGATTTCCTTCATCCCGACGGCGGTCAATACTGCGCCTGAAAATCCCAGCTTCGCCACTGCCACAATCATCGGCGTTCAGCCGAATCTGCCCCCCGATTCTTTGCAAACGCCTGAAGTGTTTGAACGCGATCTGCAAAACAACATCAAACTGACAAAAGACGCCATTGCCCGCGCGCCTGACAAATCGGCTGATCTGGTCGTCTGGGCTGAATCTCCGCTGGCTTTGTTTTACGAAACCGATTCCGCGCTGCGCGAACGTTTGAACAAGCTGGCCAGCGAAACCGGCAGCTATTTCATTCTCAACACCGTCACGCGCGACGATCATCGCTACCACAACAGCATTCACACCATCAGCCCGCAATCGAATGCGAACGAACAGCCGATGAAGCGTTACGACAAAATCCGTCTGGTTCCATTCGGCGAATACGTGCCGTTCAAATCAGCGTTGGGAAAAATCGTCGAAGCCTTCGCCACATCCGGCGTAGGCGGTTTTACGCCCGGAACTGAAACCGTAGTCAACACTCTGCGCTTCACCACGTCGCGAGCCGAAATCGTCGCTGGCGGCGACGAAGCGCCGACCGGAGCCATCGAACGCACGACCAACTTCGCCCGCGTCGGATCGTTCATCTGTTACGAAGCGGCTTACCCAAATCTGGTGCGAGGCTTTGTCCGCAACGGAGCTTCGCTGCTGGTCAATGTTTCCAACGACGCCTGGTTCGGCAAAACTTCCGGCCCGCGCCAGCATTTGGCTCACGCGCGCATGCGAGCAATTGAAAACGACCGCGATCTGGTTCGCGTCACCAATTCCGGCATCAGCGCCCTGGTCACAGCCGAAGGCCGAGTGGCTGACGCTCTGCCTTCATTCCAACCCGGCGCGCAAATCTGGCGAGCGCAATTGCGACGAAGCCAGACTTTTTACACCCGGAACGGAGATTGGTTTGCGATTGGATGCGCGGTTCTAACGTTGCTGGCGATGGCTGCGACTCTGATAAAACGCCGAAGATGAACTTGCTCAGGGCAGGAGCGGAACAATATCAACCGCATTTGGATGAAACATCTTCTTGATGGCGGAGCCATCTAGTTTTGATCACTACGTCTCTTTATCGCCTGCATTAAGCAAATTTCCAAGCTCCGCTTCCAACAGCCGCAATGTTTCTTCGCACCCAAGTACCAGAGAAGTCATCTTGTTCCAATGTAACTCGAACGAATAAGCTTGACGGAAAACGTGGCGAAAGCGCAGGTATTCGCGCAACCGGTCACGAAAGGGAGTGGTGATTACAGCGGGGGACGTTTGAACCGGAAAGCTCATCATATCCAGTAATTCGCGATGCCAGGCTTCGCCTGACGGAAGAACTCCGCCTGATTCGAGAACAATCCTCTTAAAGATGTTTTCTATGCCGGTGTAAAAGGAATGCAGCATTGCTGCCAAGGCCGAGATTTCGATTTCGTTGGGAGCTTCGTTCACGCACTTGCCTAGCAATGGCCGATGTACATCAAGCAAGTGATTGAGTTGCTGAAGCTCAACGGCAATCTGTTTGCGCAATTTATCCGACACGCAGCAACTCACTTTCTTCCTTCAGGTATTGGGTGAAGGGAGTGACCTCGTCCAGATCAACCAAGTCCAGCGACCGTCCGAGCGTATCTTCCGCCACTGCCCCGGCACGATAAAACAGTTCAGGCGGCAGACCGGACACCGCCAGATCAATATCGGAATCTTCGCGCATCTGCCCGCGCGCCGCCGAGCCGAACAAGTACACTTCACGCGCGCCCGCAGCTTTCAGCGCCTGCGCGGCCCGCTCAATCAACTGCTTCATTTCATCACTCATCATCTTTCCTCCAATCTATCAAATAGTTTTTCTGACTTATCTCACAATCCTGATTTCACTAATTGAACTGTTAGTTGGCCAGCACGAAATCACTCCTGACCAAAATAATCCGAGTCAGTTCGCTTGACGATGTAGGCGGCCACCTCAGTTACTCCTATGCCGTAATCTATCATTAGGCTGGCTAGCATATCTCCGCCGATCAGGATGATCTTACTATCTATGGCTGAGACGAATTCGCGGGCTTCCTTGGTAAATGACGAAGTGGTGATGAAGATGCCCTTTCGCGCTCGTTGACCTTGCAATGCCCCAGCAAACTTTTGAATCTCTGGCCTCCCTACAACGCCTTCCCATCGTTTCGCTTGAATGTAGATTGTGTCCAGCCCAAGCCGGTCTTCTTTGATGATACCGTCAATGCCACCATCACCGCCTCGCCCGACTGCTTTCCCCGCGTCTTGCCGAGAACCGCCGTAGCCCATGGCGAGAAGGAGATCAATAACAAGTTGTTCAAAGAACTCCGGAGCGCATTCTTTTACTCTTCGTAGCAGGTCGGCAGCCAATTCTTCGCGAATCTGCTGATAACCAAGGGCGATATGTTCCTCAGGTGTCAGTTCATTAACTTGAGGCACGGCCTCAGGCTCGTTCTCTGCACTGGACGAAAACCGGAACTCTCGATGGCCGGGAAACTTGTCAAGAAACTTGAGATCAATTCGTTTGGGGTTGCCCGCAAGAACGTTACGCCCGCAATCAGTGATTCGATAAATACCGCGCCGTGGTGACTCGATAAGGCCAGCGCGCTTAAAGTGGGCTTTGGCCCAAGCAACGCGGTTGCGAAAGATGGTTTGTTGGCCGCTTGGAAGAAGTTGCGCACGCTCGGTATCTGTCAGATTGAACTCTTGGGCAAGTGCGTCAAAAGATTCTTGGTTTGTATGTTCCGCGCCGTCAGCTAGGTGACGAAGCAGAGGCAGCATCAAAGTTTGGAAGTCAGGAATTGGCATCAAGTCTCAATCCAGTTGTTCAGACATACACGATACTCTCGGAAATATCTTTAGCGACTTGGCGGATTCTGATTCCATCAAGACCAGCCGGAGTCAGCACATCAACCTTGCGGCCAAGCAACTGCTCAAGATATTCGGTTAGCTCGACAAATTTGAAACCTATGGGACGGTCGAACTCGACTATGATGTCCACATCGCTGGTTTCGTCAAACGTCCCTTTGGCATAAGCCCAAACAAACCGATCTTTTTGACTCCGTATTCAGCGGCCAGATGCGGGTAATTTTCTCGCAGCAATTCGACAATCTTTTCTTTGGTTAGCATTGTTTCCTCCGATCAACTTAATCCGTTCTTTGTGTCATCGCCGCTTTCAACCACTTTTTATCCGCGGGCAGGTTGTAACAGCGCACGCCCGTCGCGTTGTAAATAGCGTTGATGATTGCGGGCGTGGTCGGAATCGAAGCCAGTTCCCCTACACCTTTGCCGCCGTAAGGACCGTCTGCGGTTTCGTGTTCGATGAAGAAGGAAATCACTTCCGGCGTTTGATCAATCGTCGGCAAGTTGCATTTCTTCAGCGTGTCGGTTTCGACGAAGCCGTCTTTCATGACAAAGTTTTCCTGCAAGGCCATCCCCAACCCCATCGAAATGCTGCCTTCGACTTGTCCTTGCAACGCCAGCGGATTGATGACGCGGCCAACGTCGCTTGCAGCGATGACTTTCAGCACTTTGGTTTCGCCGGTTTTGACATCCACTTCGACCAGCACGGCCTGCGCGCCGAAACCGAACGCGAAATGGTGATACGGTTCGCACATCGGCGCAACGTATTGATAACTCATCTTTGGCAGATGACCTTCGCGACGCATCAGCCGAACGATTTCGGCGAGTTCGACGCTGTGGCCGTTGTTTTTTACCAAGCCATCGGCGAAGAGCAGTTCATCGGGCTGAGCGCCCAGCATTTCTGCGGCTTTCAGCGAAAGCAGTTTGCGGACTTCGCGGCTGGCGTAACGCGCGGCGTTGCCTGTGACGTAAGTTTGCCGCGAAGCCGTCGTCGCCGCGCAATCCAAAGTTCGATCAGTGTCGGCGACCAGCACGTCTACGTTTTCATACGGCACACCGAGTTCTTCGCTGACGACTTGAGCCAGCACGCCGACCAGACCTTGTCCGATTTCCGCCGCGCCTGCGCGCACGGCGGCGCGTCCGTTGGCGAAGAGTTCGACTTCGGCTCCGGCTGCGTCATAAGCTCCACTGCCGAATCCAGTATTTTTGTAAGCCGTGGCCACGCCCCAGGCGCGGCGTTTGTCGCCTTCGACTGCCGTTAACGGATGCCGTTCCATTTCGGCGGCGACCGCTTCCAGCGCGTCCGCCAGACCGCAACTTTCATGCATCACCTGTCCGGCCAGTGTTTGTTTGCCGTAATTCAGCACAGTCTTGCGGCGAATTTCGAC
>CAYRQB010000150.1:12845-13691 GCA_964426025.1 uncultured Heliomicrobium sp.
TGGCTTTCCATCGCAAAGACGCTTTGTGTCACGCCGAAGCCGCGAAACGCGCCAGATGGCACGTTGTTCGTATACATCGCAAAAGTGTCCACCTTGACGTTTTTTACTTCATACGCGCCAGCAGCGTGCGTGGTGGCGCGCAACATGACGTGGCTGCTTAAACTGGCGTACGCGCCGCCGTCGCCCCAGATTTCGGCTTCGTGCGCGGTGATTGTGCCGTCTTTGCGAGCGCCGGTTTTCATCTTGATGATTGTCGCGTGGCGTTTGGGATGCACCATCAAAGACTCTTTACGGCTCAAAACCATTTTGACCGGACGTTTGGTGACGTGAGCCGCCAGCGCAGCGTGAATCTGAACGGACACATCTTCCTTGCCGCCGAAGGCTCCGCCGATCAAACAGTTGATGACGCGGATTTGGTCTTCGGGCAGGGCGAGCGTCGCGGCAATCTGAGCGCGATCACCGAAAGGAATCTGGCCTCCGCAATAAACGGTGATGCGGCCCGTGGGATCGGGCACGGCTAATCCGGTTTCGGGTTCGATGAAAGCGTGCTCGACGGTTTGGGTACTGTAATCGCGTTCGATGATGACATCGGCTTCGGCAAAACCTTTAGCCGTGTCGCCGTTTTCCAGATGGTAATGTTTCAGGCAGTTGCCGTGTTCGTTGGGATCGTGATGCGGAACTTGGGCATGCAGAATCGGCGCGTCGGGCAAGGCAGCTTCTTTGGGCCCGGCGACGACAGGCAGCGGTTCGTAGGCGATTTCGATCAGCTTCAAGGCTTCGGCGGCGATGGATTCGGATTCGGCAACGACCAACGCGATGGCGTCGCCGACGTAACGCACTTTGTCG
>CAYRQB010000151.1:0-13661 GCA_964426025.1 uncultured Heliomicrobium sp.
AATCAAGCCTTCGCTGCTACCGTACTCCGAAGCCACTTCAATTCGAAGCTTCTCTCAATCCTCCCTGATGGGGAAAGGTACTTATTTATGTCCATGAAACTTTACGTCGGCAACCTGGCGTTCCAGACAACCAACGAAGAATTGCAAGACCTGTTTTCGCAGGTCGGCACTGTCGAATCAATTTCTCTGGTGACTGATCGTGACACCGGTCGCCCACGAGGCTTCGGCTTCATTGAAATGGGGTCGAGAACTGAAGGCGAAGCGGCCATTTCCAAATTCAACGGTTCCGAAGTGGGCGGACGCAGTTTAACCGTCAACGAAGCCAAGCCGCGTGAAAACAATGGCGGCGGGCGCGGATTCGGCGGTAGCCGGTCGCGTTACTAAGCCTCGGCATGACACAGTTTGATTTTTGGTGTCTGGCGCTCTTGACCATCAAGCTTTTCGGTCAAGAGCGCCTTGTCTTTCGAGCCGGGCAGTAATTCTGACGGAGGCGAGTTCATGACATTATGCGAGTTTTGCATTCTTCAGCAATCGGATGGCCTTTGCTCCGATGGCCTTTCGATTCCTAAAAAGATGCGCTGCGTAGGCTTTACACCTGGCATTGAAAAATTTTGCGCCACACCAGAGGATTATGCAGGCCAGGAACAGTTGAGACAGATGGCGCTGTTTTTTGGACTTGCCGGAAAAGAACTCAACCGGGTGTTATTGTTGACCGATACGGTCAAAAGTTCGGAGGTATTAAAGTCATGATGTGGTTGAGACTGGCATTGCTGAGGTTTGGTAATGATCCGACTCGACGGCGCATTGTAAAGTCGCTGAACAGGTCGAACGACCCGCGCGCTCAGGAAGCGTTACTTATGGCGCTGGCTGATCAATCTTATCTGGTCAGGAAAGAAGCGGCTCAGTCGCTTGGTGACATAGGCGATGCTCGGGTGGTCGCTCCGCTGATTAACCTGATCGAAGAGAGCTTTCATTACGCCATGGCCAGAACTGCCGTCGGCGCGCTGGAACGCGTTCTGGGGCGAGCCGCGGATTTCGCAATTCCTGAAGACATTCTGGCAGCGGCAATACTTGGTGATGTGAACGGTATTTACTATGAACACCGGCAAGGTATTGCCTGGTTTTCCAAAACAAGAAGTGGAAGACCCTGGATCATGGATTGTTCCAGAGTCAGGCAATTGGCACACAGAGAAATGCTTCGCCGCGGACTGACAATCTGAAGGCGCTTGTAGCCACTCCTTACTGAGGTTAAATGAAGATCATGGAACAGGAACAACATCAAAACGCTTTGGGTGATCGCGTCGAACAACTGTGCGTTGTTTGCGGCGAAGAAAAAGGTCACGTTGTGCTTTCGCTCGGCAAACGAGGTCAGATCACGCGAGTCAATTGCCCTCAATGTGGCACGAGCGGCAGATTCAAGAGCGTAAAAACAGTGGCAAGAAAGCGGAGTCTCACCGCAGAAAGCCTTCCTTATGATTGGACACGCACTTATCGCAAAGGACAATCCATGCTGCATCCAAAATTCGGCGAGGGCGAAGTAACAGCGATCATTGAACCCAAAAAGATTGACGTTCTGTTTTCGGATCGCATTCGTCGTCTGATTCATTCGCGCGATCGCTGATATGTTGCCAACCAAGTTCGGCTTTAGCCATTTTGCCGATTCCTGTGTTAGCATACTTTCCAATTTTACAAACCATTTTATTTCCAATTGAAATGCCGGAGAAAGAGGAACGTATGGCTATCTCACTTCGCCAAGCCGTGCGCGTTGGCGGTTATATTTTCAAACAGAAACTGAAAGGCAACAGACAGTATCCGCTGGTGTTGATGCTGGAACCGCTGTTCCGCTGCAATCTGGCCTGCGTCGGTTGCGGGAAGATCCAGTATCCCGGCGAGATTCTCAAAAAAAATATGACGCCCGAACAGGCTTTCAAGGCGATTGACGAATGCGGCGCTCCGGTCGTCACCATAGCGGGCGGAGAACCGCTGCTGCATCCCGAAATTGACGTCATTGCCAAAGGCATGATCGAGCGCAGGAAGTTCGTTTACCTTTGCACGAACGCGATTCTGATGGAAAAGAATCTGCATCGCTTCGAACCTTCGCCGTATCTGACTTTCAACGTGCATCTGGACGGGATGAAAGAGCGTCACGATCATTCGGTGGATCGCGAAGGCATTTTCGACATCGCCATCGAAGCAATCAAAAAGACCAAAGCTGCAGGATTTCGCGTCAACACCAACACTACGGTTTTTGAAGGCGAAACTGCCGAAGGTCTGCACGAGATGTTCGATATGCTTGCTGAACTGGGCGTGGACGGGATGACAATTGCGCCGGGTTACAGTTACGAAAAAGCTCCCGATCAGGATCACTTCCTGACCCGGCAACAAACCAATGAATTGTTTCGGCAAGTGCTGGCTCCGCTTTCGACAAAGCGCGGCAAGAAGTGGGTCTTCAATCAATCGCCGCTTTATCTGAAGTTTTTGATGGGCGAGATTGATTACGAATGCACTCCGTGGGGCAGTCCGAATTACAACATCTTCGGATGGCAAAAACCCTGCTATATGTTCAGCGACGGTTACGCGCAAACATTCAGGGAATACCTGGAAACTACCGACTGGGAAAAATACGGGCGCAAGAGCGGCAATTCAAAATGCCAGGATTGCATGATGCATTGCGGTCACGAACCTACGGCGGCGATTGACGCGACCAGCAGTTTGAAAAACATGCTGATTTCGATTCGCGGGCTGAGTTGAGTCAAACCCAAAGGTTTTGGACAGGATTGACAAGATTCAACAGGATGAAAGATTGGACTTTGCCAGATGACCATCAATCCTGTGGAATCCTGTAAATCCTGTCCATTGAATGTTGTCTTCACTGAGCGATTTCGATCTTGATCCACTCGGCTTCGGTTTCGCGGTCTTTAACGTATTTGACCTCTACTTTGCGGCCTTTCTTCAGATCGGCGAAATCGCCCTTCGAATTCCTTTCACGGAGCTTCGACCGATCAAGCCAGATTCGAGTTTTATCTGTCAGCTTCAGGGTTTTGCTGGATGAGTCGGTTTTGACCGTGATTGTGCGGTTCTGATCGTCAACCTGTTCGATTTCACCCATCCAGGCGTACTTGCCTGAAACTCCCGGAGATTTCCCCATCGGAATAAACTGTTCGGTCGTTTGTTGTGCGTGAACCGCCGAATCGCTTCCGATCCATAAGATCGAGAGGCAAACGGTTGTCACGATAATCGCTGATAAAATCTTTCGCATTGTTCTTCCTCCCTGTGCAAAGTTTAGCGACGTTGGCAACGGCTAAACAAGTTGCTCGCGAGCGCGTTTCAGCGCATCAATGGATTCGCGCGTCAGGCGAGCCTTTGAAAACCAACTGCCGCGAGCTTTCTGGGCCAATCGTCGCGCTTCTTTCAGATGCGTGACGGCTTCGGGATGCAACCCTCCGCCTTCCAGAACCATGATGGCATCGGCAATTTCCTCGACAGCCTGATCAATCACCTGCTTTCGGTGTCGTCCGTCCGGCGAATATTTGCTGAAACTGTTGTCCAGCAATTCCTGGCTCTGGCGGATGTTTTCCAGCGCATTGATCACTCGCAGAAAAGCCGCGACGGCGACGACTTGAGTTGCGTCCAGTTTGATGGCTATACGATTTGGATCAAGGTTTGCCAGAAACTGTCCCGCAGGCGAATTTTTGAAGGCGTCGCCGTTGTAAAAAGCGACCGCGCCTTCGATGGTTTCGACCGAGTTGTTGTGGAAGAAAGCTCCTGTATCTGCGGCTTCGATCAAGGACGGAGTGTTGAAGGTTCCATCGCCGGGTCTGCCGAATCCGTCATCGCGCGGGATGTTGGGATTGACCAAACGCCCGGGTTGATCGGGCAGGTTTTCAACTCCGGTGTCGAAATTGAAATTGCCGACTCGAGCGCCAGCCAGATTGGCGTTGGCTCCGGCGTTTTCGTGGCAGATGTTGCATTTGCCCAGCGAATTATCGAGAAAGATCGCCTGCCCTCGTTTCGCCACATCGCCTTTCAATGGCAACGGCAGAGAAAGCTCCGCCTGGCGACCAAGCGAAAGCTGGAAAGCTTCCATCGCGTCAAGTTCTTCTTCGGTCGGCAGGCGAAAATCAACGCCGGGAATACGGTTCAGAGTTTTGGTGAAATGTTGAATCACCGCGCCGACGGCGAATGACCTGAGCGAACCGTCGCCCGGCGCGCCATCGCCTGACCAACCTGTTCGCGGCCCGGCCTGGCTGGCAATTGAAACTCGCATGCCGAGCGTGTGCGGGACTCCGCGCATGGTGAATTTGTTCGGCAGATCGTCGAAACCGTCCAGATTTTCCAGTATCAATCCGAACTTGCGCATCAGTTCAGGCTTTTCAAAATTTTCTTTCAAAGCCGGAACGAATTCGGCGACGAAGAGCGGATTGTTGGGCGGCAATTTGGCGATGAACGCCGGATCAATCGTGAAATTGTTTTCGGCGGGATGGCACGTTCCGCAGGTTCGGCCATTGCCGTTGAAGGTTTCGTTGAAAAACAGCGCCCGTCCGCGCGCGATAAGCTGGCTTTGTGATTGTTGAGTTTGTGATTGTTGAGTTTGAGACAAGACCGGGTCGTTTAATTCCAGCGTAGCCCATCCCGTCAGCGCTGAGACGATCAGCACGCATCCGATTGTTTTTTTACGAAGGTATCGCCGAAGAAAATTTTTCATGCGCAATTGGTGCCCCCGCCACCAGGTAAGCTGAAGCCGTCAATCAACTAGTCAAGGCTCATATCGAGTTTGCGCCGTCAACAAACGGAACTTTCACCTGCAGGTTGATTGACGATTCAAGAGTTAAAGGCTGATTTCAATTGTGCCCCTGAAAGTAAAAAGAGGTGATCAGAGCAAAAAATAATGATTGCGCTAAAAAAAGGGAATCTGACGACGCGTACTGCTGACAGTTAATCGGTTGCCGCGGACTGTTGTTGCAACGGCGCGCAGAATTTGTCGAAGGCGGCGGTCAATTCGCCGGCGATCTGTTCGGCGCTGCGACCTTCGATCTGGTATCGCTCCATCATGTAAATGATCTTGCCGTCGCGCAGCAATCCAATCGAAGGCGACGAAGGCGGATAACCTTTGAAATAGCTGCGGGCGCGGTCTGTGGCTTCGATGTCCGCTCCGGCAAAAACCGTGATCATCTTGTTTGGCAAAACATTGTGACTGAGCGCTTGCGCTAAGCCCGGACGAGCCTTGCCCGCCGCGCAACCGCAAACAGAATTGACGACAATCATGACTGTGTCGGTCGAATTTTGAATTGCGTTGTCCACCGCTTCCGGCGTTCTGGCTTCTTCGATGCCCAATCTGGTCAGTTCTTCTCTCATCGGTTTGATCAACATTTCGGAATAAGGCATATCGGTAATTCTCCTTCTTAAGTAAATCTCCAGATTGGTTCGGGTTTCAATGCGACAGTGTTCGCGAGCAATACTATGCAGATGAAGCTCAGTTATCAAGCGGTCTGAAAATGCTTGCCCGGTTAATGCGTCGTCTCCGCATCGTGGGCGTCGTTGATGTTGCCAATTTCCGTCAATTGCTTTTCGATGATTTCCGCCGACAAAGCCAGAAAATCGTAAGCCGTGACGATTCCGACCAATCTGCCGTTTTCGACGACGGGCAGGCATCCGACTTTCGAGCGGCGCATGATTTTCAACGCTTCCAGCGTCGGCGTGTCCGGCACGACGGTGATCGGATCGCGAGTCATGATTTCATTGACCGTCACTGAACGCATTTGTTTGTTTAACAAGCCTTGCGCCAGCAAACGCAGCAGGTCGCGATGCGATACCAAACCGACCACTTTGCCATCGTCGTCTTCGACCGGAACATGGCGAATGTGTTTCCAATCCATGACGCTGGCGGCCAGATCAATCAAATCGTCAGGGCGGACGGTGAACAGGTCTGTTGCCATAAATTGCCCGACGGTCTGGTAACTGCGGCTCCAATCGCGCGAATCGTCCAACTGCGCCTGCTTCCATTCTGAAATGGGCGCGCCGTTTTGCTGGTATTCAACCATTCGTTCGACCAGTACGCGATGACGCAATTCGCGAGTTCCCTGCTCTCCCATCGCGGCCAACGAACGCAAAGACCACGACGCGCCGGTTTGATCACGACGAACGCGTTCTTCCAACAAATCCAGATAACGGCTGATGTCATCGGCGTCAACCCGTGCTTGTTTCAAACCTTCGCGCGCCAGCGGCAACAACTGCTCCAAGACCAGCCTCGACGCCGAGCGATCCTGTCCGTTCAACCAAGTCAATTGAGCTTTCAATCCGTGGCGAGCGGCGGCGAAGAAATTCCCCTTCGCTTCGTCGAATGACATCAGCCGATCAACTTCGCCGAATTCCGCAGGCAAAGCTGTCATCAAACCGAAAAAGAACGCGGCGTTTGCCATCTCGTCAACAATCGAAGGCCCGGACGGCATTACGCGTTGTTCGATTCGCAAATGAGCGACGCCGTCATTCACGCCGTAACACGGGCGATTCCATCGCCAGACCGTTCCGTTATGCAATCGCAAAGCGGGCAGTGTCGGCAATTCGCCGCGCGCCAAAAGTTCCAGCGGGTCTTCGTCAATGTCTTTGGTCAACAGCACGCGAAAGCGAGCGATCTCTTCGCGGAAGACTTCGATCACAGAATGCCTGATCCAGTTTTCGCCGAAGCTGACGCGCGACGGATGGCTGCGCAGTTGGCGCGAATTCGAGCGTTCGTCCGTCGAATGTTGAAACAGAGCAATTCGCGTTTCGTTCCACAGCCTGTGGCCGAAGAAAAGCGGCGAGTTGGCGGACAAAGCCAGCAACGGCGCGGTGATTGCCTGCGCCCAATTATAAAGTCGCGTGAATTCGTCAGCGCCGACCTGAAGATGAATCTGAAAGCTGGTGCAACAGGCTTCCAGCATGATGTTGTCGTGCATCAGTTGCAGTTCGTCCAGGCCTTTGATGTGAACGTTGAATGCTCCGCCGCGCATTTGCTGCATCGCCTGATTCAGAGCGTGATAGCGCGGGCTGGGAATCAGGTTTTCAATCGTCAAATCCGATTGGCGAATGGTCGGCAAAATTCCCGTCAATACTATCTCAGCGCCAGATTCCGACGCCGCGCGACGGGCGACGGCGACAATCTCGTTGATTTCCTGTTCCATCTCGCGCAATCCCTTGTGCTCCAGCATTCGCGGCGACAGGTTGGCTTCCAGATTGAATTTGCCGATTTCGGTCGTCAGTCTGTCATCATCAGCGCAATTCAATACTTCCATCGCCAACGGAACTGGTCGCATAGCCTTATCAACCAGAAACATCTCCTGTTCAGCGCCAATGCGCCGAACTCCGCTTTCGATTTTGCCGCCTTCGATCATTCGTTCCAACGCGGCCAGTTCAGCCAGCATTGATTTCATGAAAGCCTGTTCCTGACGTGGATCGCGGTTGGCGGAAACGTTTTGCTCACCCATCTACATGCCCTCCTCGTTCATGTTGCGGTCGTCTTGGCGCAGGATAACAAACATTAACGAGCAACGAGCGTGCCTGTGATTGCCGGTCGTAACTTCTGTTGAATAGTCGTTATCAAGTGTGAGCAGAAAAACAGACGGGGAATCTTACGCAATTTAATCGTGATTTTGCGTAATCCCTCGCAACGATTCCCTGCCCTATGACTCAACTCATATTTATCGTTGTGCTATAGACATCAAGAAAATTGAGTTTCACGCAAAGTCGCGAAGTCGCAAAGAACTAAGGAATGGAACCGAAATAAATGTTCCCTTGGAAAACCGTAGCGCAATCCTGCCAAGGTTGCGCTACCACATTTGGGCGATTCCATAAATTGGTAGAGTTATTTCCGCTCCAGTCCTAAGCAGGCAAAAGAGATCAAACTACGGCAAATGAATGAGGTTCAAATCTTTCTCTCTTTTCCGCTTGGCGTCTTTGCGGCTTCGCGTGAAATTTCTTTTTCTCAAATGCTATAGTATTCCGCCACCTTCGATTCAATCATTGCGGTTCAAACCTTCATTTCACGCGGAGACGTTATGCAGATCAAAAAGCAGTCGAAAGTTTATGACGTGGTCGTCATCGGTTCCGGAGCTTCAGGCGGAATGGCCGCCTGGAATCTGACGCGGCAGGGCGTCAATGTTTTGCTGCTGGACGCGGGCACGAAATTCGACCGCTCGAAATTCTGGACTCACGTTTTGCCATACGAAGCCCGTGAACGTCGCGCTCGCGGAGAAAATCCTCCGCAGTTTTACCTGAGCGAGAAAGAACAGCCCGTGCTGACTCCGCCGGACATGCCTTTCGATTTGATTCGCGTGTGGGGAGTCGGCGGCAAGACGAATGTCTGGGGGCGAGTTTCGCTGCGTTATTCCGACATTGATTTCCAGGTCAACGACGGTTATGGCATTCCCTGGCCGATTGAATACAAAGACATCAAACCTTACTACGACAAAGTTGATCAATTGATAGGCGTCAACGGCGGCGACGAAGACCTGGACGTTTTGCCCGGCAGCAAATTTCACATGCCTCCGCCGCGTCCGCGTTGCGGAGAAGTTTTGCTGAAAAAAGCCGCCGCCAGCGCGGGCATTCAAATCGTTCCCGGTCGCCGGGCGGTGCTGACGCGAAATCACAACGGATGGCCCGCCTGTCATTATTGCGGGCGTTGCGGAGCTGGTTGCGACACCGGCAGTTTTTTCAATTCCGCCGACCACTTGCTGCCGAACGCCGTGAAAACCGGCAAGCTGGAAATCCGCACCAATGCCGTCGCTGCGCGCATTCTGACCGACAAGGAAGGCAAGGCCAGCGGCGTTCAGTACTTCGACCGAAACACGAAAGCCGAAACACAGGTTCGCGCGCGCGTCGTAGTGCTTGGCGCTTCGGCGATTGATTCGACACGTATTCTGCTCAATTCAAAATCCGCGATTTACCCGAACGGCATCGGCAATACTTCGGGAGTGATCGGCAAATATCTGACCGAACAGTTCCGCTTTCATGCGCGAGCTTTTCTGCCCGATCTTTTCGGACAGGCGACAACCAACGACGACGGCATTGGCGGCGAACACATTTACATGCCTCGCTTCAATCATCGCGACGGACGCAAACGCGATTACGTGCGCGGTTTCGGCATGCAGTTCTGGGGAATTGGCTGTCAGGCGGGCGCGGGATGGGCGAAAGGGCTTGGCGGTTTCGGCGCGGATTTCAAAGCCGATGTTCGACGGCGTTATCCGTCGTGGGTTGAGTTGCATCCTTACGGCGAAGTTCCTCCGCGCGAAGAAAACCGCGTCGAAGTTGACGAAAACCGCCGCGACAAATACGGCGTGCCGTTGCCTAAGCTGATTATGAAATACGGCGGCAACGAAACGAAGATGATGCAGGAAATGTACGACACCACCGAACAAATCCTGCGCGCGGCAAAGGCGGAAATCGTCGAGTTGAATCGCGGAGTTTGCGACATTCCCGGCACGGCCATTCACGAACACGGAACCTGTCGAATGGGCGCTGATCCGAATACTTCGGCGCTGAACAGCTTCAACCAAATGCACTCAGTCAAAAATCTGTTCGTGGTTGACGGCAGCGCGTTTCCATCGGCGACGGAAAAAAATCCGACGCTGACGATTCTGGCGATGGCCTGGCGAGCCAGCGATTACCTGGCCGAACAGATGAAGAAGGGAAATCTGTAACCGCCCGACTTATGGACAAACTCTGGCTATTTCAAATTTCACGTTGGTTCGTCCGCGTGATTTCCCGTCTTTACTTCCGAATCGAATTTGAAGGCGTCGAGCGAGTGCCGAAATCCGGCGCGATGATCGTCGCTCCGAATCACGTCAGTTACATTGACCCTTTCTGGGTTTCAATTCCCATCTCTCGCCCATTGCGATATATGACCTGGGACAAGATGACTCGGCTGCCTTTGCTGGGACGGCTGATTATGAGTTATGGAGCATTTCCCGTGAAGGTTGATCGCGGAGGCGACCGCGCGGCGCTGAAAGCATCGCTGGAACAATTGCGAGCCGGAGGCGGTTTGATGGTTTTCCCCGAAGGCGCGCGAACCAAATCAGGGCGTCTGCAAGATTTCAAACCCGGAGTCATCAGACTGGCTTTGGACACCGGAGCGCCAATTGTCCCTGTGACTGTCATCGGCGGTTACCGAGCCTTTTCGCCGCACCATTACTTCCCTCGCCCGTACAAAGTCCGCATCGTTTACCACGAACCGATTCACCTGACGCCTCCGGCCAATCACCACGACCTGAAACATTACCAACAGGAGCAAGCCGCGCGATTACAAGCCATCGTCGCTTCTGCCCTGCCGCCCGAAGCTCTGCCGATAAGCGATCAACAAGCTATTCAATCCTGAATCGGAGTCCTGGCAATTTACGAAGAAAAGGAAATGTCCTGGTAAATGTCTTTCAGCGACAATTCGCATTGGACGGTTTCCACTTTTACGGTGTCGGCCAGTGAGTTGAATTCGTGGTAAATCCACGAACCATCCGTTTGCTTGATGAACTGGCTGACGTGCGGGCGATGCTGAGCGACCAGCAGGTATTCGCTGAAACTGGGGATGGATTGGTAATGAGTGAATTTGTCGCCTCGGTCGTAAGCTTCTGTGGATTCGGAAAGGATTTCGATAATCAGCGAAGGGTTTGTCAGCGCGTCAACCCCGCCTATCTTTTCAAACTGCGCCTGGCCACAAAGCGCCGAAAGATCGCCGTAACGATAAGGCGGCATGCTCGGCACTTTGATTCGTATGTTTGCTGGAAAGATACGGCATCCTTTTCCGGCGAGCTTCTGTTTGAATGCAACAATCAGATTAACTTCAAGTTCGCCATGCTGCTCACTGACGCCGCTCATATCGAAAATCTCTCCCTCCCAAAACTCCAACCGTTCTTCGGATTTTCGATCCATTTCCAAATACTCTTCCAGCGAATATTTCAGTTTGGGTTGTGCTGACATAATCAACTTCCTTTCGGCTTCAAGCTTTGCGCCTAAAAATTAGTCAGTAAAACCTGAGCGGTCAAGTCTAGCTTTACACTTCCTGAAAGAATTGCAATGAACGTTTAAGGAAACTATATTTCCACTGCCTCGAAATGGCTCCTCTCAACTTCATCAGTCATCAACTTCCGGGGGTTAACGAATGAATAGAAAACCCGAATCGCGCAAAGAGATGCGCGAACGCCGCCGCAGAGAAAATTTCGTCGGGCGCGGCGAACAGCTACGACAGTTTGAAGAAAACTTTCGACGTCACGATCCGATCATGGCCTTTTCGGTGACAGGTGAAGGTGGTGTAGGCAAAAGCACGCTCCTAAAACAATTCGGAAATATCGCCAACCAGCAAAATGCCGTTTTCGTCACCTGCGATGACACGCACACTTCGCCCGCTTACGCTATGGGGCATATAGCCGAGAAACTGGCTGAACTCAAATTCACTCACAATGCTTTTGACGAACGGTACAAGGAATACCGAAAACTCCGGCAGGAGGTCGAAGGCGATCCCAAAGCTCCGCGCGGGGCGATTGATCTGATTGCGCGTGGTGTAGGCGATTTCGCCATCAAATCAGCTCGCCGTTTGCCGGGCGCTTCGCCATTTCTGGAACACGTGGATGAAAAGGCCGCTGGCGAAACTTTGTCGCAATTCTTCAATTACGCGATTGACCGTTGGGGCAACAAAGACGAAGTCCGGTTGTTGCGCGAACCGGAAAAGATTCTGACTCCGTTGTTTTTGGAATTGATAGCCAAAGTAACCGAAACTCGGCGTTTGGTTGTGATGTTCGACGTGTTTGAACGGACAAGCGATTCTCTGGAATCCTGGCTGCTGAAGTTGTTTGATTTCGAGTATGGCGATTTCAACACCAACCTAATCTTCGTCATCGCCGGGCGCGAGAAACTGGAACAACACTGGACTGAGTTGGTTGGCGATCTCTGTCACATGCCGCTGGAACCGTTTACGCCTGAAGAGACGCGCGAATATCTGAGCAGTCGCGGGATTACAGACGACCGGTTGGTTGAACAGATTCACGAAGATACGGGCGGTTTGGCCGTTCTGGTTGAACTGCTGGCTGCAACAAACCCGCAACCCAATTTACCTCTGCCTGATGTCAGCCAAGATGCAGTCGAACGCTTTCTGCAATGGACACCATCAGAAGATCGCCAAGCCGCCCTGCTTGCCGCCGTGCCTCGTCATTTTAATCTGGACATCATTAGTGTGGCATTAGGCAGCGATGCAACTACCAGCTTCGGGTGGCTTTCATCGCAAAGCTACATCCGTTCCAATACTGAGCTTGGCTGGTTTTATCACGAAAAAGTCCGTGAACTAATGTTGCGACATTTGAAGAACACCTTCCCCAGCGTTTTGGCGGACGCACACACCCGACTGGGAGACTATTATGCCAATCAGCAGGCAGAACTGAAATTAGAAGGCAAAGACGCCTATGACAGCGAAACCTGGCGCAAACTGGAATGCGAGCGCGTCTACCATTTGATCAGTTCGCAACCTGACCAAAATCAGAACGAAGCGGTCAATGCATTCCTTCAGGCTTTTCATGCTTTTCCAAGGCGCTGGGCTTTTGCCAAAGAAATTGCAAAAGTTTCCCTTCAGTCCGGACGGGAAAAAGGCTCCCAAACGATTCGAGTTTTGGCAGATTTATTGTCTGAAATCCATCGCGCTTGTGTTCAATCTGAATATGGAACAATGGTCGAAAAACTGAGTTTGCTTGAACCACGAAACGGCTTAACTCAAATAGCCCGTCGCGCGCTACACTTTGAACGGGGAATAGCTTATCAGCAATTGAAGAAGTACGAACTAGCGCTGGCTGGCTTCACCCACGTTATCGAACTCGACGAAAACGATAGTTGGGCATTTCTTTTTCGTGGGCTGACGTGCATGGCAATGGAGAAGGCTGAAGAAGCGCTAGCCGACTTCACTTCCGCCATCGAACGTGATGAGAAGTTTACTCTTGCGTTTGCCAGCCGCGGAGTAATTTACGAAATGCTGGAAAAGTACGAAGACGCACTAGCTGACTTAACCCGCGCCACCGAACTTGTTGGTCATAAGCTCCCTTTCGTTCTTGCTCGCCGCGGAAAACTCTACCAAGAGATTGAGAAATACGAAGAAGCCATAGCTGACTTCACCTGCGCCATCGAACTCGACGAAAACGATTATTGGACATTTTTCTATCGCGGACTGATTTACCTGCAAATGGGGAGAGCCGAGGAAGCCCTAGCTGACTTCACTCGCGCCATCAAACTAGATGAGAAGTGTGCCACCGCGTTTGCCAGTCGTGGATGGCTTTACAGTCAAATGGGAAAGTACGAGGAAGCTCTTACCGATTTCACTCGGGCCATCGAACTTGATAATCAGCTCGACTTTGTGTTTGTCCATCGAGGGGAAACTTACCAACAACTTGAGAACTACGAGTTGGCATTGGCTGACTTCAACCGCGCCATCGAACTCGACGAGAAAGACGCTGAGGCGATTGCCAGTCGCGGAGAAACCTACCGGCGGATTGAGAAGTACGAGGAAGCCTTGGCCGACTTCAACCGCGCAATCGAACTTGACGAGAAAGACGCGTCGGCGATTGCGAATCGCGGGTTGACCTACCGGCTGATGGAGAAGTACGCAGGGCAATCGCATCATAAATGTTGAATTTATTGAGTGTTGATTACCTTCAGCA
>CAYRQB010000152.1:0-13622 GCA_964426025.1 uncultured Heliomicrobium sp.
CTTTCCCACTGTCGAGTCTTGGCAGACTTCAGCACAGCGTCGCACACCTGATCCGTCGCCAAACCGTCGCGGAATGTCGGCCCGACTTCCTTGCCTTCACCAACAGCTTGCAGAAAGTCTGCGAACTGATGCGTAAACGAATGTTCGTAACCGATCTGCAAACCCGGAACCCACCAATGGCTCATATAGGGATGATCGCCGTCGGTGATGTGAACGCTGCGCCATCCGCGCGTGATGCCTTCGTCGCGGTGATCGAAATACTGAAGCCTGTGCAAGTCGTGCAAATCCCAAAACGCCGAAGCGTGTTCGCCGTTGATTTCCAGCGTGTACAGCGCCTTGTGCCCGCGCGCATATCGTGTTGCTTCAAACGAAGCCAGCGATCCGTTTTCAAACCGGCACAAAAACAAACTGGCGTCGTCAATGCCTACAGGTTCGACCTTGCCAGTCAAATTGTGCTGGCGCTCTTTGACGAAGGTTTCGGTCATCGCCACAACTTCCTTGATCGGACCGTTCAGCCACATCGCGGTGTCAATGTTGTGCGCCAGCAAATCGCCGGTGACACCGCTGCCAGCAACAGAAACGTCGAGTCGCCACAAACCTTCGCCGCCCTGCGGCAAATCCTGCGAAATCGTCCAGTCCTGCAAGAACTTCGCGCGGTAATGAAAGATTCGCCCGAAGCGGCCTTCGTCCAGCAGATTTTTCAGCATCGTGACCGCCGGGACTCGGCGGTAGTTGTACCAGACCGAGTTCGGAACCTTGGCCGCTTCGACGGCATCAACCATTGCCTGAGCCTCAGCGGAATTCCGACCGAGCGGTTTTTCGCACATGATCATCTTGCCCGCTTTGGCGGCAGCAATGGCGATTTCCGCATGCGTGTCGTTCGGGCTGGCGATGTCAATCAAATCAATGTCTTTGCGTTCGATCATCTTGCGCCAATCGGTTTCGATGGACTCGTAGCCCCAATTATCCGCAAACGATTTCACGCGGTCCGCGTTGCGCGCGCAGATGGCTTTGAGATTGACTTCATACGGCAAGTCAAAGAAACGCCCGGCTTGCCGAAACGCATTGGAATGCGCGCGTCCCATAAAGCCGTAGCCGATAAGTCCGACATTCAAAGTTTTTTTGCTCATAGTTTGTTTTTGAAAAGTTTTTTGTTTAATTCCACCCGTGAGCATCGCGCACCGCGATCATCGTCGCCAGAATGTTGTTCCATGTTTGCAGATCGGTCATGGTTTCGTTGCTGAACATGCAGCCGTCCCAGTTGATGTGTTGAGTGCTTTTCGTCACGTTGCCTTTCTCATCGCGCAACCACAGACCAGCGGCGCGGACGATGTCCATTTTGCCGTTCGGATCGTTCGGCAGGCAGTGGCGACCCGTTTTGTCGTGCGAGCCGGAGCCTTTGACCGTGGCGTCGTTTTGCGCGACGTGGAAGTCTTTGACCCAGGGACGCAGCACGCTGGTCATTTTGCCCAGCGCTTCATAGAGCACTTCTTTGTCCTTCCAGTCGTAATTATCCGGCAACAAGCGATGTTCGGGCGCGTTGTAACCTATCGTGAACAGCATCGTGTGCGCCATGTCGGCTTGAATGCCGAGCGTTTCAGGACGGCCAACCTGTTCAAGCAATTCGTGCAAATACTTCCAACTGTGCATGCCGCCCCAACAGATTTCGCCTTCGGCGGCCAGGCGTTCGCCGTAGCCTTCGGCGATGTTGCAGGCTTCGCGGAAAGTGTCTGCGATTTTTTTGGTGTTGCCAGCCGGGTCAGCCGACCAATCGCTGGGCGAGCAAGAAGAGTCAACGCGCACAACGCCGTATTTGCGAATGCCAAGCTTGTTCAGCTTCTGCGCGACTTCGCAGGATTTGCGGACTTGCGTCAGGAAGGCGTTGCGCTCTTCTTCCGAACCCATCGCCGAACCGCCGCCTGTCGGCCCCCAGACGGGAGCTACCAAAGAACCGATGACCAATCCGCGCGAAGCGACCTGATCGGCAAGCTCTTTCAACTGGTCGTCGGTCGAATCAATGTCTGTGTGGGGCAGGGAAAGGAAAATGTCTACGCCGTCGAATTTCTGGCCGTTGACTTCGGCGGCTGCCGTCATATCCAGCATCTTTTCAAATTCGATGACCGGTTCGGCATCGGGACCGCCTTTGCCGACCAAGCCCGGCCACGTTGCGTTATGAAGTTTCGGAAATTGATTGCTCATTGGTTTGCTCCTGGGAACGCACGCGTCCTCGCGTGCTGGTATGGTGAAAAGACGTTTTACGATAAAAATACTGACTTCCGAGTCACGCACGCTAGGGCGCGTGCGTTCCCCAATTCTTACTTCAATGCTTGCGCAATCGCCGCTTCGGCCAGCGGAGCCATCACGGCATAACCCGCTGCGTTCGGCAGCAAGCCGTCGTCGCTAAATTCTCTTTTCAAGTTGCGACCTTCACCCATGGCGGAATAGTAATCCAGATAAACCGAGCCGCTCGAGGCGGCATAATCTTTCAGCCAGTTATTGATGCCGATGATTTTGCCGAACGGACGCAGCAGCGATTGTTTCTTGTGAACATCGTTGATCGGCGTCAGTGAACAAAGCACGACGCGGATGTTGTTTGCTTTGGCCAGTTCGACGATGGACGTAATGTTTTCCGCCGTCATCTGCTGGGTGATGGGTTCGTAAAAACTGGCGATGTCGTTCATCCCGGCCAGAATAACTACGACTTTGGGTTTCAGCTTGATCACATCCTGGCGGAATCGCACCAGCATTTGCGGCGTAGTCTGTCCGGCAATGCCGCGATTCAAGTACGGTTTGCCGGGAAAGAACTTCGCGCTGTCTTCGCCCCAACGTTCGGTGATTTCGTCGCCAAGGAAAACCACTCGGTCTTGATCGGGTTTGGGTTTGGGTAGTTCGGCGTTTTCGCTGCCGTAATGTATCAACCCAGCCCAATCAGACAGCAATCGGCGCTGGGCTTCAACGCGCTGTTCAAGCGCGGCGACAACCGAAGCGCAATCCTGAGGCGAACGAGCGGCGACAACTGCGCCAAGAATCATCACCCCAAGCAAAATTTTGATGATCGTCTTGTTCATTCAAAAATCAGGCGATCCTTCTTCGCTTCGATCTTGGCAGGGTCAATGCCCGGAGCTTTTTTCAAATCCTCGATGGATTTGAACGGGCCGTTTTTATCTCGGTATTTGATGACGGCTGCGGCCTCAGAACGTTTCAGCGACAAAATGCTTTCAAACTCTATCGCATCGGCGCTGTTGACTTTCAGTCGCGGTACGTCGTCAGCCGGATAACTACGCGTCAAATAATCAATAACGATGTTGATCTCTTCATCTTTGGTTTTCATTCCGAAAGCGACCATCTTTTCAACCGTTCGTTGCCAACCCGCGCGATCCTGTTTGAGCGAAAGCGATTTGTCCAAATCGTGACAGGTAGAGCAAAACTTTTGAGTTTCAGCTTTGCCGGGACCATCAGGCATCGGGCGCGACTGGCCAGCGGATGGCTGTTGCCAAAGATTGCCAACAAATATCGCGAAGGCCGCGACAATCAAGACTACACGCCACAAACGGTTGTGACGAAAATTCAGGCGTAAAGACATAACAACTGTTTTCATTGATCAGAATTTCGGTTCGAGAAAATCAACTCCGCAAAGACACACAAAGAAAGCGGAGTTGAAAATCAGAGACTCAGTTTTTCTTTTTCAATCTTCGTGTGACTTCGCGGAAAAATATCAACTAAGCCAGAGCGTCTTTGCAATACTCAACGCATTTGGCCAGTTCCTTCATCACATCGGAACCTTGCGGAACGGGATACTCCAATTCGATGCAGGCGGGAAAAGTGTACTTTTCTTTCTTCATCAATTGCAGTACGTCTTTGATTTTGGTGTCGCCCTGTCCCCACGGCATATTCGGGCCTTGATTGATCTTGCGATCCTTCAGGTGCAGGTTCGTGATGCGGTTGTGATACTTCTTGATGAACTCAGCGGGCGAGAAGCCATTGCCTGCGGTGAAGTGGCCTACGTCAATGTTGCAGCCGTTGAATTTGGAATGCGACATCGCGGTTTCCCAACTCGCAGGCTTGGCAAATGCTTCTTCGCTGGTCATATTCGAGTGTCCGTGAAAGCCGAGCATGATCTGATGCTTCGCCGCATATTCGCCGAGTTGTTTCGTCTGGCTGAGCGGCGGTTCACAGGTGATGGCTTTGCAACCGAGCACCTTCGCCACATTGAAGCAGTAATCAATTTCTTCGGGCGACATGTTGGTATTCAATCCGAATTTGACGATGTGAATAGTGACTCCTGCATCGTCGTATTTTTTGCGCAGCTCCTTGTATTTATCCATCGAAACTGACAGTCGCCATTTGCGCAAATCTTCAGCGCGTGCGCGCATCGCCGCTTGCTGTTCGGGCGACATTGGCGGACGGCCTCCAGCCGCAGCCGGTGGCGCTGCGGGCGGCGGGCCTCCGGCTCCGGGCAGACGACCTTGACCTCCTGGGGCGGGCGGCGAGCCACCGGGGCCGCGACTTTGCGCAGGCGCTCCGGCATAAGCTTCAACCGGTTCAGCTTGCAGCTCGACCGAGTTGATGTCGAGTTGCACCAGATATTTCAGCAGGTCATCAGCGCCCGACGGCATTCCGCGAAAGCTGTACGGTGCGATGATGCCGATTTGCACGCCGCCGAATTTGGAATTTGGTTTGGCGAAGGCGGGTGTGATCAAAGTGCTGGCAGGCAACGCCGTCAGCGCGAGTTTATTGAATTCTCTTCGGGTGAAATTCATTGAGGTTCCTTTCGATGAAGACATTTCTTCCACGAAGTCGCACGAAGTTTTTTGACAGAATTCACAGGATTTTCAGGATTAACTTTTCCTACTTAGGACAGGAGCGGAAATAACTCCACCAATTGATGGAATCGCCCAAAGTAGTAGCGCCATCCTGCCAAGGTTGCGCCGGTTCTCAAGAAGGCTGATTGAGAAGCAGCGCAACCTTGGCAGGAGTGCGCTACGGTTTTCCAGGGGAACACTTATTTCGGTTCCATTCCTTAACCATCCTGTCCATCCTGTCAATCATGTCTAAATTCCTGTTCGTGTTTTTTCGTATGGCTTCGTGGAAGTCAATTCATAACTTGACTTCCCAGCCCTTGCGATACAACGGGCGCACGAGCTTGTTAGCTTCCTTGTTGTTCGTGATCTCGCCTTTGGCATTGTCCCACTGCAGCTTGCCTTCGACGCGCGCGGCAATTGCGCCGAGTACGAGCCATTCAGTGTACGGCCCGGCAATGCTGAAGTTGGAACAGGCGGGCGCGCCGCCTTTGCACGCGCGAATCCAATCGCGGACATGCGCGGCGTGGTTGCTGCCAGTGCTGGCACCCGGCGCGCGCGACAAATATTCGGCGGGCAACTTGTATTCAGCCCATCTTTCACCGGGCAACAAACCGACGCCTTCGCCGCGCCCGCTCGTGCCGAGATAGCCTTTCGCGCCAACAAAGATGCTGTTGTACCCGCTGCCTTGTGGCGGACGTGGCATTCCTGCTGGAGGGCCTTGTGGTGCGCCGCCTGCGGGAGTCGCGCCGGGAGGTCTGCCCCCGCCGCCAAAGCCGCCGCCTGCCGGGCCGACCTGCGGGCCTTTGCCGGAAATCTTGCGTGCCTGTTCGACCGACATACCCGGCGGCAAATAAGCATCGCCGCTCAGCGAGTGATACCAATACACGGTCACGGGCGGCATGCTGCCGCGTGCGCCGAATTCGTATTTGATCGTTAATTCATCCGGGAAGGTGAATGGCGGCAAGGTGTTTTTCTTGATGCATTCGACGCTGATGAGATGTTTCGGATGCAACTGCAACGCCCAATTCGCGGGGCCGAGAATATGCACACCCCAATCGCCTATCAAGCCGCTGCCGAAATCGTAAAATGCGCGCCAGTTGAACGGCAGATAGAAACCGAAATCATTGTTGCCGCCAAACCCGCCGCCACCGCCGCCGCCCGGAGGTGGGCCAGCAGGAGCCGCGCCGCCGCCACCGCCCGTCAAACGCGGACGCCGTGCATCACGTTCGGCGATATGTTTCTTATAATCTTCATCACCCGCTGTGAATGGGCGCGCCGCCGCTGTGCCGAGCCATAATTCCCAATCGAGTGTATCCGGCGGTTTTGTTTCCGCCGGTATTTTGGTCATCTCCTGCGGCCAGCTCGCGCGGCCCGTCCAGGCGTGCACTTCGCGGACTTCGCCGATTTCGCCTGACCAGAAAATTTCACAGGCCACTCGCGTTGCATCGTGCGAATAGCCCTGATTACCCATTTGCGTGGCGACTTTGTATTTCTCCGCTGCTTGCGTGAGCAACCGTGCTTCCCACGGCGTGCGGGTCAACGGTTTCTCGACATACACGCTCTTGCCCGCTTGCATACAGGCCAGCGCGGCATATGCGTGCATATGATCGGGCGTGCCGATGACTACGGCGTCAATGTTCTTGCCCTCTTTGTCGAGCATCTGTCGGAAGTCTTTGTAGCGCGTCGCCTTCTCGAATGTTTTGAAGCCTTGTTCAGCCCGCTTCCAATCCACATCGGCGAGCGCGACGAGGTTTTCGCCCTGACATTGGCGCATATCGCTGAGCGGTTGCCCGCCCGCGCCGATGCCTGCGATGTTGAGTTTTTCGTTCGGCGATTGATAGCCCAATCGTTTGAGCGAAGCGATGGAGGGGCGGGGAAGCGCGCCAGTCAGCAGCGTTCCGAACATAAAATACCTTCGGGAAATGGGCGACATTACTGTTCTCCTGTTTGCGGATTTGGTCGAAGAGAGATCGGTTTGCAGTTATGCACAGGGCAGATTGAAAAATCTGCCCTGAATTTTAGGCCACAAAAAACGGCAGTTTGGGAAAACCAGACTGCCGTAATCAGATCAATGCTCCATTGGGAACCCGAAGGTGTAAATCGTACCGTCGTAGGTAGTCACATAAATCTGGCTCATTCCGCCAGACAGCGCGCCGCTGGTCGCGAATGACGTAATTGTCGTGCCGCTGTTCCAAAGCTCTTTGCCCGTCACGCCGTCAAGCGCGTAAAGCACGGCGCGGCCAGAGCGCAAGGCTCTTTGAGCGGTAGTGATTTTTGCGTCATTCGATTGGAACTGACCGCTTGAAGTTGCGAACACAACGCCATTGATGATTGTCGGCGTTAGCGGAGCGACCAGATTCCGCGAAGCCCAACCCGGTTGCAGTGTGAACGAACCGTTTTCCTCAACCAGTTTCCAGGCAATGACCGCGCCTTTGAGAACTGCGCCGTTCGTTGACTTAAAGCCCAGTTGCGAGGCTTGCGATTTAGTTGCGCCGGAAAGAATCCAGCGCGTTCCGTCCAGACTCTGCCAACTTGCCAGTGCGCCCGGCGCAAAATCTGCTTCCTTGACCGTCGCGCTCGAAGCCGTCAACGGCTTGCTCAAATCAGCGCTGTCAAAAATATGCACGCGTCCGTCTTTGGTTGTCGTGGCAATCAAGGTTTTGCCTTTGTGGGCGAAGATCACAGGCGAAGCGGAAAATTCCTGCGCTCCGGCTGAAAACGAAGACTTGACCGACAGTGTTTTGCCGTCGAGCGCGATCACCGAATTCGGATTTTCGCCGCCGCTGCCCGTAACTATATAAAGCGTGCCTTCGGCATCGAAGGCCATTCCCGTCGCTCCGACCACGTTGGCCTTGAACGAAACGACTTTCTTGTCGAGCAGGTTCATCGCCCAAACGCCGTTGGGCGCGCCGTTGCAACCGTTTTGCGTCACGACATAAGCGAACTCATCGCCGACGAACAGGCCTGTGGCGTTGGCGTTCGGCGGAATGAATTGAGCAGGCGGTTGATAATCCGCTCCGTTGGACAAATGCATTGAATGCAGTTTGCCGTCGCTGGCCAGCGCGTAAACCAAAAACGGTCCCGCGCCCAATTGCCCGCCCGGCGGATTGGCCTGATTGACGCGGCGTTGTTGCACCAACATAGGGTTGGGTTCGGGAGCGGCAGCAGGTCTTGGCGGATTGGGACGAACGTTTGCCAAGGTGACCGCGCCCAGACCCGGGTCGCCGACGGCGCTTTTGGCCGGAGTGTTGCGCCCGCTTCGCACCACGTCAGTCGTCGGCGCGGGCGGAATTGCAAACAACGCCGGACGCGCTACACCGGTGGTCATGCCGCCGGGGCAGGCGATTGTGCTCGGCGTTGTCGAAGGAGCCACCTGCAAAGTCTTTTCCCATTCCATCCGCCCCAGATCAGTGTCAATCGTGTAAAGGTTGTTGGAACTGCCCGCAAAAAAACCGAGCATGCGGAAGCCGCGATAGCCGATCAGACGATCAAGCGCGGATGGCGGAGTCAGGTTGTTCATCCCTTTCGGCGCATTTTTGACTTTCACCTTCCACAGGAACTGAAAGTCAGGAGCTTTCACAGTATCTGTTCTGATTTTGCTGTCGGTGCGAATCCAGGCCGAGCGTTGAGCATCGGAATTGTCCGTCATCCAATCCAACCCGGTGCGCTGAGCAAAGGCCGCGCCCGTCAAAGCAAAACAAAAGATGAATGCAGCAATGAGTCTTTTCATTTCTGTTCTCCTTTCATCGCGGATTGGTCGGCGCCGTTTTTGATGCCAAAGCAATATTGCATGCCGTCGAATGTGTTGATGTAAACGCGACCGTTGGCGACGGACAATCCGCCCCAATGACTCCACGAAGCGATTTGATCGCCACTGTTCCACAACTCCTTGCCGGTTTGCGCGTCCAGCGCGTAAAGCACGGCTTTGGTTGAATTGCTGATGCGGTATCTGGCGTCGTGGTTATAAGCCAGTCCGATGTCGAAGGCAGCCTGGTCGGTGTCTTCGCCGCTGCCATAAGCGAAGATGACGCCGTTGGCGATGACAGGCGGTTCGGCGCGATTCATGTCTCGCGAAATCCAGGCCGGCTCAAGCCAATACTTTCCGCCTTTGTCTTGAACTTTGAAAGCGGCAATCGCTCCGTATTTGACCGTGCCGTGTTCAATCGGCGCTTTGAATTTGGAATGCTTAGGCCCCCAGAAAGGCGTCAGCACCCAGCGCGTTCCTTTGGCGTCTTCCCAACTGGCCATTGATCCCCAAATGCCAGCCGAAGCGAAATTGACCTCTTCATTGCAAATCAGAGGCGTGCGGTGAAGCGGAGTGCGATGATCGTCGCCGCCTATGGATTCAGTGTCCATCAAATAAACGACGCATTCCTTCCCGGCGTCCACCATCAACTCTTTGCCTTTGTATGGGAAGATTGCGCAAGAGACCTGCATGTCCAGATCGCGTTTCCACAACCATTCGGCGTTTGACGGACCGTAATAATCCACCAGCTTTCCGGCTTTGGTGACGGGGTCTTGCTTAACGCCGATGATGCCGTTGCCGTAAACCCCATTTTCAGGATTCCATGGACCGTCACCTGTGCCGGTGTACATGACGCCCTTGCTGTCAATCGCGCCGCCTGTTCGCCCCCACATTCCTCCGCCCGCCGGTCCCCACGAACCGACTTTGTCTGTGGCCAGATCGTATATGTAAACCATGTTCGGATTTCCGCCGCAGCCCTGAGCCGTGTGAACATAAATCGCATTGTTGTACAGGTTCAACGCGTATGGTTTGCCGTTGGGCGGCATGAACTTCGCAGGCGGTTTGATTTCTTTTCCAGTAGCCAAATCCAAACGCCGCAAAGTTCCATCCCAGGCAGCAGCGTAAACGATGTATTTGCCCGGAGTATCCGTTGGGCCAATCACTGGCGTCGCTGTTATGCCGCCGGGACACAGAATGCCAGCGCCTCTGCCACCGCCAGCGGGAGGAACCCAGTCGGTTTCAAAGTGATGCTTCCACAACAACTCGCCATTTTCGGCATCCAATCCGTAAAGGTTGTCGCTGACGCCGGTCACCAGAACGATTTGCTTCGGTCCCTTGTCGGTATTTACTCGACCGGCGATCAGCGCAGGCAACAGGTTGTGCATCTGGCGCGGTTCGTTATCGAGTTTGGTTTTCCACAACAGCTTCATGTTCTTGACGCTGCTGGCGCTGAGTATGGTTTCGTTCTGTTGCCAGGCTGTCCGTTCGACGTTTCCGCCATCGGTCAACCAATCGGCGAGCTTGCCAGTTTGCTGGGCTTGCGGATTCGGATTCAATGCTGTCAGGCATCCGAACAACAATAATGTCAGTCCCCAAATTTTCACAAACTTTCGATATTCCACCTGGAATACTCCCTTCTGAAAAACACGCAGGCGTCAGCCTTCGTGAAATGATAGCTTCGTAATGAGCGATTAACTTGATTGCCGGCAACTATCTTCAAAGTCCGCCTTGCCGGTTGGCATTAAGGTCAATCCAAATTGAATAGAGCATACTCGATACAAAACGGTTTTTTTCAATCGTGACAAAATTGACCTGTGTTGCAAAATTGGCTGAAGATTGGTTTCGGGTTATACACCGACTGAAACCTTAGGGCAAGAAAGTTGAACCGAAATCAAACTGAATTTGTCGGAACTGGCCCGACCGGTTTGGTAATGAACGATGTCGGTGCGACAATCGCAAGCAAATTCCTGACAGGTTTTATATTCAGATTGATGCAAGCACAGGCAATCTGTAACACCTTCCCATTATTCAGGATAAATATGGTACGGAGATTTCAATATGAAGAACAGCGAAACATCGGCAAATCAAAACGGATCGTCGCCCAGACCAGTGCTGGCGCTCAGAGAAAACGATAATGTCGGCGTGGTGCGAACCCAATTGTCGGCGGGCGACGTAATCGAAGTAAACGGGCGCAGGATAGAAGTGCGCGAAGCGATTTCACCCGGTCACAAGCTGGCGTTGCAACCAATCCCGAACGGTTCGCCCATCATCAAGTACGGTGAATTCATCGCGAACGCCACGCGCGACATCGCGGCAGGAGAGTGGATTCATACTCACAACACCGCGCCGGATTTCAGCGCCGGACGCGAATACGAGTACGCGACTCGAACCCCGTCCACGGAATTTTTCCCGCCGGAGCAGGTTCCAGTTTTCATGGGTTATGAGCGCGAAAACGGCGATGTCGGCACTCGCAATTACATCGCTGTCATCGCTACTTCAAATTGTTCCAGCCACGTTGCCTCTGAAATCGCCGAGCGAATGCGCCATGTCAAATATGAAACTCACGGGGTAGACGGCGTCGTAGCCATTCCGCATCAGGAAGGTTGCGGCCATTCGCAGGGCGAAGACACCTGGCAATTGGAACGCACGATCGCCGGAATGATTTATCACCCGAACGTCGGCGCGGTGCTGATGGTCAGTCTGGGTTGCGAAGTGAATCAGATGTCGAAGTATTTGGGCACGACACAGCTAGGCCAGCAGACATTTCGCAAAGGCAAACTGATTGTCGGTTTGGAAATGCAATCAACCGGCGGCACGCTGAAGACCATTGAAGGCGGCATTCGTCAGGTCGAAGAACTGATCAAGGAATGTCAGAAGATGAAGCGAACCGAACAGCCGCTGGGCAAAGTTCTGCTCGGCACGAACTGCGGCGGATCGGACGCTTTTTCTGGAATTTCCGCCAACCCCGCGGTTGGTTATTGCAGCGACTTGCTGGTTCGTTCGGGCGGAACTTCAGTGCTGGCCGAAATCCCCGAATGCATGGGAGCCGAGCATTTGTTGACGCGTCGGGCGATTGACGAAGCCACAGGACGCAAAGTCATTGACGTGGTGAACTGGTATCGCGAATACCTGAGCCGGTTCGGCGGCAAATGGGACGACAATCCTTCGCCAGGCAACAAAGCCGGCGGAATCACCAACGTCGCCGAAAAATCTTTGGGAGGCGTGGCCAAAGGCGGAACGACCGCGCTGACAGGCGTGTACGCTTACGCCGAACGAATTGATCGCAAAGGTTTCGTGTTGATGAACACGCCCGGTTACGATCCGGTTTCGCTGACCGGCATAGCGGCGGGCGGCGCGAACATGATCGTCTTCACCACCGGTCGCGGTTCGGCCATCGGATTTCCGGTCGTGCCGGTCATCAAGATCGCCTCGAATTCGCGCATCGCTTCGGTCATGGAAGACAACATTGACATCAACGCCGGAACCATCGTGGAAGGGAAGGAAACGATTCAGGAAGTCGGCCAGAAAATTTACGATCTGATTCGGCGCGTGGCTTCGGGAGAAAAAACCAAAAGCGAATTGCTCGGCCATAAGGAATTCGTTCCCTGGCGAGTCGGCCCGGTTTTGTGACGCCGACAAATTATGTTCAGCTCTCAGGCCAGCAGCGGTTTGATGACGTGGCCATGTACGTCAGTCAGGCGGCGTTGGATACCGTTATGATAAAAACTCAGGCGTTCGTGATCTATGCCGAGCAAATGCAGGATCGTCGCGTTAATGTCATAGACTTCGGTCGGGTTTTTGCGATCCAGCGGTTTGTAACCGAATTCATCGCTCTCGCCATAGCTGATGCCGCCTTTGATGCCGCCGCCACACAGCCAGTTCGTGAAGCAAAACGGATTGTGATCGCGGCCCGTGCCGCCCTGACTCGACGGCATGCGGCCAAATTCCGTCGTCCATAAAATCACTGTGTCTTCCAGCAGGCCGCGCTGTTTCAAATCCTGAATGAATGCTGCACAACCGCGCGCCATTCCCGTTGCTAACGGGCCGTGATCCTGTTTGATGTTTTCGTGTGAATCCCAATTGCGGCGCGGGAAGCTGTTGTCGTTGCCGCTCCACACCTGCACGAAGCGCACGCCGCGTTCCAGCAGTCGCCGCGCCGCCAGACATTTTTGCGCGAAGTAATAAGTCTCTTCTTCGTCGTTGATGGTTTTAGCCCAGTCCTGCGGGCCGCGATCCAAACCATAAAGCTTCAGCACATGCTCCGGCTCGGCTTTCAGGTTCAATGCTTCGGGCGCGGCGAGCTGCATTTTGGCGGCGAGTTCATAGCTGCGAATGCGACCATCAAGTCGCTGATCGCCCTCCCGTGTGGCCGCGTGCGAACGATTGATTTCGGCTAGTAACTTCTGCGTCGCAGCTTCGCTTTCAGATGTTATGTAGCTGCCTGTTTTATGCGGGAACAGATCGGCCACGGGCGCTTCCCGACCCGGATAAATCACCGTGCCGCTGTGTTCAGCGGGCAGGAACGCCGCATCCCAATTCTTCACGCCGTTCGAGGGGAAGCCGCGATGATCGGGCAACACCACAAAGGTCGGCAGGTTGTTGTTCATCGAACCGAGACCATAGCTCACCCAGCAGCCCGCGCCCGGAAAGCCCGGCAACAAAAAGCCCGTGGATTGCAGCAGCGTCGCCGTGCTGTGTACGCCCGATTTGCTGACCATATTGTGCACGAAGGCAATGTCGTCCACGACCGAGCCGAGCGCGGCAACGGGCGCGCCGAGCAGCTTGCCGCTTTTGCCATACGGCTTGAATTCCCAAACAGGTTTGAGCCACGGGCCGAGGCCGTCCTGAAAGGCTTCGACATATTCGCCGAAATCGCTCGGTTCCCCGTGTCGTTTGATGAGTTCAGGTTTGTAATCGAACAAATCAAGATGGCTGGCCGCGCCCGCCATGAAAAATTGCACGACGCGTTTGGCTTTGGCGGGATGATGAAGCGGTGAAATTTTGCCGCTTTGAGCGAGCGCGTTTTCTTCACCAAGCATTGCGGCAAGTGCAATGCCACCGAGTCCACCGCCCGC